>JAWOFG010000143.1:0-6611 GCA_046482365.1 Pelovirga sp. | reverse complement strand
CCCACGGATTAAAGAATGACCTCTGCCATGACTCCGACGGATTGTCTGCGCCGGCGCTTTGAGGCCCATCGTCGTGGTGATTACCCTGCCATCTACGCGAGCTACCATCCCCAGGCGCCTTTTCTCCAGCACTTCCCTGATCTATCCAGCTACCTGATCTTCGCCCATGAACAGCTTGCCGGGGTCGAGCTTGTTACCTGGCAATGTACCCAGGAACGCCGCCTTGATGACGGTCAGGTTGAGTGCATTCAGCTCATGGATTTCTCTCACCAGGGAGCGATCAGCCGCATGGTTGAGCTGGTATTGCTCATAGAAACCAGCCAAGGGTGGCGTTATCACTCGGCCCAGAAACTGGATGCCCGGGACTTGTCGGTGCCTGCCGTGCTGGTTAATTTCAGTCATTTTGCTGAGGCTCAACACAAGGTGCGGTTCTGATTATGCCTGAACTGCCGGAAGTGGAAACCGTCTGTCGCGGTATAGCGCCCTGTATCACCGGCAAAGTCATCCAGGAATTGATCCTGCGTACTCCAAAACTGCGCCTGCCGCTTGATCCTCAACTGTGCCGGGTCATTCCGGGGCAGACTATTACCACGGTGTCGCGGCGAGCGAAATATCTGTTGCTGGAAACCGATCAGGGTGGACTGTTGATCCATTTGGGGATGACCGGCGTGTTGCGTGTTCTGCCGGCAGGAACCAGCGAAAACAAACATGACCATGTCGACCTGATTTTTACCGATGGAACCTGCCTGCGCTTTACCGACCCGCGCCGTTTTGGCATCTTTGTTTATTCCCCCGGTACGCTCCTGGATCATCCTCTGCTTAAAAAGCTTGGCCCGGAACCCTTGAGCGACAGTTTTGGCGGGGAGATGCTGTATCGTCTGTCACGCGGCAAATCGCAGCCGATAAAGGTCTTTATCATGGACCAGAAGGTGGTCGTCGGGGTTGGTAATATCTACGCTAATGAGGCATTGTTTCGTGCCGGTATTCATCCCGCGCGAGCTGCCGTGCGGATCGGTCGGCAACGCTATCAACGCCTGGTGATAGCTATCCAGGAGGTATTAAGGGCGGCTATCGACGCTGGTGGTACCACCATCAGCGACTTTGCCGACAGCGAAGGACGCCCCGGTTATTTTCGCCGGGAGCTATTGGTGTATGGGCGCAGCTTTGCCCCCTGTCGTTATTGTGGCCGTGCTATACACACCTGCCGTATCGGTCAGCGTTCGACATTTTATTGCAGCAATTGTCAGAGGTAGTGGTTATGGATCAGTTTTCTTTTTCCTATCGGGTTGCCATCGGTGATATCAATTATGGTGGACATGTCAGTAACGCCGCCGTTCTGACTATCTTTCAGGAGGCCAGACTGGCTTTCTTGGCACAGCTGGGCCCATTCTCCGAAATGGAGGTGGGTGGCTGTGGGCTGATCATGCCGGAAGCGCACATTTATTATCGGCAGGAGATGTTCCATGGCGATCAATTGCAGATCGGTATCCGGGTTGCTGACCTCAAGCGCTCTGCTTTCACCCTGGAGTATCAGATGACCCGTGCCGGGATGGTGACTGCCGAAGGGACCACGGTCATGGTTTGCTTCAATTATCAGCAGCGCAAACCCTGCCGGATGCCGCCACAGCTTCGCGCAGCCCTGGAAAATCTCCCCCCTGTCGGTTAAATGCTTTTGCTTGGGCGTGGTTCGGGTTACAGCTCCGGTTTCCTGCTTGACGCACCAGTGTACAAGCGTTATTGTTCGTCTCTTAATTTTTCCGAACAGTTGAGGATGAAAGTCATGGAAGAACTAAACGATCTGCTGCAACAGCGCAGAGCGAAAATCGACACCTTTATCAGCGCCGGGATTAATCCCTTTGCCAATGACTTCAAGGTACTGCATAACGCCGGGCAGATTAATGATAATCATCAGCAGGAATCGCGTGAAGATCTTGAGGGCTCTACCATCGAATATCGATTTGCCGGTCGGATCATGGCACGACGTGATTTCGGCAAGGCTGCTTTCCTTCAGTTACAGGACGGCAGTGGCCGGATTCAGGTCTACGTTGCCAAAAAAGAGATTGGCAATGAGGCCTTCGATTATTTTAAAAAATTTGATATTGGCGATATCCTCGGGGTTTGTGGTGTTCCATTTCGCACCCAGACCGACGAACTGTCGATCCGCGCCGCCGAAGTCAAGCTGCTGACCAAATCATTACTGCCTCTACCGGAGAAATGGCACGGTCTGACCGATGTCGAAACCCGCTATCGCCAGCGTTATCTGGATTTGATGGTGAATCCGGAGGTGCGCGAGGTTTTTCGCAAGCGTAGCCGCATCATTAATCTGATTCGTGACTTCATGCTGGAGCACGATTATCTCGAAGTCGAGACGCCGATGATGCATCAAATTGCCGGTGGTGCAACGGCCAAGCCCTTTGTGACCCGTCACAACACCTTGAAAATGGACTTGTTTCTGCGGATTGCCCCGGAACTGTATCTGAAGCGACTGGTGGTTGGCGGTTTTGACCGAGTGTTTGAAATCAATCGTAATTTTCGCAATGAAGGGATATCGATTCAGCACAACCCTGAATTTACCATGATGGAATTCTATCAGGCCTATGCCACCTACGACGATCTGATGGACTTTTCCGAAAAGCTGATCTGTCATGTGGCCCAACAGGTGTGCGGTTCACTGGTGATTCCTTATGGTGAAAAGACGGTTGACCTGACTCCGCCATGGGAACGGCTGACCCTTAAGGATGCCATTGTCAAGTATGGCGAGGTCAATTTCGAACTACTCAATGACCGGGATCGTTCCCTGGCGTATGCCAAGGATACCTTGGGGTTGGAACTTGACGACAGCATCGGTCATGGCAAGCTGCTGGTAGAGATCTTCGATGAGGTGGTCGAACCGAAGCTGTGGAACCCGGTGTTTATTACCCAGTACCCTACTGAGATTTCCCCGCTCTCGCGTAAAAACGATGAAAATCCTGATGTCGTTGATCGTTTTGAGCTGTTTATCGTCGGTCGTGAATTGGCCAACGCCTTCTCTGAATTGAACAATCCCATGGATCAGAAACAGAGATTCCTTGATCAACTCACAGAAAAGGCGGCCGGAGACGAAGAAGCTCACGCCATGGACGAGGATTATATCCGTGCGCTGGAGTACGGTCTGCCGCCCGCTGCCGGTGAAGGGATCGGCATCGACCGTCTGGTGATGCTGCTGACCAATTCCGCCAGTATTCGCGATGTCATTCTTTTCCCGCAAATGCGCCCCGAGGCAGGATAAGGCTTAATATTTCATGTCCTATGAGTGGTTTATCAGCCTGCGTTATTTGCGTGCCAAACGCAAGCAGACCTTTATTTCGGTCATTTCCTTTATTTCAATCGCCGGTGTGACCCTGGGTGTTGCCGCGTTGATTCTGGTCCAGGCAGTGATGACCGGATTTACCGATGGCGTGCGCCAGCAGATTCTCGGTAACGTGCCTCATGTCCTGATCCAACGCTACGGTGAAGGCATTGATAACCCGCGTGAGCTGGTCAACGCGGCAAGACAGGTTCCCCATGTCATCTCGGCAACTCCGTTCGTGTCCCGTGAGGCCATGTTGCTGGCCGGCGGCAATGTTGCTGCCGTCAGTGTCAAAGGGGTAGACGAAGACCACAAGATTCTTACTCAGTCGCTTAGAACCTGGGAAGGTAACCAGATCAACCAGCTGTTTTTTGACTCAGAGGACCGGCCCGGCATAATCATTGGAATGGATACGGCGACAACCCTTGGGGTTGATGTGGGCGGACTGGTTAACGTCATTCCCCCGTTATTCAATGTCACCCCTTTTGGTATGATGCCGAAAATGAAGCCCTTTCGGGTCGTTGCTGTGTTTGACAAACAAAGCAGCCTGATCGACAGTTTTTATGCCTATATTCCCTTGCCCGAAGCCCAGACCTTCTTTGAGTCCGAAGGTGTCGTCAGCGGAATTGAAATTGAGGTCGATCTGTTTGAGCGCGCACCTTTCGTCGCCGATCAACTTTCCGGGCAGTTTGCCTTCCCTACGGTCGTACGCCCCTGGCAGAGCCTGTACGGCTCTTTTTTGTCGGCACTGAAGCTGGAAAAGCTTGGACTTTTTATTGTTCTGGCGATTATTGTCCTGGTCGCTGCCTTTAATATTGCTACTACCCTGATCATGGTTGTGATGGAAAAAACCCGTGATATTGCTATTTTACGCGCCATGGGTGCTAACGCTCGCAGTATTATGAAAATATTTTTATTTGAGGGGCTGATTATCGGTACCATGGGGACCCTGTTGGGCACAGGGTTGGGGGTGGCCCTGGCCCATTATGCCGATTCTCTGATCAAGGGGATTGAAACGATGTTCGGTATCCAGATCTTTGATCAAGCGGTCTATGGTATGGAGCGCTTCCCTTCAGAGATCGTTGTGGTTGAGGTTGTCGCAGTGGTGGTGATGGCTATGACCATCTCGCTGCTGGCGACTATTTACCCCGCCTGGCGCGCTTCGCGCATGGATCCGGCAGAGGCGCTGCGTTATGACTGATGATTACATGGTTGCGGTGCATCAACTGCACAAATCATTTCAGACCCCGGGTGAGGTTATCGAGGTACTCAGGGGAATTGATTTACAGATCAAACGCAATGAACGGGTAGCTGTGGTCGGAACCTCCGGTGCCGGTAAAACCACGTTGATGCATATTCTCGGCGGACTTGATGCGCCAACTTCCGGAGAGGTCAAGGTTGAAGGCGAGAGATTATTTGCCCTGCGAGGGCACGCTCTTGATGCTTTTCGCAACCGTACGGTCGGGTTTGTCTTCCAGTTTCACCAACTTCTGCCGGAATTCAGTGCCCTGGAAAATGTCATGATGCCGCGTCTGATTGCTGGTGAATCCCGCAAGCTGGCCAGCGAAAAAGCCGCCGATATCCTCACTGAGGTCGGTTTGGCTCATCGTTTGACCCATAAGCCCGGTGCCCTGTCGGGGGGAGAACAACAACGGGTGGCAATCGCTCGTGCTCTGGTCAATGAACCCCAATTGCTGCTGGCCGATGAGCCAACCGGTAATCTGGATACCGGCACCTCAGACGAGATCGTTGCCCTGCTGAATCGCATGCACGCCAGTAAAGGGCTTACCATGGTGATTGTGACCCACAACCTGCCTCTCGCCGCCGGTCTGGACCGTATTCTCAGGATCGAGGACGGGGTGCTGGCGGGAGATGTTTTAAATTGAAGTTGATACTGCTCTCTTTTATAATCACCCCTTTGTTTATTTCCACCCCAACTGAGGTTTTTGATGTCTAGATCACTTATTATTTCGCTGTTTCTGCTCTTTGCAGCGACCTTCTCGCTAGCGGCTGAAGAATTCAGGGTGGCGCAGGTACAGATTGAGGGGAACCGCCGGGTGGCAACGGCAGCTATCCGTGGAGTTATTTCTATCAACCCCGGTGATGTGGTCAGTTATGCTCAAGTGGATGAAAATTTAAGAAACATCTTTGCCCTGGGTGGTTTTCATGATGTGACGGCGCGGATTGATGAGGTTCAGGGAAGCAATATTCTGGTTTTTGAAGTGGAAGAGCAGCCCCTGGTCAGAACCCTTGAGTTCCGTGACAATAAAAAACTGTCCGATCAGAAACTGCGTGACAATACAACGCTCAAGCCGCCGTTTATTTTTGATCATAACCGCGTTCGCAAGAGCGTTCAGGAGTTGAAAGACGCATACATCAAAGATGCATATCATGCGGTTGAAATCAACACCCAGCTGGTCAGGGACAGTCGTGGTGAAGCAACCCTGGTGTACCTGATTGACGAAGGCCGCAAGATCCGCATCAAGAATATCAACTTTATCGGGAACCAGGTCTTAACAAAACGGGAATTGCTCAAAAGTATCGAAACCAAGGAAAGCTGGTTTTTATCCTGGTTGACGGGCAGTGGAGTCTATCTTGATGAGGTCATGGAGATCGATGTTGAACGCATCAAAATGGCTTATTACGATATCGGTTATCAGGACGTGATCGTTCAGCAACCCCAAGTGACCCTGGTCGATGACAAATATTTGAATATTGACATTGAGATTGATGAAGGTCCGCAATATCGGGTCGGGGCTTTAAGTGTCAGTGGTGATCTGCTGTTTCCAGAAGAACAATTGCTGGAGCAGGTGCAGCTCAAAGAAGGGGAGGTGTTCAGTCGGCTGCAATTGCGTGACAGTATCCTCGCCCTGACCGACCTGTACGCCGATCAGGGTTATGCCTACGTTAATGTCGTGCCGTTGACTACTAAAAGGGCCGATCAACTGCTTTTTGATATTGAACTGGAGATCGAACAGGGGGTGCAGGTCACCATCGAACGAGTCGATATCAGCGGTAATGTCCGCACCCGAGATAAGGTGATCCGGCGTGAAATACCGGTGATTGAGGGGGAGCTGTATAGTTCCAGTAAGATGAAGGAAGCCAACCGTCGGGTTCGCAATCTTGGCTTTTTTGAAGAAGTTGAGGTAACGGATCGCCCCGGTTCTGCTGAAGACTTGAGTGTTGTTGAAGTGGCGGTTGAGGAACGACTGACCGGAACCTTTTCCATCGGGCTTGGTTATTCGTCAGTCGACAAGTTGATGGCTCAAGGGTCGATTTCTCA
>JAWOFG010000235.1:0-6404 GCA_046482365.1 Pelovirga sp. | reverse complement strand
AAAAGAATTTCCCTGACCGTTCGATCAAGGTTGTCGAGACCTATCCGGCCCGGCTGGTGCTGCTTCATTCTATCCAAGAACCCCCAAATCAGTAGACGCGACTCATGCGTTGCCCGAATCCTCTTTCGTTCCGGCAGTCACAGCGGTTGTCGTTGAACAAGACTGAGGTGATGTATAATAATTCCCAACCTATGAACATCCTGCTGATCAGCACCAACCGTAATAATCTGCCCATGCCCGTGATGCCGATCGGTGCCTGTATTATCGCGCAGGCTGCGGAGCAAGCGGGACATAACGTGTTTGTTCTGGATCTGATGTTCAGCAACGATCCTGGGGCGGATATCCAGTCGGCTTTGGCCCGCCTACAGCCCGATGTTGTGGCCCTATCGGTCCGCAATATTGACAATGTGGATATGTGTAATCCACTGTTCTTTCTCGACGGTCTGCAGAGTATCGTGCAGCAGGTTCGCAATACAACTGGTGCCCCCATCATCCTGGGAGGAGCGGCGCTCGGGATCATGCCTGAGCAGATCCTGTGTCTGGTGCCGGAATGCATCGCGGTGATCGGTGATGGTGAATTGGTCTTTCCACAACTTCTCGACCGCATCTCGCGCAAAGAGGACTTTGCCGATCTGCCCGGTATCGCCTGGATCGAACAGGGCGCGTTTCGTCTGAACAGTTCCCTTTCTGCAGGGTTTTCGACGATCTGCCCGGCGCCTGACTATCAGCGCTGGCTGGATGTCCCGTCCTATCGCGCGCGGATGGCCACTGTCCCGATCCAGACCAAGATCGGATGCCAGTATAACTGCGTCTACTGTACCTACCCGAAAATCGAGGGAAACAGCTGCCGTTTGAAGGACCCTGCCAGTATCGTCGATGCTGTGCTGGGCTTTGCAACTGCCGGGTTGCGCGATATCGAGATCGTGGACAGTGTGTTCAATGCACCGCTGGAGCATGCCATGGCGATCTGTTCTGCCCTGTCCCGTGTCAGACATGGGACCCGACTCCAATGTCTGGAGATGAATCCTCGTGATTTTGACGACGCACTGTTGACGGCGATGGAACAGGCCGGCTTTGTCGGCATGGGAATTACCCTGGAGAGCGCTTCCGATCCGGTACTGCAGGGACTGCGCAAAGGCTTCACCAGCCGCGATGTGCATCATGCTGCCGCCGTGGTGGCCCGCCACCGCATTCCCTGTGCCTGGGTCTTCCTCTTCGGGGGACCGGGCGAGACGTCGGAAACGGTACGGGAAACGTTGCAGTTTGCCAAAAGACATATCCGCCCCAGGGACGTGGCCTTCTTCAACGTCGGCCTGCGCATCTACCCTGGAACGGAACTGGAGACCATCGCCCGAACCCAGGGACAGCTCACACAACCGGCAGACGAGATGCTCGCCCCCCGCTTCTATCTCTCGCCGGAGGTGGATGCCCAATGGCTGGACCGGGAACTGAAAAAAGCCATGAGCAGGCAGATGAACTTCATCAACATGGCTGCTATGGGTCACCCCCTGCTCCCGAAAATTCACCGCATCAGCCACGCCCTCGGCCTGCGCCCCCCGCTGTGGCGGCACACCGGCATCATCAGGCGTGTGCTGAGGTTGACGGGCATGGATATCTGATGTCGGTTAAGTTGTTCAGCACGATCTTCAACCCACGCTTCTCGAACTTATTGGCATCAACTCATAGCGTCATCGCAGGTCCTGATCACTGCGAACGCGTACATAGGATGGAAACTTCGGAATGCCGGAGGGGTATTGGCCGAAGAATTGGTAGGTGATGATCGTGCCGATGGCCGGGGGATGATCTCGCACGGCATCAGAAAGACCAGAGCCGATACGAAATTCGACTCCATCTTCACTCTTTACCAGCAAGGCTCCCAATCTGCCGCTGTTGCGTCCTTGACCGGGCAGATGGGCCATCACCGTCGCTTCGGCATCGTAGACCCGCTTTACTTTCAGAATGTGGGGCCTGCGGCCAATCTGGTAGGTTGCATTAGGATCACGCACGATCAGCCCTTCGCCGCCAAGGCCTTCAATGCGTTTCAGCTCCTGTTGCAGATGGGCATAGTTTTCTACCACAAGCTGATCAATAACAAAGGCATAAGGTGATGGGTGTTGGTCAAACCAGGAACCGGCCTGTTTGATCCGCTGATGAAAAGGCCCGCTTGCAGCAGGCACATCAAAAACGGCCAAGCGCAGCGTCAGCCAGCCCGCGTGCGCTTGCTGACGCATGACGATGGACGCCGTCAGCTCAAAGGTGCCGCGACCGCTCCACAGCTCTCCCTCCAGGGGGAAGGGTGGCAGCCCGGCGGTAAATTCCGGTGGCGGCGCAAAGCGCACACCATTTTTGCTGTACAACTCTGAACCGTCCCAGTAGGCGCGAATACCGTCGAGTTTTTCACTCATCCACCAGCCGGCAACCGTCGATTGCGTGGTGTAGGTCTGCGGCAACATGGGTTCGAAGGCCGTTGCCGAAGTGAAGGTAAAAATAAGAAAAAACAGACACAGCAGAATTGTGGACGTGATAATTTTTGACATGTTCCCCCTCCATGTTTTAAAAAAATAACGCAAATGATTAGAATGATCTGATAATTATCTTCTAAATCTTACTAGTACGGCTAGTATTCCTTATCGGCAGAGCAGGTTCGGTCATGAATGATGACTCTGTATATCAGCGGATTTATGTCCTGGAAAAGCAGATTCTACCAGGAGAGGTGGTCAATTACGGTATGTTGGCACGAATGGTCGGGACGACGCCCCGGGTTGTCGGTTTTGCTCTGGCAGGCCTGCCTGAACAGAGCACTGTGCCCGTACTGGATTCTCGATGAGCAGCTTCGCTGGCCAGGAGCATTTTTTTGCGGGCGATACCGCTACGATAACCGCCGATGGAGCCGTCGCTGCGGACCACCCGGTGACAGGGAATCAGATAACAGATCAGATTACGGCCGACAGCCCCGCCAACGGCGCGCGCTGCTGGCGGGTGGTCGATTAACTGTGCGAGGTCCTGATAGCTGATCAGATGACCGGGTGGGATGTCCAGCAGCCTGAGCCAGACCTTCAGTTGAAAGTCCGTGCCGCGCAGATGCAGGCGTAGGGCTTGCGAATGTTGTTGTGACTGCGGAGCAAAAACCTGTTGCATCAAACTACTGGTGGCGCCCCGGTCTTCACAAAAGATCGCCTGTGGCCAATTTTTATGTAGTTGTGTCAAAGCTCTGTTGCCAGCGCCATCAAAAAAATCGAGATGACATATGCCCTGGGCGGTAAAAGCGATCAGCGCTGAGCCAAAGGGGGTTGGGTGGCTTCCATAGGTGATCTGAATGGACCCTGCTGATCTGTTGAGCTGCTGTGTTGTCGTGGTTTCGGTGGTTATCAGCATCTGCATATCCTCCCTTTTTTCTACGCTACCACTGGCAGGCAGTGCTGCCAATCCATATTCCTGTCATTTTACCGTCGAAGTGACTTTTCTCTTGCAACTTTTTTTCGGTTCGGGTATCTAGAGGGCCTCGGGCGCAGCAATTATTATAAGTCTACGTCCCTATCGTCTAGCCTGGCCCAGGACACCGCCCTTTCACGGCGGCGACGGGGGTTCGAATCCCCCTGGGGACGCCAAAAAATAAAAACCCCCACTGCCCAAGCGGTGGGGGTTTTTATTTTCGATAAACTGGGGACATAATACCGATTATCATTATAATCGGTATTATGTCCGTTAGACCTGCTCTCTACTCTACCCAGTTTATCCAAGGATCGTGCGTTGACTAATCAAGATTTACAATTTGTTGAAATTTTTTCCGATGGTGCCTGTTCCGGCAATCCCGGGCCCGGTGGTTACGGCACCATTTTGCGCTTTGGCAACCACGAGAAGGAGCTGTCGGGCTTTGCTGAATTGACCACCAACAACCGGATGGAGTTGCTCGGGGCGATCGTCGGGCTAGAGGCCTTGAAGCGCCCATGCCACATCCGTCTGACGACTGATTCCCAGTATCTGATCAAAGGGGTGACCGAATGGTCTGCCGGGTGGCGGCGTAACGGCTGGCGCAACTCGAAGAAGGAGGAGGTGGCTAACCGCGATCTGTGGGAGCGCCTGCTCGAACTGGTAAAAATCCACGATATTGAATGGGTCTGGGTCAAGGGACACGATGGCCACGTCGAAAATGAACGTTGTGATGAATTGGCGCGCCAAGAGATTTTAAAGGCGGCAAGCTGCGTGTCCTGACCGGCTGGGTAAAAAAATACAACTATTTAACACACGACTTCTCTGATTGATGACAGATGTGATAGTATTCGTCGCGTGTTGATACCATGACGGTCTTTAGGTAAGAGCTTTTCCCTTTGCTGGAGATATCATGCCCCTTCCAGATGCAAGCACTGTTTCACCACCGGTGACCCCGGCTGGCGTCGAAGGTTTTATTTCTTTCGCCCTTTACAGTGTGATTGCCATAAGTTTGATTCTGCTGTTGATGTTTCTTGCCCGGTTTCTCGGGCAACGCACCACCTCAGCTGAAAAAAATGCTCCCTACGAATCTGCGGTTGATCCCATTGGTGACGCTCGTTTAAGTGGACCGGTCCCTTTTTACCTGGTCGCCATCTTTTTTATAATTTTTGATCTGGAAGCGGTGTTTATCGTGTCCTGGGCCGTCGCCTACGATCTGCTGGGCTGGAACGGCTTCTGGCAGATTTCCTTTTTTATTGTCAATCTTTTCTTGGGACTGGTGTATCTGTGGAAGATGGGGGCACTGGACTGGGGCGTACAGCCCGCTCGTAATCGGCGCAGGAGAACTTCATGAGTGAAAAACTGCCGCAAGGGGTGCTGCTCACCCGTGCCGATGACCTGATTAACTGGGGGCGGAAAAACAGCCTTTGGCCGATGTTTTTTGGGTTGTCCTGCTGTTTTGTCGAGATGATGACGAGCATGACCCCGCGTTTTGACCTGGCGCGTTTCGGCGCGGAAGTGTTGCGTGGTACGCCGCGTGAGTCGGATGTGATGATTATTTCCGGCACCCCGTTCAAGAAGATGGGCGCTTCGATCCTGCGCGTCTATGAGCAGATGCCCAATCCTAAATGGGTGATCGCCATGGGCAGCTGTGCCAATTCCGGCGGCATGTACGATGTCTACAGTGTCATCCAGGGGGTCAACCAGATTTTGCCGGTTGATGTCTATATCCCCGGTTGTCCACCCCGTCCTGAAGCCTTTCTGCAGGGCATTATCGAGCTGCAGAAAAAGATTGTCGCTGAAGAGCAGCCGGCGCGTAAGGTTTTTGGGATGGCGGGGGGCAGTGAGGGTACAACGGTGCCGCCGCTGGTTGATGGCGTCACCAAAAGCCGCGATCCGCGTGGGCCGGGGTTTGGCACCACTCCGATTCGTGGTACTGCTCAGCAGCCACCTGCATTCCCCCACAACCGGACCGCCAACAGCTGGCGCCCACCCCAGCCCAAGCAGGATTTTCCGCCATCGGCCGAAGCCGTCTACCGTGATGTGCAGGAGCGCTTCAAGGGGGAGGTGACGATTGATCCATTAGCGGCAGATATGCCGGTGCTGATCTGTCCGGTGGCGCGGATTCGTGAGCTGCTTTACTTTCTTAAGCATGAAGCGGTAATCAAATATCAGCGCCTGGAGGATCTGACTGCTGTTGATGAACGCATGCGGCATCAGCCCCGCGATCATCAGTTTACCCTGGTCTATCATCTGCTCAATTTCAGCGATCCCGGTTATCTGCGGATCAAGGTGCCCCTGACGGGTGACTACCCACAGGTACCGACGATCACCGAAGTCTGGCCGTCGGCCGGCTGGTACGAACGCGAAGTCTTTGATATGTTCGGCATCACCTTTGCCGGTCATAAAGATCTGCGGCGGATTCTGATGCCGGCCACCTGGGAAGGGCACCCCTTACGTAAGGAGCACCCGTCCCGCGCTACCGATATGCCCCCCTTTACCGTTGATACCGCCATGGAGCATGTCCCGGTGGCAGCAGATAAACTGGTGCCTCTGGCGGGAGCAGATGATGGTAGCATGGTGTTGAATCTCGGACCCCACCATCCCGGTACCCACGGCGTATTGCGCGTGGTGTTGCGGATGCAGGGAGAGGAATTGACTGATATCGATGTCGATCTCGGATATCACCACCGTGGTGCCGAAAAGATCGGCGAGCGTCAACACTGGGCACAGTTTATCCCTTACACCGATCGTATCGATTATCTCTCGGGGGTGCAGAACAACCTGGCCTATCTGCACTCCCTTGAAACCCTGCTCGGGGTATCGGTGCCGCAGCGCGCAGATTATTCCCGGGTGATGCTGTGTGAGCTGTTCCGTCTGGCCAGCCATCTGGTTTGGCTCGGCACCTATGCCCACGATGTCGGGGCCATGACTCCGGTTTTCTACTGTTTTGAGTCGCGCGAAAAGATCTTCGA
>JAWOFG010000231.1:0-2577 GCA_046482365.1 Pelovirga sp. | reverse complement strand
ATCAGATAGTAGATAAAATTGCGGATGTTGTTGAAAATACCCCGCCCATAACGGATTGCCACCACGATGGTGCCAAAGCGATCGTCCTTGAGGACCATGTCGGCGGCTTCCTTGGCTACCTGGGTACCACGTTTTCCCATCGCCACACCGATGTCGGCTTTTTTCAGTGCCGGTGCATCGTTGACACCGTCGCCGGTCATGGCAACAATTTCGCCCCTTTCCCGATAAAGTGAAATCAGGGTGAGTTTCTGTTCAGGGGTGACCCGCGCAAAGATCGAAGCGCTCATAACTCTTTCCAGTTCCTCAGACGAAAGAGAGTCCGTGTCCTGCAGGGCATCTCCTTTCAGGGTCCTGTCTTCATCTGCATCAAGACCGACTGCCGCAGCAATCCCGCGAGCCGTGGCCGGGTGATCACCTGTCACCATAATGACGCGTATACCGGCGCCGGCACATTCTTCAAGGGCATCCGGAACATCCTTGCGGGGCGGATCATGCAGGGCGGCAAATCCCAACAGGGTCAGATCGGCGTAAGGTTCAGCGCTTTTGCTGTTAACCTCTTTATACGCCAGGGCCATCAGCCGCATCCCCTCTTCGGCCAGCGAGCGGTTCTGCTCCACCCATTCGGTGCGCGTATCCTGTGTCAGTTCAGCAAGCTCATCGCCCTCGGCTACACGGGCGCAGCACTCCAGCACCGCCTCCGGCGCGCCCTTGACGGCCACCAGGATCATCTCTTCCTGTTCGTGAAAGGTGGCCATCATCTTCGTTTCGGTACTGAAAGCTTCTTCTCTGATTTCGGGGTATTCTTTCAGCAACTCCTGACGATGAACGCCCGCTGCCTCAGCGACACGCAACAAGGCGGTTTCGGTTGGCTCCCCTATCTCTTTTTTTTGGTTGAGGGAGGCGTTGTTGCACAGCACACCGATCTGCAGGATTTTCTCCAGGCGTACGTCCTGCTGAGGATCGAGAGCCTGCTCTTCATTGATCTCGACCTCCTTTCCAGACAGGATGAAACGGCGGACCCGCATGCGGTTTTCGGTCAGGGTCCCGGTTTTATCAGTGAAGATAACCGTCGTTGCTCCCAGGGTTTCCACCGCGGAGAGCCGACTGATCAACGCATTGTGCTCGGCCATGCGCCACATGCCGCGCGCCAGGGCGATGGTTGCCACCACCGGCAGTCCTTCCGGTATGGCGGCAATGGCCATGGCAATGGCGGTCTCCAGTACCAGTGTCAGGTCCCGTCCCCCGATCAGCCCGGCTGCTGCCACCACAACGCCCATTACCAGGGTCAACAGTACCAGCCGCCGTCCCAGCTGCTCCAGCCTTTTTTCCAGGGGCGTCATTTCATCTTCGGCCCCCAGCACCAGACCGGCAACAGTGCCCAGTTCCGTCTGCATGCCGGTGGCGGTTACAACTCCAGCTCCCGAACCGGAGGTGACGGCGGTGCCTTTGAACAGCATGTTGGCGCGCTCGGCCAGGGGTGTTGATTGATCCAGGGGATCGATTGTCTTGTGGGTCGGTACCGATTCCCCCGTTAGAGCCGATTCATCGGCCCGCAGCCGATTCGCCTCGATCAACCGCAGGTCCGCCGGGACGAGATCGCCGGCGTCGATCAGCACCACATCTCCCGGCACCAGCTCGGCGGCGGGGATTTCGCTGCTTTGCCCATCCCGCTGGACGCGGGCGGTAACACGCTCCAAACGCTGAAGCGCTTCCATGGAGCGGGTCGCTTTAAGTTCGGTGAGAAAGCCGATCGCAGCATTGAGCACCAGCGCAATCGCCACGGCAACACCTTCGAGCCACTCACCAAAGAGAAAAGCCGCAAGCGAAGCAACGCCAAGCAGGATGATCACCAGGCTTTTGAACTGATTGACGAGGAGTTGCCATACGGTGACCTTCTGCTTCTGGTGCAACAGATTAGGGCCGTAGGAACGAAGCTTCTTGCGAACCTCCCCCTGACTGAGACCCTGATCCGGATCAAGCTTAAAATATTCGGTCGCCTCCTCAATGGAAAGTGACCAGGGGGACTGAATCTGTTGAGGTTTTTGTTCAGATGTGTTTGTCATGCAATTCTCACGTGGACGAAAGAGGCTGGCCAAGATTGTCGTTTTTTTTAACTGAAACCCGCGTTTCCCATCGACTTGAGCCCTCAGTAGACAAAAACACTTTTTGCTCTTTATTGGGGTGAGATCACGAACAATCAGGTCAATGCCCGGTATTCAGCAGGAGACTCACAGGGAATTTTTGCAGAATAGTGCCAATCGCTATTTTCGCCTCTCCTGGCAGACATGTCCCGCTGAGTATATCCTGCCAGCCGAACTGACCAGATACCGGCAGGCCCAGATAGGTCTGCTGCCACACAGACTTACCCATAGGTAGCTTAGTACCATCCGGCAACCACCCGGCAAGGTGCCGTGGTGCCACCGTGATCGCGTAGCTGTTATTCAGTCTGCGAGCATAGGCTATCACGTGCTCTTTGCCCGGCCCGCTTACCTCCAGGGGCAGATAATCCCCGTCCTGAAACAGCAAAGAGCTGCGATGACGAAAACTGAGCACCTGATAAATAATAAACTGCTTGAT
>JAWOFG010000216.1:0-20323 GCA_046482365.1 Pelovirga sp. | reverse complement strand
TCAGACGTCAGAATCCGTTCATTTAAAGGGAGATAGCGAAAAAAATCGGCGGCGCCGAATTTGCGCGACACGACAAAAGCGTCAGAGCGGATGCCGGCGAAAGCTTCTTTTTCCGTGGTTTCATTCCAGGAGATATCCCCGATTGGAAAGGCCCCCAAACTCCAGGTTCGAAAAATGAATAATTTATTGTGTGTTTCACAGACCGGCAGGCTCTCTTTCAACCAGTGGTTACATTGCCGCGCTGAGGTAATCCACAGACGACTTTTGAATGGCGAAGCAACATCATGGCCATCGGCCTCACCGATGCGGGTGACAACTCCGGAGACTTCCGGAAAGGTGGTAAACAGCTGCTTAAGACAGCGGGCAAATATCTGCCGGACCCGGCCATCCCTGCCCGGGCGGGCACCTGCTGCCCCTTCCAGACACTGATTCCAGAACATCAGGTCGGTGTTGATAAAAATGCGCAGATTGGCGGCGGTGACAATGGCAAAACAGCGGCGCAACAGATCACGGCAGGAAAGAACCGTTTCTTTAAGGGGGTCTGAATAGCTGTCGAGGATCACCAGATGGGCCAGATCATCAAAAGTGATGGCAGTGAAACCAAGACTGCGCACTTTATTACTATAGGTTGCCAGGGCGGTACAGATCTGGTCGCTGTGATGATCACTGATCTTGCCGGCGGTTATCAAGGCATCAAGTGGGGCTTTGGACCAGTTTTTACGCTGCCCATTGATAAAAGGAATAAAAAAAGGAGCACTGCCGTCGATCAATAGCAGGTCTCTTGCAGGGAATGGGTTGTTGTCCACGGACGTTGTGGCTGCAACAGGAATGTCCATTAATCCGGCCGGTTTCCGTTGATTGACAGAGCACGGATCGCCTCAGCGTGGGCCGAAGTAACACCGGCAACAATCCCCCGGTTAGCGGCAAGTTCAACTCCAACTGAAAAATCAAGGGGCTGACCATCCAGATCCGTGACCCGACCACCAGCTTCCTCCACGATCAGTACGCCGGCAGCATGATCCCAGATTTTCTCGTGCCGGCTGACAGCCTCTGGTTGCGGCAGACGCAAATAGAGTGCCCCCATCCCTGCGGCCAGCAAGGCATATTTGGCCTGGCTGTCAACCCGTATGGGAGGTTGAGTCATTCCCAGCGATCGGGCAATGGCTTCCTGGCGGGGGCGATCGTTATGGTCCGTCTCAACACTTTCCAGCAGTCGATATCGATCCGACTCAACAGATTCAGCCAATTCAAGCCTGACCGCCGGGTCACTGTTTTCCGTTTCAACCAATGTACCCTTACCACGCACAGCATGACAGATGATTCCCGGCGGATCGTTCGATTGCAGGGTCAAGGCCGGACAGGCCAGGACACCGAGGACAATCCGGCCGTTTACAATCAGAGCCAGCGCCAGAGCGTATTGATCACCGCGCAAAAACCCTCTGGTTCCGTCAACCGGATCGAGGACCCAGAAACGCTCTGCGGGAACGTCGTTACCCAGATCGACCCAGTCACACACCGCATTCGCGTCAGCGTTGGGAATGTAGGGCAACAGACGTCCGGTCACCTCCTCCAGGACATTATTCAAGTCGGGAAGCCGCAAATGAGCGGCATCTTCTTCGGCAACAATGGCATCTTCCGGAAATTCTGCCTTGAGTGTCCGGCAGACCAGAGCCTGAACAGCAAAGTCGGCGATTGTCACCGGGGAATCGTCCGGCTTCCAGATTGCCGATGGATTGCTGCGATCACTGCGGACTTCTCTGGTCATTTGCGCTGCTTGACGCATGACCTCGACAGCAATCTGACACTCTTTGGTGTACATGGGATTCCTTTTATTTCAAACTGTTCAGCGATTGATAATTGTTGAAGGCTAAAACAGCAGGCTGATAATCGGCCAGCCACGCTGCGTCGCAATGGTCTTTAATCGTTCATCCGGATCAACGGCAACGGGGTTGGCAACGCGCTCCAGCAACGGTAAATCATTGCTGGAATCACTGTAGAATGATGCGCCGTCAAGAAGGGTGGGGTCTACTCCAGCCCGTTCCAGCCATTGTTCGACCGCCATGATTTTACCCTCGCCAAAGCAGAGCGTCTGTCCCGGGTATCCGGTAAAAGCGCCATCAACCAGCTGCGCTTCGGTAGCAATCAGATGCTTGATATTGACCAGCTTTGCCGCCGGTTCGGCGAGAAAATGGTGGGTAGCCGTCACGACGGCACAGATGTGCCCCTGATCATGATGCGACCTGACCAGGTCAGTGGCTCCGGGAGCAATATGCGGCGTAAGTTTTTTTTCACTGAAAAGCTCTCGCAACGTCATCAGTGCCTGTTGAGGAATGCCACACAACGGCAGTAGCTGAAACCTCATGTAGGCCGCAAAATCAAGGCAACCATTGAGATAATCGGCATACCAGCGTTGCTGCTCACGATTGATCCGTTCTTTATCAAGATACCCCTGATCAGCAAGAAAACCAAGCCACAGGCTGTTGGTATCGGCCGCCAGCAGGGTGTGGTCAAGGTCAAAGAGGATCAGGCGCGGGTCTCGATTTAATTCTCTAGATAATGGCATGCCGCACCCGCGCCGATACCCACTCACTGACCACGACCGTGCCCAGGATAACGATAAAAATCAAGCTGACCTGGGGCCAGGCCAGGGTATTGAGGGAATGGGACAGTTCCAGTCCGAGGCCACCGGCACCTACCAGACCAAGAACCGTGGATTCACGGATGTTGATGTCCCAGCGGAATACCGATATCCCGGCAAAAGCCGGCATGATCTGCGGGAAGATAGCATAATCGAGCACCTGTGACCCGGAGGCACCGGTTGCCAGGACCGCTTCAACCTGGGAATGATCGATTTCCTCGATGGCTTCATACAGGAGTTTACCGATAAAACCGATAGAGCGCAGGGCGATGGCAATAATTCCGGCCAATAACCCGGGGCCGAGAATCGACACCAGCAACAGCGCCCAAATCAGTGAATTGATGGAGCGCGAGGAGACGATCACCAGTATCGCCACCGGCCGCAGATAACGTTCACTCGGAGTGGTGTTGCGGGCAGCCAGAAAGGCAACCGGTACGGCCATGACAATCCCCAGCAGGGTGCCCATGGTGGCGATATTAAGGGTATCCCACAAAGGTTTCCACAGCCGCTCCATATACGACCAGCGTGGTGGGGTCATCCGATCGGTAATGTCCATCACCTGCTGGGGAGCGTCCTGCACAAAAATCCACAGGGTGTTTTCATTCATCAGGCGCCAGCAGAACACGAACAGAGCCACCAGCAGCAGCCAGCCAAGCCATGCCAGCCATTGCTGGCGACTGGTGCGATGTTGCCAGACGTTGTTTCCATCACGACCAAGTGCCGGCATCACTGCACCTTCTTGCGAATAAAGCCGGAAAGATATTCCGACAGCAGAACAATACCGATGATAATGATCAAGATCGCGGCCGCAGATGAATACTCGTAACGGTCAATCGCCGTGTTCAGCGTTGCGCCGATGCCGCCGGCGCCGACAATGCCGATCACCGCTGATTCACGGAAGTTGATGTCGAGCCGGTAGAGGGACAATCCGATCAAGCGCGGCATCACCTGGGGCTGAATGCCGTAATTGATCAGTTGCAGCCAGCCGGCACCGGTTGCCCGAATTGCTTCGGTCTGGGATTCATCGATATCTTCAATATCCTCGGCCAGCAGTTTTGATAAAAAACCGATGGTGGCAAAGGCCAGGGTCAGAAATCCGGCCAGCGGACCAAAGCCAACCATCGCGACAAACAGGATGGCGATAATCACCTCCTGAAAACTACGGGACAGAGCAATGATGGAACGACACACCAGATAAACCGGTGCCGGGGCAAGGTTACGTGCGGCACCGACACCGATAGGTACTGAAATCAGCACTCCGATGACGGTCGACGTCAGGGTCATGGTCAAACTTTCGGCGATACCATCCCAGATATCGCTCTCGCGTGAAAGAAAGTCGGGCGTTAAAAACCCGTAAACAAAAGCCCAGCCGCGCGGCAGACCATCCCAGATCCGAGCCCAGTTGATCTCGATGGAATTCACGCCGAGAACAAGATAACTCACAACACCAATCAACAATCCGTAGCGCAACCACTGATTGCTGACAAAAGGGGGCTTTTTCCACTGGGTTGGATAAGCGCCAGCAACGGAAGCTGAATTATTCATCGGGCGACAGCCAGTTTTTTCTCGGTTAGTGGTTCTTCTTCCTCCGCCACGGGGGATTCCTCGGCAGGGTCTTTACGGATAGTGGCACTCCAGTCCTCGGCGCCGTAGATATCAGTCAGCACCTCAGCGGTCAGGCCGTCAGGTGCGCCATCGTAAACCACTTGCCCCTGACGCAGCCCGACTATGCGCTGGACAAACAATTGCGCCAGGGCGACATCATGGATATTGATAATCGCTGCTAATTGACGTTCTGCACAAATCTCGGTGATCAGCCGCATAATCTGCCGCGAGGTTTTTGGATCAAGGCTCGCGGTCGGTTCATCAACCAGTAATAAATCCGGATTCTGCAACAAGGCGCGAGCGATCCCGACCCGCTGGCGCTGACCGCCGGACAGGGCATCGGCCCGTTTATCGACATGATCCAGTAAACCAACCCGGTCAAGCACGGCAAAGGCCTGCTGCACCGCCGGTGCCGGAAAACGGCGGACCAGGCTGCGCCAGAAACTGACGTAGCCCAATTGCCCGGAGAGCACATTCTCCATCACCGTCAAGCGCTCAACCAGGGCGTATTCCTGAAAGATCATCCCCATGCGCCGCCGTGCTCGCCGCAATGCCAACGGGCTCAGTGTAGTCAGTTCGAGCTCTTTAAGTTGTACGGTCCCTGCCGTCGGGGCGACCAGACGGTTGATACAGCGGATCAGGGTTGACTTGCCCGCACCCGAGGGCCCGATCAGGCCGACGACCTGACCCTGAGGGATTTCAAGAGAGACGCCCTGCAGGGCCAGGTCTCCGGTTTTATAGCGTTTTGTCAGTTGGGTTAAAATCAGCATTGATTAACGACAATCATAGGTGACGCCCATGGCCTTATCGATGGTACGGACCACGGCCCAGTGCTCTTTGTAGGTGATAGGAATAAATTTGGCTTCACCGGAATTCTTGAATTCTTCTTTTAACGCCGAGCCCTCCCAGGGAAAGCTGAAGAAGGCTTCCTGGATCTTTTTCTGCAGCTCCGGATGGAGGTTGTAAGCCACGCCGTAACCGGTCGTCGGAAAAGTCTGCGACTTGTAGATGCTTTCAATCTGCTCGGGTTTCACCACCCCACGTTTCAGCATGCGGTTCAGCACCGAATTGGCAATCGCGGCTACCGGATAATCCTTGTTGGCAACTCCGAGGATTGAGTTGTCATGCTTACCGGAAAATACCGGCTCAAAATCCTTTTCAGCAACCAGGTTGTATTCAGCGGCCAACAGTGCAGAAGGGGCTTTAAAGCCGGAATTGGAGGTTTGAGAGGTAAAGGCCATCTTGCCACCACGGATATCCTCAATTTCATTGATGCCTGAACCGGGGTAGGTGATGATTTCCATCTCATAACCGAAACTGTTGTCAGCCCGTGCCATCATGGCAAAGGAGCGAAAACCGGCGCAGTTAACCGCGATCGGATTAGATCCGGTATTATAGCCGGCTACATGCAACCGTCCGGCGCGCATGGCCTCAAGTTGAGCGGCATTGGACTGAACCGGAAAGAATTGCACCTTCTTGCCGGTAACCTTCTCCATATGCCTGATGAAACCGTCCCAGACCTTGGCATAAACGGCCGGATCTTCAACCGGCGTGTAGGCAAACACCAGGGTATCCGGATCGACCCACTGCGCTGGGTCCGTGGGAATGTCGGCTACCAGGTCGCCATCTTTATCAGTAAAGCGAGGATCCATAGCTGAAGCGGCGCCGGCATTGAGTACCATCAACAAAAACAAGGTAAACAGCAACAGGGTTAGTTTTGTAGTGTGTTTCTGCAGGGGTCTGATCATGGGGGTGTCTCCTTTAAGAAAGTAAAAATAGCCGTGAATAACAACAGCCCTTACGCATTCACCAAACGTAAATGGCTTTGATCAGGATCTTATAGACGTGACGTGTTAAGACAAAGCAAGCGTTCGGTTAGTAAGTGATGAGCAGCACCCGGGGTTGACCCTTGGGTTTTTTAAAACGTCATGCCCTGGTTTGGTCAGCCTCAAACTGAATACAATTCTTATGTTTTTCTTATCTAAAGCTAACGTTCGGCGGGATAATCGGGAAAAAACAAAAGGAGAGTAATCAGTATGGCACTGGCCGATTTGCACGTTCATTCAAAATATTCCAATCACCCGTCCGAGTGGTTTCTGCAACGCCTTGGCGCTTCGGAATCCTATACCGAACCGGAAACCATCTATTCCCTGGCGCGGCAACGGGGGATGGACTTTGTCACCATCACCGACCACAATCGGATCAAGGGATCTCTGGAACTGGTGGAGAAACACCCCGATCGTTGCTTTACCGGGGTGGAATCAACCGCCTACTTTCCCGAGGATGGCTGCAAGGTTCATATCCTGATTTATGGACTTGATCGTGGGCAGTTTGCCCGGATTCAGGAATTGCGTAAAAATCTATATGATCTGCGCGACTATCTCCAACAGCAGGATCTGGCCTGTGTCGTCGCCCACGCAACTTACGCGGTCAATGATCGTCTGACCCTGGATCATCTGGAAAAACTGCTGCTGCTGTTCAACAACTTTGAGGGACGTAACGGCAGTCGCAGCCCCCTGCACAATGACTCCCTGTCCCTGGTATTGTCACAGTTGACCGCTGCTGACATGGCGCGGCTGGAACAAAAGCACGGCATTACCCCCTGGGGAGAGAGCCCCTGGGAAAAAGGCTTAACCGGCGGTTCCGATGACCACGCTGGTTTTTTTATCGCCAAAACCAGCACCAGAGCGGTGGCGAAAACCCCGGCGGAATTTATTGAACAGATCAAGCAGGGCAGATTGCTGCCGCAGGGGCGTCAGAACAATTTTCAGGGATTGACCTTCGCCATCTACAAGATCGCTTTCGATTTCTCCCAGCAAAAAAGTACCGCTTTTGCCCACTCGACCTTAAGCGATTTGACCCGCTACCTGTTCTCCGAGGAAAAGCTCAGTTTCAAGGATCGCCTGCGGTTAAACCGTATGCGGTCACAGAAGAATAACCATATCTACCAGAGCATTGTCCGGCTGATCGAGACCAGCCGGAGCCTCGATCAGGACGATATCGATACGCGTTTGGAGTTGCTCTACGATTGTCTCAGCGAAATTTCCGATCAGTATTTCCGCTCCCTGCTGGAATCCCTCACCACCAATCTGGAAGAGATGGATCTGATTCGGATTATCGCCGGCCTCTCCTCCAGTATTCCGGGAATTTTTCTCTCCGTCCCCTTCTTCTCCGCCTTCAAGCATATGTTCGGCGATCGCCAGCTGATCAACAGCCTGGTCACCAGCCTTGGCCACGTGAAGACCCCCCGGGCCAGGAAAATCCTGTGGATGACCGACACCTATACTGATCTGAACGGGGTCTCCATGACCCTGCAGACCATCGGCCGATTGGCGGACGAAAAGGGGTACGGCATTCGTATCCTTTCGAGCCTGACTCCAGCGCAGCAGGTGGAGAACCTGCCCGCAGCGAGCCTCGTGATTCCACCAATGCACTCCTTCAAACTGCCCCACTACGAAGAGTTAACCATCACTGTTCCGTCTGTCTTGCGCATGCTCAAGGCGGTCTACGAGGAAGACCCTGACGAAATCTATGTTTCGACACCGGGGCCGGTCGGTCTGCTCGGGGTGCTCATCGGGCGGATGCTCGGAACCCCGGTGAAAGGGATCTACCATACTGACTTCACCATGGAGGCCGAAGCGATCATCGATCAGCCGGAGGTTTCGGCGCTGATCGAGAAGTACAGCCAGTGGTTTTTCAACCAGTTCGACACCCTGCTGGTACCGACGACGGAATACATGGAGTTGCTGAAAAAGCGTGGTTATCGTCACCGCCACATGGAACTGTTCCGGCGTGGGTTGCGCACCGAGCATTTTAAGCCCCAACCGGTCACGATCGGCAAATCCGGCAATAATGCCCGGTTGCTCTATGTCGGGCGCGTCTCCAAGGACAAGAACCTTGATTTTCTGATCGACGTCTATCGCCGTATTCGCCGGCAGCATGCCGGTACTTCCCTGACCATTGTAGGGATTGGCCCTTACCTGGAAACCCTGCGGAATAATTGTGCTGATCTGCCCGATGTCACCTTTGCCGGCAAGGTTCCCTATACTGATTTACCGGAACTTTATAATCGTCATGACCTGTTCTTGTTCCCCAGCACCACCGACACCTTCGGGATGGTGGTCCTCGAAGCCCAGGCCTGCGGTCTGCCGGCACTGGTCTCCGATATCGGCGGACCACGCGAGATCGTCCGCGACGGACAAACCGGTTATGTCCTCGATGTATCATCAACCCAGGGCTGGGTAACGCGTCTGGAGGAAATGCTGGCGGATCTGGCCAATGGTGGAAACCTGTGCCGATTGCTGGGGCGCAACGCCCGCGAACGGGTCGAGTCGACCTACAGCTGGAATACCATCCTGCAGGATATGGTGCGCCCGGAAATCGCGACCGTACGCCCGCTGCGCCACCGCCAGCCCTCACCGCTCAAACGGATGCTGAAATTTGCCTCGAACATGATGGTACATTGACTTAGTTGAATCACTTGCTTGCCCGCAGGGTGTAAACAATTGCGCCCTCTTATCTTCTTGTCGCTTTTCTTCGACCCTTCAGGTTTGCATTTGCCCTTACTCCTCTTGGGGTAGGGGTTTTTTGTTTGTTGTGGTTACCATGAAAGAAAGGGAAATATGTTGACCGAATCAATCATCCTGGCGCTGATCATCGCCCTGTATCTTTTGCTGGCAAATTTTGTGAGCTATTTTCTCGGAAAGAAACGAATTCTCAATGGTCACAAATGGGATTTAAATATTTGTTGTGGCAAAACCGACGGCGGCGGGGTGAATGTTGATATTGTCAAACATCAGGATCTTCCGCGGTTTATCCAGGTCAACGATATCTACAATCTCCCCTTTGGAAACAACCAGTTCGAAACCGTTCTCTGTTCCCACACGATGGAACATGTGAATGACCCTGAACTCTTCTATAGCGAACTGCAACGCGTCGGCAAGCAGGTGACCCTCGTTGTCCCGCCCCTTTATGACCTTGCAGCTGTGTTCAATATCCTGGAGCACAAATGGATTTTTCTCACCTTTAAGAAGAAACATCAGCAGCTGCCACGCCACATCAAGTTACCTTTCGCCCATGGTTATCAACGCCTCTTCGGTCAGCGAAATCATGCCTGAGGGAATTAGACCATTTGTCTCCTGTCCGCAACCAATAATAAGGTCACCTTTTTCAATTTTTACTGCGAGGTGCCATTTTATATTGCAGCACCGCTTATTTTTTTTACTACTCGCATGAGAGTTTTTGAGCCTGCGGAACGAAGAATTCATATAGCAAGCCGTTTAGCTAAAACTAGATTTTAAACTTAAATAATTGATCAAATTCAAGAGGTTAAAGATAATACTGGGTTGATGAAAAACCATAAAGAGTAAAAAATAAACTATTGATTTGACCAGCAGAATAGAAAATTACGTAACATGCTGTTTTAAAAGAATAAAAACATAATTAACGCTTGACAGAGGGCAGGCAAAGGTCCACAATTTTCACATGAAACCTTTTATGGTAAATAATCATATATAGCGAAATGGAGGCTGAAGATGCGTTGTCCGGTGTGTGGAAGTTATGAACAGAGTATTTTATCGATGAAATCCAAGCAATTTATCGAGGGCTTGGTGGAATGTTCGGGGTGTGGCAGTTCCTGGGCGATCAATCACGGCCATGCTGAAATGGTTGTTGATGCCCACCCTCAGAGTTTCCTGACGGGGCAGACTGAATGTGTCGAAGCCGACGATTATGTATGGGCCGCCTGAGGCCTTAGTCTGCTAAAAATTTCGTGTCAGTTCAGCACCGGATCGGGAGTCCTATGTCAAGGGACGCTTTTCGTCATCCATGACCGCTTTTTGTCGCCGTCCATGGCGACAAAAACCCTTGCCACAGGACCCCCGACCCTGCGCAAGGACAGAGCTGAATAATTACAAAACTTTAAGGAGAGATATTATGGAAGCACATAATTTAAGTGTAGCGGGACCCTGTCGTTGTGGTGGCCAGGTCAAAATTTTTGGGCCGAGCGATTTTGCTCCCCACAGTCATTGGGGACTTTACTGCTCACGGGATAACTGTGAGCACATGGTGACCGGTGAGACCCTGGACGCTGCCATTCTGGAATGGAACCATAGTCTGGAACCGGCCCACAGCTGAGCTGAATGAGACGGTTAGCCGATCCGACCTGGCGGGCGCGTGCCCGCGCAGTGCGCCCGCGGGCGTCTCGGTTATTTCTTTTTTGAAGTCCTTTTCTTTGGCTCGGACGATTTCTTTTTGTCCTTGCTCTTTTGGGCTTTAGTGGACTTCTTTTTATCTTCTTTCGAAGATTTTTTCTTCAGATCCTTGTTCTTCTCCTTGTCCTTCTTTTTCTGCTCCTTGCTCTTCTTTTTCTTCTTCTCGACTTTTTTGTCCTTGTCTTTTTTACTGGATTTACCAGGTGGCACAGGAGTGTCTGCTGCCGCAGCTCCGATCAATAGCCTGGCGGCCTCGATCACCTGTCCGGCGCGGATGGTATTGAATCCTTTGATGGCAGCCAGATCACCAACCCGTTTTACGGCGAGATCTTCAGCGTTGGGGATACCATGATCAGCCAGTAAAAGAGCAGTGGCCGGACCGATTCCAGGAACTTTTTCGATGGATGTTGACATGTGAGTTCTCCTTGAGGGTGAGTCAGTTCTGATGGTGTTCCAGGACAAACCTGCGGATAAAACGCCTGATTTCTCTGGCCGCGCTGGTATCCAACTCGTCACATAAGGCGACGAATTGATCCCGTTCAGCAGTATTAATACGGATCAGCAATTGACTGTCTTTTTTTCCGGCCTTTTTCTGTTTGTTGCTCATTTTTCCTCGTCGGTCTGCTGGCCGGTACCCTGGCCAATATCTGCCGGCAATCCGGCGGTCGCCAACATGGCATTACTAAAAGCCTGATCCTCAGTAACCTCATGGCTGGCAAAATCCGGCGGAACAAAATCACGGCTGGCAGCAACCGTTGCAAATTCAACTTCAAGCAGGATCAGCGGTTCCAGGGTGCCGTGAAACAGATCCAGTTCCAGACAATAGCCTGACTGATTAATGACATAGCGGGTTTTTTCAATCCGCCTTCCTGCGGTCAGGGGCCAGAGCATGGCGAACAAATCGGTGTCGATTTCTTTTTCCTGTTCCAGCCGTTCCAGACCGCTGCCCTGCTTCAGCGTCATGGTGCAGCGTCCGGCACGGTTGCGAATCCGCAGTGTGGTCTGGTCTTTAAGAATCAGATAACCCTGATCAATGTTTTCTCCCTGGTGAGCAGCCAGTAACCCCGCAGGAAGGGAGGAAACAAGAAACTTGCGTTCAATTTCCACGTGAGTCATTTATCCATAGCCTTTACGTGTTGTCCGACTTCTTCCCATAAAGCCAGATAGGCCCTGTTCGCCTGTCTCCCACGGGCAAACAGATCGATCGGTGTGCGGTGGACACCCATCCGCTCAACATCGGTGGAATAAGGGATGGCATGGCGCAGAATACGCTTGTACCGCTGACGCATGGCTAGAGCAGTATCACGATGCAGCTGCTTGCGCGCGTCGACCATGGAGAAAAACGGGAGCAGCTTTTTACGGTCATAGTCCTTGTCTTTGAAAAACCGCACCAGCTGATCATAGGTGCGTTCCGATAAAGGGGTAGGAATCACCGGCACCAGAATCAGATCGGCAGCAACAAAGATATTCTCGGCCAATCGACTGATAGACGGCGGGCAGTCAAGCAGGATCAGATCGTAGTCCTGACTGATTTTTTTCAACAGGCGTCGCAATACAGTTTCCCTTGAGCCAGTCTGTTTCAGCAGAATATCAAGATGACGCAGGGATCTTTGAGCCGGTATCAGGTCAAGGTTGGAATAATCGCTTTCTCTGATCTGGGTAAGGAGCGCATCGGCTTCTTCGAACGTCTGCTTTGTCCATTTGCTGCCGCTATCAGGGCGCACGCGGAAGTAAAAGGAGGATGCGCCCTGTGGGTCGAGATCAATCAGCAGGGTTCGCTGCCCTGATTGTGCCGCCCGGTAGGCCAGATTGACAGCGGCGGCGGTTTTTCCGACGCCGCCCTTGAAGCTGTAACAGGCAACTATTTTCATGATCTACCGTCCTTTGTCGCGGCAGGAGCAAATAGTTGTTGAAATTGTTCGGCAATCTCGGTGCCGGAAAAATCCGCTATCATGCCAACCACCTGCTCCCGCTCATTTTTTTGTTTGCTGTAGAGTACCGCGATCAGTCCGCTGACGGCATCACGCTCAGCAGTTTTTATTCCTGTACCGCGCAGCAACGACTCGAGGAATAAGCACTGGGAGGAATAATCATTAAAACGTCCGAGATTGTCCTGTAATTTCTTAAGTGCCTTGACCAATCGTCGCACCTGATCGTAAGAAAAGAGTTCGGCAAACAGCTCAAGCAGATACCTCAACTTTTTCGCCTCGATCCGTAATTCATGAACCTGTTCGTCTGAGGTTGCAGGGTCAATGCGGGCCCCATGTTGCTGTATCTTGTAATATTGTGACAGGATCTTGCGACTGACCCGTTTCTTGATTGCACTAGCAGAATGCGGGGCAGAGAGATCCGGCGGTTCTTTTAGCCGCTGCTCAAGTTGCTGAGCGGTTTCAAGATAATCTTCCTTTTTTAGGGTTGCCGTAACCTCGCGCCAGACCTGCCGACGTCGGCGCTTCAAGCGTTTAAACAGCTCATCAAGGCCAGGCTGGAAATGGGCCGGCAACATGGCACGATAATCATCCTGATCAAGCAGAAAAACATCGAGGTCGCGCAATCGATTGGTGGCTTTTGCCATGTTCTTCAATGGCGCCTGGACGACGCGATAACGCTGTGGGGAGAGTTCTTTTTTAAACAAGCTGAGTAGTGATCGCGCTTTGCGCAGATTGACCCGGTACTGGTGGGTAAATTCGGTATCGATATCGGCGATCAGCCCTTCTTCCTGTTGTCGCGCCAGACGTAATAGCTCTGCAACCATCACCAGCACCGCTTCTTCCGTGGGCTGATGAGCCTCAAGATGAAATTCCGGCCTGGCTTTGAGGGGGCTTGGCGTCAGGCCACAGCGTTCCAGCAGAAATCTCAAGCTCAGTTCTATCGGCGTGGCAGTTACCAACGGATCAAGACTTTTAACGATCGCTCGTGCTTCCTGATCATAACCGCGCAGGGGATGTAATGTTAAAAATGCCGGGCCTGCTGTTGACGAATTGTTAATGTCATAAATAGTGGCACGGACAACGATCTTTTCATCTGTATTCAAAAAAACCAGAGCGCGCTCCTGCCATTGGCAGCTAAACTGCGAAATCAGAGCCCGCACCGAAATCAACTTTTTTAGTTCCGACCTTAAGGGGTCAGGTAACTCACGGGCCAGTAGCGGTATGCGAGTAACCTCAGCACTTGCCTGGCAGGTATCGTTGTCTGTGATTAGTTCCAGCCGCTGACTCCCGATCTCTATTAACACCCGTCCGGACAACCAGATCGACCAATCGACGCTATCAAGAACACTCAGCTGCCGGCATTCCGCCCTTTCTTCGCGAATCTGCATTCCCGCCAGCGGTTGAAGATCGTTAAAAAGGTCAGCATTTTTCAGTTCGAAATTAAAAGGCATGATGGATTCCCGGTCTGATCAGCTGAAAACGTATATACATTGTATATAATGTAACGACTCTCTTCAATGCTAAATTGTTGTTTATCCGATCTCCTCACACCATTCTGACAAAATTCCCTTAAATTCCCTGAGAACGTCTTGTTTAAGGAAGAACCTCATGCGCTGTTTACTCTTGCGATCTTTACTTCTGGTGAGCCTGATACTGGCCCTGGCTCCTTGGCGGTCAGGCGCCGAGCAGGCTGAAATTTATCGCTATCAGCAACAAACCGGCTCTCAGGTCGATTATTTCGACTGGCATCTGAACAGAGGTGCATTACTCCATCTGCAAACCCGACAACAAATGGAGTTGACGGAAACCAGATTTAACAACGATCTGTCAACGTTGAGCTGGAAGATACAGAATCCCGATTCCAGAACTGATCTGATCGTCGAAAGAAGGGGAAACACCCTGGTCATGCAGGGGCTATTTGAAGGAAAGGTCGTCAACCAAGAGGAGCCAATCGATGAAGCTCCCTGGTATCAAGCCCTGTCAGTTTCACTGAGGCAATTCACCGATCATGAAAAAGATATCATCCACTTCTGGTCGATCCGGCCTGATACCCTGGATATTCATCGGCTGCAAGTCACTCGACAGAAAAACTCCTCGATCATGGTGGGTAATGATCCGGTAGCAACGATCCAACTTAAAATACAACCGACCGGCTGGCGGGCGCCATTCTGGAGCGCCAATTACTGGCTACGTGAACACGATGGTGTTTTTCTTCGCTATCAGAGTCGCAGTGGGCCACCGGGAGCACCGGTGACGTCCATTACAATGGTTGTTCAGGATTCAATCCTCCCATTCAAATAGATAAAAAGTGTCCCCCTGTCAAAGGGTTCCCGCTCTGGCGATGACTCAAAACCAATCAGCAATGGTAATTTGCGTTCCTGAATGTTGATTATCCAGTGAAACCAATGTGTTTTATAGTATTGGTTGGTACTTTTCCAGTGTTCTGAAAAGCTTTAGTTGTCAGACTTCAACATAAAGTGTATATTTGTCCTGGACAAATAGAAAGACATCTGAAATATGGTGCTAATAAGCGATTTTAAATAACATCCTTAATAAGAAAACAGGGGTTGTCTACCAATGCAGATCAGCCATGTCATCGGTGCATCGCCACAGCAGGTCTGGAAAGTCCTGATCGATACCCACCAGTGGCCGGTCTGGGGACCTTCGGTCAAGGCGGTGAGAAGCCCCCGGCAATATATCGATGCCGGACTAAAGGGAAGTATCCAGACTGTCCTCGGATTCTGGGTTCCATTCGAGATCACTGACTTTGAGCACCTGCAATTCTGGGAATGGAAGGTTGCCGGCATCCCGGCGACCGGTCACCGCCTGAAGATCCTCGACCAGGATCACTGCGAGTTGATCTTTGACATGCCTTTTGCTGCTTTTCCCTATGCCTTGGTCTGTCGCCAAGCGACCAGACGCATTGGGCGTCTGGCGCAGAGTTAAAAAGGATGACTCCATGAACCTGTCACAGAAAAAAGCCAAAGCATCGCTTAAAAATATGTTTGTGGCCGATGCCCTCGCTATGCCGGTGCACTGGTTCTACAACCCGGCCGACATTGAAAAGGCCTTTCCCGGGGGCGTCACCCGCTTTGAAGCCGCTCCAGCCGTGCATCCCTCATCCATCATGTCACTGCATTCAACCCGTACTGGGGGTCGCGGTAGTCAGGGGAAAAACCGCCGCGAGCGGGAGATTGTCGGTGATGTGATCCTCAAAGGGAAACGTCACTTCTGGGGACAACCTCTCCAGCATTACCACCAGGGTATGCAGGCGGGCGATAATACCCTGAACGCGCATTGTGCCAGGGTGCTGTTGCGGTCTCTCACGGCCAACTCCGGCGGCTATGACAAACAACACTTTCTTGATGCCTATATCGATTTTATGACGGACTATCCGCCCAGGCATCCGGACACCTACGCCGAATCCTACCATCGTGGTTTCTTCGCAAATCTCGAAAGCGGCAAAGCCAAAGACTGCTGCGCGGCCACAACTCACGATACCCCCTCCATCGGTGGTCTGGTGACCATCGCCCCGATTGTGTTCGCTGAGCGGTTGCGCGGGGTGTCAATAAACGCGGTGAAAGAGCATTGCCGGCAACATCTTTATTTGACCCACCCGGACGACATGTTGGCCAGGGTTTGTACTGACTACGTTCAGCTGCTGGATGATCTATTGTTTCGCAAACCGGAGCAGACTGTTGCAGAAATACTTGCCCGTGCGGCCAAAAGCAGCTGCGGCGTTGATCTTGAGACCCTGATGGAGAAGTCCCTTGATGACCGGCATGTGGTTGGCAGGATGTTTTCCTCCGCCTGCTACATTACTGACTCCTGGCCAAGTGTTCTTTACCTGGCGTACAAATATGCTGCCGCCCCCAAACAGGCTCTGCTGGCAAATACCAATCTTGGTGGTGACAATGTTCACCGGGGGATTGTGCTCGGCGCTCTGCTGGGCTTGATGAACGGCGAGGTCTTGAGCGTCTGGTTTGATCAACTCACGCAGCACCTTGAAATCAATCTGGAAATTAACGCGTTACTGGCGACTTCGACAACTAAGGGGTGAGAAAACCGGCAGAACTTTTAACATAAATGTTTATCCCCAATGGTGACCGACGCTACAGCCCCCTGAAATATAAACTTTTTAACGTGAGAAGGAATAAACATGGACACTTTGATTATTCTAAGTCAGATCATTATCGCCCTGGGTATTTTCAATGTTTGGTTGCTGCGCTCGGCCAAAGCCACCGCCTGGCGCGGTGGTGATGCCACCACTATGAAGGATGAATTCGCCGTTTACGGCCTGCCGGAATGGTTTATGAAGATCATCGGTGGCCTCAAATTAACCCTCGCAGTCTGTCTGCTGCTCGGCCTTTTTGTGCCGGCTCTTACCCAGCCGGCGGCTATCGGTATGGCGGCATTAATGCTGGGAGCAATCTCGATGCATGTTAAGGTCGGCGATTCGCTTCAGAAATCGTTGCCGGCATTCATTATGCTGCTACTTGCACTATTCGTTGCTTTCGCCTAAACGAAAAAGAAAAAAGCTTCGATTATTTCCAAGAGGACAAATCAAAGTAGAGTTTTGCGCGAAACCCTTTGCGATTGCTCAGTTGGATAAAGTGCCCGTTCTCATCGTGGCTTAGTTCGCTGCCCCGGTTCTCGCCCCAGTTGTCGTCCGATTCGACATAGCGCAGCGTCCACCCCTCATTATTCAACGCAACATTGAGTACGATTTTGTCGCGATAGAGATTTTCATCCGGGATACGGCGATCGATGGACAAAAAGCCGTCGACCCAGAAATCGGTGCTGCGTACAGCCAGGTCCACGGTAAAGACCATAGTTTTACCGGAGGTGATTTTTGTGGAATCAAGAAAAATGCTGCCCAATACGGGGTATCTGGGCTGTGACAGTTGTGCGCGCTGCGGATAAAACATCTCGTCAAAGGTTCGAAAAACCGCCGAAGCATGTTCGGCGCGCCGGTCAGTCAGGGGAATCGGGACCTCGCCCCGCGGCGTCATGGTACACTCGAACAAGTAGGAGCCGCGCACCTGTTTATTGGCCTGGTACTCCCTACGGATGGCAGGTGGCAACGGCAATTCTTGCGGCACCAGACGCAGAAGCACCCGATGATCGCCGAACAGAAAACGTACCAGATTGCGGTAACCTTCCTGAGAATTCACCATGCCGTAATGGCCGCTGTGGCTTAAGTGGCAGTAGACGCGTGGGGCCCCTTCGACATAAGCATTTTCAATACGCACCAGCCCATCGCTGGCCGCGCCGACGCCAACACGCACAAGGCTGTAATCACGCGGATTGGTGCCGACCAGACAAAAGAACCGCTCCGCGGGAAATTTGCCATTCAGATGATTCACCTTGCCGTCACGGGGCTCAAGATCAAGGTATTCGGCGATATGTTTGCGGTTAAAGTTGCTGATGTCCCACAGCCCCAGCATCCTCGGAACATTGATCCCGCCAATTTCGATGCCATTGTGTGGTGTCCCGTAGGTAAAAACCTTGTCAACACTGAATTTTGCTGTTTTGCTGCCGACCTGATCATTCTGTAGCAGGCAGCGACAGATCAGTCCACCCATGGAGTGGGCCACAAGATACACCTTGAAATCGCCTTCGGCCTCGGGATCCCCTCCGCACACCTGATGTCGTACCTGTTCAATCAGATCACTGAGTCCTCTGGCGGCTTCGATAATGCCCGGGCGTCGGCCCTCTCCTGTTTCCGCCTGTTCATAATAGCGATAGATAATCACGCTCTGCTGCGGAATGCGCCCAGTGCGGATATTCCCCTCCAGATAGACGTCCTGATAATCGTATTCTTTCATCAGTCTGATCAGGGGAGACTCGAAGATGTAGTGCAAAAAGGATCGATCATGGGATTGTCTGATCCGCGTCGAACCGAGGTTAAAGCCCATGTAGGGGGTATTCACCGTCTCTTCGATCTCGGCATCGCGCATAGCGAAGCCACGGACATAGATGATGGGGTGACGATCAGGGTGTAATTTCATAACCTAACCTCCGTCGTGGCACAGGCTCAATACCTCTCCGGCACATATTCCGGCTCATCAATAAGCGGGCGGTCGTAACCGATTTCCGGCGGGCGTTGCGGCAGCTCAACCGGGCCCGGCGTCAGATCTTCATAGTCAAACTGGCTTAACAGATGGGAAATAACATTAAGGCGGGCGCGCTTTTTGACATCGCCGTCAACCTGGTACCAGGGAGCCTCTTTGATATGGGTATGGACGAACATCTCATCGCGGGCGATACTGTAGTCGATCCAGAGGGAACGGGATTGCAGATCGATTTCACTGAGCTTCCAGCGCTTGACCGGATCGGCGTTACGGGCCTGGAAGCGTTTTTCCTGCTCTTCGTTACAGATGGAAAACCAGTACTTGATGAGGATGACACCACTACGTACCAACATCCGTTCAAACCCCGGACAGGAACGCATGAATTCGCGATATTCCGACTCACTGCAGAACCCCATAACCCGCTCGACCCCGGCACGATTGTACCAACTGCGGTCAAACAGAACCATTTCACCGCCGGTCGGCAACTGTGCAACATAGCGCTGGAAGTACCACTGGCTGCGCTCTCGTTCCGTCGGCGCCGGCAGAGCGACCACCCTGGTAATCCGTGGACTCAGCGGTTCGGTGATACGGGTAATAGCACCCCCTTTGCCGGCGGCGTCGCGCCCCTCAAAGATCACAACCACCTTGAGCTTTTTCTGACGGATCCATTCCTGTAACTTGACCAGCTCAATCTGGAGGCGTTTGAGTTCTTTCCGGTAGATTTTTTTATCAATGCTTTTCTGCGGCAGGCAACGTTCACCGCTAGCGCGTTCGTATTTGCGCCGCTGGCCGTGCTTTTGTCCCCTGGATTTTTCATCAGCTGCGCTCATGTTCATCCATCTCCCTTATTTCTTCGGATAATCGTAGTAAAGCAAGGTGGCACAACCTGACGAGACGGCCGACCAGTCAGCAACAGCAAGTTCAAGCTCCAGCACTGCACAGGTCGGCAGCCACTCGGGTGCCTGGATGCAGAGCCAGAGTCCCAACTCACTAAGTCCGGGGTTATGACCGATCAGTGCAATATGTTCCACATCAGGCAGTCCGCGGACAATGTCGACCAGGGTTAGCGGGGTCGCTTCATAAATATTTTGTTGATAAACAATCTGTTCTTGCGGCAATTCAAGTTCATCTGCCAGCAATACCGCTGTTTCGACTGCTCGTTGTGCCGGACTGCTGACCAGCAGATCAGGCACGCTACCGCGGTGCAGGATGCGCCCGGCCATCAGCGGGGCAGCTTTCTTCCCCCGCCGGTTGAGGGGACGATCAAAGTCACGTGCCACGCCGCTGTTCCAGTCAGACTTGGCGTGGCGGATCAGCGTCAGTTTTTTCACATTGCCTCCAGCTTTCTTCAGTCATGGCTTGCAATAAATGACTATTTTAGTTGATTATAGCAAAGTCCCTCTTCTGAGAGCTGCAATCTCGACCCATCCAACAACTTTCTAAAAGGTTAACAGATGAGCTGTCTAAAAGGTAAATCTGAAGTCAAAAAAAACAAGGCAAAGTATGTCTGCAAAAAGTGCGAGGCATTCACCCAGGATAAAGGGGATGTTTGTAAGCCGGAAAAGGTTGAAAAGACAAAGACTTCAAAAAAAGACGAAGAAAAAACCGGGAAGAAGAAAAAGCCTTCCAAATGACGTGATCTACTCTTTCTTAACAGGTACGACTGAACACGGCCATCTGCGTTGAACCGCCAACAACCGGATCCACTTCACCAATATCTTTAAAGCTCACTCGATAGCCATTGCGCTCAGCGACTCCTTGGGCCCAGCGGCGGAACTTCTGCCGGTCCCACTCGAATTGATGATCAGGATGGCGAAATCGTCCTGGAGCCATGCCGTGAAGGGGGTTATATTCGCTGTTTGG
>JAWOFG010000166.1:0-37843 GCA_046482365.1 Pelovirga sp. | reverse complement strand
TGTTTCATGGAAAAGGGGCATATTGTTGCCAGTGGGCACCACCATGAATTACTCAGCAAATGTGAACGTTATCGTCATTTTATCGGCACGCATCCCGATTAACCTCAATCACTTGTCTGTTGATCGGTCAACATCGAGTCAAGAATAAAACAAAAACCCCGAAAACGGTCGCTCATGTCTGGACATTCTCATATAAATCAACTAGATTCGCCCATCTGACAGTTGTCAAACCATTTTTTTGGGCTGTTTTTTGTCCTTTTTTATCCGCCAATTACACCATATTGCTCAGGGGTTCACAACATGCAGGCCCTCGCTCTGCTGATTTGCGCTATCAGTCGCTTTAATATCATCCTTGGACATATTTTTTCCTGGTTTTCCCTGGGAATCGTTCTGGTCTGCTTTACCGTTGTTGTCCTGCGATATGCTTTTTCCACCGGTTTTATCTGGCTCCAGGATCTCTACGTCTGGCTCAACGCCATGATGTTTATGGGAATTGCCGGCTTTGCTTTGTTTAACAATTCCCATGTGCGGGTTGATATTTTCTACCGTCCGGCCTCACGCAAACGTAAAGCCATGGTCGACATGTTCGGCAGTCTCTTTTTTATCGGCCCTTTTGTTTACGTACTAGCTACCTGGAGCTGGGCCTATGTGGAAAGATCCTGGCGTTTCATGGAAGGTTCTCCCAATTTCGGCGGGATGCCCGGTCTTTATATGATCAAGAGTTTTATTCTGTTTTTTGCTCTGGTCGTTGCCCTGCAAGCCCTGGCCATGTTTTTACGCGGAATCCTGGTTCTGCTGAACCAGGAAGAACTGCTGCCTGAAGCCTATCGCTATCAGGAGGAATCCTGATATGGATCCGGTCCTGATGGGTGAACTGCTGTCCCTGCTGATGTTTTTTTCCATCATCGGCGTATTGATGCTGGGGTTTCCGGTCGCTTTTTCCCTGGCCGGCACCTCCGTTGCTTTTGCCGGGATCGGCTATCTGCTCGGGGTTTTTGATCTGTCCAACTTCAACAGCCTGGCCTCCCGCTATGTCGGCGTCATGCTCAACGAAGTACTGGTCGCTGTCCCCCTGTTTATCTTCATGGGAATGATGCTGGAACGTTCCGGTATCGCGGAGAAACTGTTGATCACCATGGGCCGCCTGTTCGGCAGCCTTCGCGGTGGGCTGGGGCTTTCAGTGATTGTTGTCGGCGCCCTGCTGGCAGCTTCCACCGGCATTGTCGGCGCTACGGTCGTCACCATGGGGTTGCTGTCCCTGCCGGCCATGCTGCGGGCCGGTTACGATCCACGGCTGGCTAGCGGCGTCATCTGCGCTTCGGGAACCCTGGGGCAGATTATTCCACCTTCAACCGTGCTGATTTTCATGGGAGATATGCTCTCCGGCATCAATGCCCAGGTCCAGATGCAGATGGGCAACTTTGCCCCGACCCCGGTCTCGGTCGGTGATCTGTTTGCCGGAGCCTTCATCCCGGGACTGCTGCTGATCGCCCTGTATATGAGCTGGATGACCTGGAAGGCTTTTTTTCGCGCGGAATCCTGCCCTGCCCTGGTGGTCACCGCACAGGAAAGGGCCGATCTGTGGAAGGATGTGCTGGTCAGTCTGCTGCCACCGCTGCTGCTGATTTTTGCCGTTCTCGGCTCTATTCTCGGCGGTATTGCCACCCCGACAGAATCGGCTTCCGTGGGCGCTGTTGGTGCCATCATTCTCGCCGCCACCCGCAGGCGCCTGAACCTGAAGAGTCTGCGGCAGACCATGCTGGCGACCGCCAATATCACCACCATGATCTTTGTTATCCTCCTCGGTGCTTCGGTCTTTTCCCTAGTCTTCAGAATGATGGGCGGAGATGAACTGGTCGCTGACTTTTTACTTAACCTGCCGGGTGGAAAAATGGGGGCAATCCTGTTCGTCATGCTGCTGATGTTTCTGCTCGGGTTTATCCTCGACACCTTTGAGATCATCTTCATCATCCTGCCGATCACGGCGCCGGTCCTTCTGATGATGGACGTTGATCCGATCTGGCTGGGGGTCATGGTGGCGGTGAATCTGCAAACCAGCTTTCTGACCCCACCTTTTGGTTTCTCCCTGTTTTATCTGCGTGGAGTTGCCCCCGGAAGCGTATCAACTCGCATGATTTACGAAGGAGCCCTCCCTTTTGTGGTGTTGCAGCTGGTAGCAATTTTTATTCTGGTGCTATTCCCCGGACTGGTCACCTGGCTGCCTGATCTGCTCTACGGACGGTAAATATCCCACACAAATCGGGATCGAAATCGCGATCGAAATCGAAAAAAAAACGATACATTAAAGCAGGACCGATCCCGATCCCGATAGCGATTTCGATTTCGATTTGGTCAGAAATGATAGAGAGAAGAACAGGGACAGGAGGTGAACGGAATCGCCTCCTGTCCCTGTTTTACATGAAGGGTTAAGTATATTTGATGTACTTCGCTCGGGCCGCAACAAAGCCTTGGTCGACTTTCTCGGTACGGCTTTGCAGCAGGGTAAGGTTTTTGACAAAGCTCTCTGCTGTTTCACGGGTCAGGGCATCGCGATGTTCACGCAGTCCGTTGATGATCTCCATGGTCGCCTTGGCTCCCGCCTCCAGCAAATCCTCGGGGAAAACCCTCAGGTTCACGCCATGTTGCTCTACCAGGGTCTTCAGGGCAATCGGATCATTGGCGTAGAAATCGGAGGCAACCTGATCATATTCTGCCTGACAGGCTACTTCCACTATCTGCTGCAGATCTTTCGGCAGCGTGGCAAATTTCGACTTGTTGACCACCAGCTCGGTTGCCAGACCCGGCTCGGTAAAACTGGGCAGATAATATTCCTTGCAAATCTGATAGAAACCCAGGGCCAGGTCGTTGTAGGGTCCGACAAATTCCGCCGCATCCAGGGCGCCGGACTGCAGCGCCTGATAGATTTCACCAGGGGCCATGTTAACCACGTTGGCACCCATCCGCTGCCAGACCTGGCCACCTAATCCCGGAGTACGGAAATTCAGCCCCTGGATATCTGCCAGGCCGTTGATTTCCTTACGAAACCAGCCGCCGGCCTGGGTTCCGGTATCGCCGGACAAAAAGCCCTTGACCCCGAACTGGTCATAGACCTTGTCCCAGATCTCCTGGCCCCCCATGTAGCGCACCCAGGCCGCCAGTTCACGGGAGGTCATGCCGTAGGGAACTCCGGTAAAAAAGGAGGTTGCCGCACTCTTGTTCTGCCAGTAGTAGGCTGCGCCGTGACTCATTTCAGCCGAACCTTCGATCACCGCGTCAAAGGATTGCAGCGGTGGCACCAGCTCACCGGCAGAGTAAACGCGGACATTGAGCCGGCCACCTGACATGGCGGTAATCCGGTCGGCCAGTCGCTGGGCTCCAACGCCCAATCCTGGAAAATTTTTCGGCCAGGTCGTGACCATGCGCCAGTTATAACGCTGTTGGGCAATGGCGGGGGCGGCAACAGCCGAGACCGCGACACCGGCACCAACAGCAGCGGTTTTAATAAAATCACGACGCTTCATATTCGTCATTCCTCCTGACATATAGTTTCTGGTTAATGGCGATTTCTGCAGAAATTCTAAAAGCTTATTTTTATCCGAGGGGATCGATTCCGGTCAAGTACAAGCCTTAAAAAAAAGCGTTGAGTTCAAACCTGTCATTGCGTTCCCTTGCCGCTGAGCAGAGCTTCAACTTCGCCGAGGCCCATACCAACCTGTTGCGCCGTTGCAACGAGTTGCTCACAGGTTGTCGCATCAATCGGTATCCCGTTTTTTTCGCGCTCCTTGCGCATCAGCATTTCCGGTTCACCGGCCACCAGAACCGGATAATCCGCATCTTCGGCCGGTGCAGATTTCAGGTAGGCCAGCAGCGCACCAACCTCAGCCGCCATCCACTGATGATCGACCAGTCGCTGCGGATCGACAAGGATTGTCGCCATGTGATTGACAATACCACCTAACTTCGGGTTGTTCGGCTGGATGGTGCCGCCACCGGTCAGTACCCCGGCGAGCAATTCACAGAACAGCGCCATTCCGTAGCCCTTATATTCTCCCAGGGAGGTAATGGCGCCGAACGGTTCCGTGAACATTACTGACGGGTCGGTCGTTGCCTTGCCGCCACCATCATAGAGCGTGCCGGCTGACATTGGCTCCCCCTTGTTCATCGCTACCCGAATCTTGCCCAACGCCGTCCTGCTGGTCGCCATATCCAGCAGAATGGCGGCGCTGGTGGTTGTAGCCGGCATGGCAAAGCAGATGGGATTGGTGGAATAACGCGCAGCTGTACCCCCAAAGGGTGCCACCAGCGGCCGATGGTCGACGACATTAACAAAGTGCAGAGAGATCAGTCCGGCAGCGATACTTTGCTCACCATAGCTGCCGATGCGGCCCATATGATGAGCATTGCGCAGGCCCATAAAAACCAGCCCGCTATCCCGACAACGCATTATCGCTCTATCCATTGCCTCTTTGGCCAGCCGCTGACCGTAACCCCGATGACCATCGAAAACCATCATTGAGCCCTGATCCAGAACCTGATCCAGCGTGGCATTCGGGAACAGGGCGCCAATCTTGAGGCTGTTGACGTAAGCCGGCAGCATGCCGATACCGTGGCTGTCATGTCCGGCAAGATTGGCCTTAACCAGATGATCGGCAACAATTTCTGCCTCGCCACGGTTGCTTCCGGCGACCGTCAGGATCGCTTGAGCAAACCTTTTCAATTGTTCCGCGGCAAAATGTTTCATGGCTTGCCTCATTTTTGTAAAAAAAAACGGAGACGGGTTGTGACAATGGCCGGATCAGTTCAGCAGTCGACAAACTGGCTCGCCCGATCAATCAGATAACGGGCAATACTGCGTGATGGCGGCAGAATCGGCAACTGGTCAACCTTGTACCAGTCAGCAGCGCAGAGTTCCTGGTCCCGCAGTTCGATGTCGCCCCCGGCATAATCGGCGACAAAACCACACATCAGCTGGCTCGGAAAAGGCCAGGACTGACTGCCGAGATAACGGATATTGGTAATACTGATGCCGGTTTCCTCCAGGGCCTCGCGCGCCATTGCCTCTTCCAGCGATTCGCCAAACTCGACAAACCCTGCCACCAGCCCGTAACGCCCGGTTGCCCAGTCCCCTTTGCGGACCAGCAGTAATTGGTCGCCGCGCACGATCAGACCGATGACACAGGGATGAATGCGGGGAAAATGATGAGCACCACACTGCACACAGAATTTACCCCAGGCTCCCGCCAATCTCTCCATTACACCGTCGCAGTTGCCACAGTAGTGACTGGTCAGCTCCCAGTGCAGGATCATCAGGCCAATTCCCCCCAGGGAGGACAACGACGCCGGCAGGGTGGGCTCACTTGCGCGCAGATGGTGGGACTTAAGCGTTACCGGCAGGTCACTATCTGCAGGGACCTCCACCAGACGGCAGGGCTTTCCCAGCCACTGCCCCAGATACAGGGCACCATCCGCCAATGACGGAACCGGACAGGTGCCAAAGGGAAGTTGCTCAGGCAACCTATCCAGAGTGAACAGCCGCATCCCCTGAATCAATACCCAGAAACCATCAGCGCCCGGGTCACGGTCAGGAGTTGACAGCTCAAAGTAACCCTCAAGGCAGGTACGGTTAAACGGCAGGGTCGAAATATCCATGGCACACAGAGATTGGTTGAACATCAGACCCTCTTGTTCAAGGCATAACGCAGCAGGGCCACCTGCGTCTTGGCATCGGTGATCTCACCTGCAGCTATCATCGCCAGGGCAGTGGCCAGATCAACCACCAGCGGCTCGATAAACTCATCGGGTTCGAGGGCGGTTTCGGTCTGCTCAAGGTCCGTTGCGACAAAGAGGTAAATCTGCTCATCACAAAAGCCGATGCTGCTGTAGATAAAACCCAGACTCTCCAGCCCGGTGGCGTGATAACCCACCTCTTCCACCAGTTCGCGGCGCACACAGGCTGCCGGATCTTCGCCCGGCTCAAGGCGCCCGGCGGGGATTTCACAGATCGTATCACCGATGGAGGGACGAAACTGGCGGATCAGCAGCAGGCGCCCGTCAGCCATCACCGGCAACACCGCACAGCCGCCCGGATGGCGCAGGAACTCAAAGGTCGATTCGCGCCCGTCGGGCATCCGATGCTGTTCACGGGTAATATCAAAAATACGTCCCTGATAAAGCATCTCCTGGGTCAGTCTGGTCATAGATATGTCCTTGTTAAATGGCCGCTGATGGCAATGAGTTAATTGTTGCGAATAGATGTGAAGCTACAGCTGTTCGAGAAATAACTGCAAGGCACGATGATCACCACGGTAATGGCTTGTCCATCTTTTTTCGTTGCGTTCGACCAGCCAGGTATCAACCAGGAAAGTCTGCATACCAACCGCCGCTGCCGCCAGATCATGACTGCTGTCGTTGCCGACCATCAGGCAACGCTCGGGTGGCACATTGATCAACGCAGCAATTTCTGCAAAGTACCCGGCCTGGGGCTTGCAGTAACGGCTGTTCTCATAGCTGGTCAGATGACGAAATAAACCCAGATCCAGTTCAGCCCAGGCCATCCGTGCCTCGATCATAAAGCGTGGAAATACGGGATTAGTGGCCAGCACCATGGGAATAGCGCGACGATGGCAATCGTTGACGATTTGTTGTGCCAGAGGAATCGGGTGAACCAGGGATTGTAATTCATCGAGATGATGCTCGGCGTAATGCGCAAGGCTCTCCAGCATCAGGGTCTCGGCAATGCCCAGCTGCTTTTTGAGCAGAGCAAACAAGCGTTGTTCATTACTGACCTGACCATCCCCCTCTTCAATGATCAATTGGCGAATGGCATCCAGCATCGCGCCGGTAAAACGCCGGGGCTTGATATGAGGAGCACAATAAGCAGCCAGGCGCTCCACATAACGGGGGATAAAGTGCTCCATCTGCACCCGCAGCAAGGTGCCATCGAGATCAAACAGAATGGCCTCGATCGGCTCACTTCCCTCTATTCTTTGCATGCTCTTCTCCATCAAACCAGTTTTTTTCGACCACTGAAAAAAACTTAAGGTGACAAGTTTTTTAACACACTCCAGCCGTTATTCGCTATTCTTTCCCTATCTCTATGGGAATTACAATACTTGACGAGAAACCACCCGGCAGGCTAAAAGTTAGTTTTCGTCAACAAACAATGCTATCTCAACAACGGCACGGCCCGACAGATTACCACTTTGCCACGCTCAACCACCGGGATAGACTGGGGAACAATGGACGCCTTCAGAGCTGAAGTCAAAGAACTTAAAATCGGACAGACCATCCGCGAGCTGCGCCAGGTGCGGCGGATGACTCTCCAGGATCTTGCCGTGGCCACGGAGCTTTCCAAACCGCTATTATCGCAGATCGAAAACGATCAGGTGATCCCGCCGTTGGCAACCCTGCTACGTATTGCCAAAGCGCTGAATGTCCCATTGCAGAAATTTTTTGAAGAGGAAGACAACACCCGCAAATGCCTGGTGGTTAAAGCTGGTGAAGCCGATCGCATGAACCGGCGCCCAAGTCACGGTGGCAAACCACAACCTTATTTCTATCATTCCCTGGCCTACGGCAAACAACACAAGCACATGGAGCCCTTCCTGGTTGAATTCGACCCGAGCCGTACCGAGCAATCACAACCGGTGCGTCACCCCGGAGAGGAGTTTTTCTATATTCTGGAAGGCAAGGTGGAATTACAGCACGGCAACGACACCTATATTCTCGAAGCCGGTGATTCGGTCTACTGGGATTCCAACGAACCTCACAGCCTGAAAGCTTTAGGTAATGAAATTGCCCGTGGCATTGCAGTGCTCTACACCAAAACCTGATCAGCACATGCTCAAATAACAGCGTCCTTGCATTGATCATTAAATTACAACCGGGATTGTAATAATTTGCCGGATCTGTTATTCATTGCGACGGTTTTTCACATCACCCTTTAGCCATTGAATTAGTCAAGGAGAAACATCATGCAGAGTTACCGCTGTGTTGTTTGCAACTACATCTATGACCCGGAAGTTGGCGACCCTGATAGTGGTATTGAGCCGGGAACCGCATTTGAAGACATTCCTCAAGACTGGGTCTGCCCTTTGTGCGGGGTCGACAAATCGAATTTTGAGCCGGTCTGATCTATTTACTTCATTGACTTAAATTCGCTGAAAAGGTTCGGCATGAGTAGCACCGCCGGACCTTTTCAGTTTAAGATGACAATTTCATACAACTCTTTTATACAACTCCTATGGATGAGGCCGCTGTGAAACAGAACGGTATTGCTAAGCCGGACTGGTTGAAGGTTAAATTCCCGGCCGGCGAAAATTATCGTCGCATTGACCAGTACCACCGCATCCAGGGCTTAAATTCTGTTTGCCGCAGCGCCGCCTGTCCCAACCAGGGTGAATGCTGGAACAAAGGCACAGCAACCTTCATGATTCTCGGCAACAATTGTACCCGCACCTGCTCATTCTGCAACATAGGCAACCATCCAGCTGAACCTCCCGACCCCCGGGAGCCAAAAAAGGTCGCCAAGGCGATAGCTGAGCTCAGGCTCAACCACGCCGTTATTACGTCGGTGACCCGTGATGACCTGCCCGACGGTGGTGCCGGCCAGTTTGCCGCCCTGGTACGTGAAATTAAAAGCTCCAGCCCAGACTGTACCATCGAGCTGCTTATCCCCGATCTGCAGGGGAATCAACTGGCCCTTGCAACGATTCTGCAGGAAGCTCCCCACATCCTTGGGCATAACCTGGAAACAGTACCACGGCTCTACTCCCGGGTACGCCCGGAAGCTGATTACCAGCGCTCGCTTGATGTTCTGACCCGGGCCCGAGTACTGGCACCTAAGGTCATTACCAAGTCGGGCCTGATGCTCGGGATGGGGGAAGAGCGCGCCGAGGTGATTGCCGCTCTTCACGATCTACGCGACCATGATTGCCGGATTGTCACCCTGGGCCAATATCTGGCACCAACCAGAGATCATTACCCGCTGAAACGCTATGTGACACCTGAGGAATTTGCCGATCTGGCGACCTATGGCCGAGGTCTGGGGTTTGATCATGTCGAGGCCGGACCGCTGGTGCGCTCCTCCTATCATGCGGAAGAACAATTTGCCGCCGGCAGGACCCAGCACTATGGATAACTTCACCATTGTTCGGCCTGAGCACCTCAATCACCACGGCTATCTGTTCGGCGGGGTCATGCTTAAATGGGTTGATGAAAATGCCTGGCTGGCAGCTTCACGCGACTACCCCGGCTGCAATCTGGTGACCATCGGGATGGCGGCATGTCGCTTCAAGCACCGGGTTAAAAATGGCTCCATCCTGCGCTTTCATATGAGCAAGAACCAGCAGGGACAGACCTCGGTGAGCTACGATGTTACCGTATTTGCCGACGCCCCGGGGGCCCTGGACGAAGAAGAAGTTTTCAGCACCGCCATTACTTTTGTACGACTTGGCGTAGACGGTGAGCCTTATGCATTGACGCAATCTCAGGATCCATCAGCACAAAAAAGCCGCTAACACCTTTGCACGGTGAAAGCGGCTTGATTTTTTTGATCCATCAAATCTTGATATCAAGGAATCAGGCGGTTACATCCAGATTCAACCCTTTGCCGGTCTGCTCGGCGATCTCCAGGCGTTGCTGTTCATTTACTTGCATTTGTTCTGTTTTTTCAGTGGTCTTTGTCAATACATCAAAACCTGTCTGGGTCTTGTTGTTGGCCATTTCCTGATTCACTAAACTTGTTGCTGTGCCGACTTCCAGTGCCATGGGCTTTCTCCTTTCATCAACATTATTGATTTAAGACAGTAGCAGAAAATCCCTTGGCGGGTCAACAGTATATTTGATCGTTTTAATTGTTTTTGACTTTTCTCCCCTTTGGTCCCTGACGTTATTGCGACAAATGGTTGACTGCTTTATACTTGTCCAGCTTTAACCGGATATTGATCGCTAGATTTCACTTTTTCCCAGCTAACGGTGATTAAACTAATGAGTATTGCACATAACGTCAGCCCGCAATGGCTTGAAACCCAGTATCGACTCTACCAGGAGGATCCCTCACAGGTACCCGATGAATGGCGCTCCTTTTTTATGGGATTTGAATTTGCCGGCACCCGTGATGCGACAGCGGCAGACAGCAGCCCCGCAGCGGTTCAGGCGCTGATTCGCCGCTACCGCGAACTGGGTCACATGTACGCCTGTGTGGATCCCTTGACCCCCTGTTCACTGGATCACCCTTTTTTACGTCTGTCAGCTTTCGGTCTTGTGGATGCCGATCTGAAACGGACCTTCTCGGTTGTCGACTTTATTCTCGAACAGGCTCCGCTGAAAGATATTGTTGATATCCTCCAGCAGACCTATTGCCGCACCCTGGGCATCGAGTTTATGCACATTCCGATTCCCGAAGAGCGCAGCTGGTTGCAAAAGCGGGTTGAAACTAACAGCAACCAGCCGGATCTTTCCCTTGAGAAAAAACTTTCCATTTACCATTCCCTGCTCAAGGCCACGCGTTTCGAAAGTTTTCTGCACCGCAAGTTCGTTGGACAAAAACGCTTCTCCCTCGAAGGTGGAGAATCGGTTATTCCCCTGCTGGATCATATTGTCGAACGCGCAGCGCAGATTTCCATTGAACAGATCGTCATCGGCATGGCCCATCGCGGTCGGCTCAATGTCCTTGCCAATATTTTTGAAAAACCGCTGGCGAACATGTTTGCCGAATTTGGTGACAACGCCTGCTACCAGATCGTCGGCGAAGGGGATGTTAAATACCATAAAGGCTATACCGCTTATCGCAAAGTGTCCGGCCGGGAAATCCGTATTTCCCTGGCCTCCAACCCCAGCCATCTCGAGGCGGTCAATCCGGTGGTTGAAGGCAAGGCCCGCGCCCGCCAGGATCGTCACCCCCAGGATGGACGCCGCCATATCATGCCCCTGCTGATCCATGGGGATGCCGCTTTTGCCGGCCAGGGAATGGTCACCGAAACCCTCAACCTGTCACAGCTCGATGGCTACAGGACCGGCGGCACCATCCATCTGGTGATCAACAACCAGATCGGTTTCACCACCGCTCCGACCGATTCGCGCTCGACTATCTATGCGACCGATGTCGCGAAAATGCTTAATGTACCGATCTTCCACGTCCATGGAGATGATCCCGAAGCGCTGACTCAGGCCGCCAACATTGCTCTTGATTATCGCCAGCGCTACCGCAAGGATGTGGTCATCGAAGTCATCTGTTACCGCCGGCACGGTCACAATGAGGGTGACGAACCCTTCTTCACCCAGCCGTTGATGTACGAAAAAATCCGGAACCAACCACCCACTGCCGACATCTATAAAAACCAGTTGATCACGGAAGGTGTCAGTGAGGAAAAACTGGAACAGCTTGCTACCGAAGTTGAAAACCATCTGGAAGAAGCACTGGAACGTCAGGTGTGTGGTCTCCACGAAATATTTCTCAAGCAATGGTCACACATCTCCCGTAACTTCAGCTTTGACCGCCTGGAGACCGGGATGAACAAACAGAGCCTGATTGACCTGAGCAGTCAGCTCACTACCACGCCTGAAGATTTTTCCGCTCATCGAAAAATCACCGCCCTGCTGAAAAAACGCCATGCCATGATCTCGGAAGACAAAGGAATGGATTGGGGAACCGCTGAGGCTCTGGCCTTTGCCAGCCTGGTTCATGAAAGTACCTCGATCCGACTGTCGGGTCAGGACTCACGCCGTGGCACCTTTAACCATCGCCATGCAACCCTCTACGACACCAAGGCTGCGGTTAAGTATACACCACTGGCAGAAATTGCCCGAAAAGCCGGAGCCCGTTTTGACGTGTATAACAGCCTGCTTTCAGAAGCTGCCGTGCTCGGCTTTGATTACGGCTATTCGGTGGAAACCCCGGACGACCTGACCATCTGGGAAGCCCAGTTTGGTGATTTCGCCAATGGAGCCCAGGTCATTATCGACCAGTTTATCGCCAGCAGCCTGACCAAGTGGAATCGCCCCACCGGCATCACCCTGTTTTTACCCCATGGTTATGAGGGACAAGGTCCGGAGCACTCGAGCGCGCGCATTGAGCGTTTTTTACAACTCTGTGCCGACAACAACATGATCATTGCCAACCCCAGCACCCCGGCACAACTGTTTCATCTGCTGCGGCGTCAGGTACGTCACCGCTACCGCCGCCCCCTGATCGTTTTTACCCCCAAGACATTATTGCGCCATCCAGCCTGTGTGTCTTATCTGGCTGATCTGGAAAGTGGACATTTCGCCGAAATACTGCCGGATCCTCATCCGGCCGATAAATGCCGCCGGGTCCTGTTGTGTTCAGGAAAAATCTACTACGAGCTGGCCGAGCGCCGGGAAGAAGAAGGACACATGGATGTTGCCATTGTCCGCATTGAACAGCTCTTTCCCCTCCATACTGAGCTGTTACAGGAGACTCTCAGCAACTATCCGGACAAAGCCGAGTACTACTGGGTTCAGGAAGAGATCGCCAACGGCGGCGGCTGGGCACATCTGCGGCCGCGGCTGCGTGAACTCATCGGCAAGGAACCGGTCTATGTCGGACGCAAACCCTCTGCCAGCACGGCCGTCGGCTCTCACCGGATCCACAAGGAAGAACAGGATCAGATTCTTTTCAATGCCTTTGCAGCTAAAAAATAGAGGTTAATTTATGGAAATCAAGGTACCCCAGGTAGGCGAGTCGATTGTCGAAGCTGAAATTGCTGAATGGCTCAAAAAAGACGGCGACTACGTAGAAAAAGATGATCTGCTGCTGGAGCTCGAAACGGAAAAGGTCAATGTTGAACTGAACGCCGAAGCCGCCGGACAGCTGACCATCCTTGCTCAAGATGGCGAGACGGTGAAAATCGGTGCGGTCATTGGACGTATTGATACCTCCGCAAAAAAAACCGGCGGTACAAAGGATGCGGACAAAGATAAAGAGCCTCAGCAAGAAGAAAAGTCCACCGGCAAAGAGCCCTCTGGGGGAAAAGAAAAGGATCTTACCAACAACCAGCAGGAGGAAGAGGCTAAAAGCAGCGAAAAGCCGATGAACCCGGCTGTACCGAAAATAGCTGCTGAACGCGGTATTGATCCACAGCAACTCAAAGGCAGTGGCCGTGACGGACGGGTTCTGGTTGATGACATTCCGGCCGAGGCCGAGCATAAAGATCAACCGGAAGAGCAGCAAAAATCAACAGATACAAAGACCCAACCGGCAACCAAACCAGGAACTGACCGCAGCGAGCGAACCGAGCGCGTGGCGATGTCCCGCATTCGCCGCAAGATTGCTGAACACCTGCTCAAAGCTACGCAGGAAACGGCCATGCTGACCACGTTCAACGATGCCGACATGAGCCGGGTAATCGCCATCCGCACCAGCTATAAAGAAGCCTTCCTGAAAAAATATGATATCCCTTTGGGCTTCATGTCATTTTTTGTCAAAGCCTGCGCCGAAGCCCTGAAAAGTTATCCCGAAGTCAACGCCAGCATCGATGGCACCGATATTCTCTACCATCACTATCGTGACATCGGCGTCGCCGTCGGCAGCAAGCGCGGCCTGGTGGTGCCGGTGATTCGTGATGCTGACCACCTCGGGTTTGATGAGATCGAGGCCACCATCCGCGATCTTGCCTCCCGTGCTGACAGCGGAAAACTGGTGCTGGACGAGTTGGAAGGTGGAACCTTCACCATTTCCAACGGTGGCATTTACGGCTCGGTGCTCTCCACCCCCCTGCTTAACCCGCCACAGAGTGCTATCCTCGGCATGCACGCGATCCAGGAGCGTGCCGTGGTGCGTGACGGCGAGATTGTCATCCGCCCGATCATGAATCTGGCGTTAAGCTATGATCATCGCATTATTGACGGCCAACAGGCGGTGAGTTTTTTAAAACAGGTTAAAACCTACATAGAAGCACCTGAGACCTTGCTGCTAAAACTGTAAGGTACTGCGTCTTTCTTCAAATTTACGGGTTAAGGAGTTTATCTATCCATGTCTGACACAAATTATGATCTGATCGTTATCGGCGCCGGGCCGGGAGGTTACGTCGCCGCCATTCGTGCCACCCAACTGGGTTTTAACGTCGCCCTGGTGGAAAAGCGTGAGGCTCTGGGTGGGGTGTGCCTTAATGAGGGATGTATTCCGAGCAAGGCGTTGCTTGAATCAAGTGAACATTTTGCCCGCACCCGTCATGAACTGGCAGAACATGGTGTCGATGTCGGTGAGGTCACACTGAACCTGAAGCAGATGATGACCCGCAAAGAGGAAATCGTCAGCAAGTTAACCGGCGGCATTGCCGGACTGATGAAAAAAAACAAGATCAAGGTTTATCAGGGAGCGGCCGAACTGCTGCCAAAAGATGGCGATACCTGCCGGGTGACCGTCCGGGCTGACAAGGAACAGGAGCTTAGTGCCAAAAGCATCCTGCTGGCCACCGGCAGTGAAGCCATCGAACTGAAGCACCTCCCTTTTGATGGCGATAAAATCATCAACGCCCGGGATGCCCTGAGCCTGACGGACGTACCAAAACGCCTGCTGGTTGTCGGTGGTGGCGTTATCGGTCTGGAAATGGGTTCGGTCTGGAGTCGCCTCGGCGCACAAGTCACGGTGGTGGAAATGCTCCCCCAGATTCTGCCGCAAACCGACCCCCAGGTCGCTCAAACCCTGCAGCGCAGTTTAAAAAAACAAGGGCTCGACATCCGCCTGAAGACCCGCCTGGAAAAAATTGATGTCGGCGACAAAGAGATTACCGCCACCCTGAATGTTAGCGACAAACAGGAAGAGATCCTCTGTGACAAGATCCTGGTCGCAGCCGGTCGCCGCGCCCGCACCGATGAGCTGAATCTGGAAGCAGTCGATTTGCAGCCCAACAAGAACGGCCAGCTTGATATTGATGAAAACTTCCAGACCAGCACCAAAGGCATTTATGCCATCGGCGATCTGGTCACAGGCCCGATGCTGGCCCACAAAGCCAGTGATGAGGGGGTCGCCTTTGCCGAACGTCTGGCTGGTCAGGCGGCAACCATCAACTATCCGGGAATCCCGGCGGTCACCTACACCTGGCCGGAAGTAGCCTCGGTCGGCCACACCGAGGAGCAACTCAAGGACAAGGGGATCGACTTCAACGCCGGCAAATTCTTCTTCAGCGCCAATGGCCGTGCTCTGTGCAGCGGCATGAGCGACGGCTTCATCAAGGTCCTGGCGACTCCTGACAGCGGACGGATTCTTGGCGTCCACATTGTCGGACCCCACGCCTCGGAGCTGATTGCCCCGGCGGCAACCGTCTATTCCTTTGCCGGCAGCATCCACGATCTGGCCGTTACCTCATTTGCTCATCCAACCCTGTCGGAGACTTTTAAAGAAGCCGCACTGGCCGTTAACAAAGAAGCTATTCATGCCTGAGAAAAATCCATGGTCGTGCTGTCTTGTTAACCTCCAAATGAAAACAACAACTGTACCAGATAAAGGATCAAGCATTGAAATCGTTAAAAAAACTGTTACTTGTCGTCGTATTGATTGCCCTTGTCATCGCCGCTATTGCCTATTTTCGTGACACCGCCCCTCCTCAGGTGACCTTGACCCCGGACAGCGGGCCGGTCTCGCCGGCGACCCCGCTGACCTTACTGGTCCAGGATGAAGGCACAGGGCTGAAAGCGATCGATGTCAATCTGGTCCAGGGAGATCTGCGTATTTCGTTGAATCGTCAGGAGTTTCCAACACCGCTGGAGCAGACGACAATCGAGCTGAGTCTGGACGGATTGCGCTTGCGCGAAGGAACTTTCACCATCGAAGTCAGCGCCACCGATCAGGCGATCTACCGGTTAGGAAAGGGCAACACAGCTGAGACTTCCTTTGAGTTGCTGAACGATTCCCGCCCACCGGCAATCTCGGTCATCAGCCGCGCCCATAACTTTACCCGGGGTGGCGCCGGACTGGTAACCTATTCCCTGGATGAGCCGGTCAAACGCACCGGGGTCATTTTTGACGATCATTTCTTCCCGGCGTTTCAGCAACCATCGGGTATGTATGTGAGCTCCGTGACCTTCCCCTACGATCTCGATCCCAAGGAGTTTGTTCCCCGCATTGTCGCTGTCGATCTCGCTGACAATGAACGTCAGGCCGGCATCTATTACCGTGCCAACAACCAGCAGTTTCGCCAGCGTCAGATCAACATTACCGATAGCTTTCTCGATACGACCCTGCCTGAATTTACCCATCAGGTGCCAAAGTTCGACACAGAGCTGGAGACTTTTCTCTACATCAATCAACAGATCCGCAAAGAAAATCGTGCTACAGTTGCCGCCCTGGCAGCAGACTCTGCCAGTGAGCCACAATGGCAAGGGGCTTTCCTGCGCCAACCCGGAACGGCAACACTGTCGCTTTTTGCCGATCACCGCACTTATTTGTACAAGGGCAAGGAGATCGACCGTACCGTTCACCTTGGCTACGACCTGGCCTCCACCACCCAGGCTGAAATTATTTCTGCCAATTCCGGCAAGGTTATCTTTAGTGACTTTCTCGGCATCTACGGACTCTGTATCGTGATTGATCACGGCATCGGCATCCAGACCCTGTATGCTCACTTGAGCCAGAGTCAGGTCGAGGTTGGTCAGCAGGTGGGTCGCGGCGATGTCATTGCCCGCAGCGGAGTGACCGGCCTGGCCGGGGGGGATCATCTTCATTTTGAGGTTCTGGTTAACGGTATTCCGGTACAGCCCATTGAGTGGTGGGATGCCAACTGGGTGCACAACAACATCGACAGTAAACTGCAAGTGGAATAACCTGCTTTTCTGCAACAATTGGCAGCTTGACTTGCTACCGCCTCTGCGCTGGTAACTTTTCCTTTTTCTCTTTAATGTGCCGGAAGGATGATCCAATGAAAAAAACAATGATAATGCTACTGGTCGTTATGCTCTGTGGGCTTGCCGGACAGGCTGCGGCAGAGGACAAGCAGGTCAAGGCCGGCTTCGTCTATGTTGGTCCCGTTGGTGATGCCGGCTGGACTTATTCCCACGATCTCGGTCGCCTGGAGATGGAGGAACTCCCCTTTGTTGAGCCCTCGACCTATATCGAGTCGGTTCCCGAAGGTGCAGAATCGGCCCGGGTCATTAACGGGCTCGTCCGGCGCGGCCACAATCTGATATTCACGACCAGTTTCGGCTATATGGATGCCACCATCGATGTCGCCAAGCGCAACAAGGATGTGATCTTCATGCACTGTTCCGGCTACAAAACCGCCGAGAACGTTGGCACCTACTTCGGCCGTATGTACGAGCCACGTTACCTCTCCGGCATCATCGCCGGCAAGATGACAACCAAAAACATCATCGGCTATGTCGCCGCCTTCCCGATCCCCGAAGTCATCCGCGGCATCAATGCCTTCACCCTGGGGGTTCGCAGCGTTAATCCCGAAGCCCAGGTCCGGGTAGTCTGGACTCAAACCTGGTTTGATCCGGGCGTCGAGCGGGATGCCGCCGACAGCCTGCTTGATGTCGGGGCCGATGTCCTTACCATGCACCAGGATGCTCCGGCAACCCTGCAAGCAGCTGAAGCTCGTGGCGCCTACGTCATCGGCTACAACAGTGACATGCGCCACTTTGCCCCTAACGCCTTTTTGACGGCGCCGGTCTGGAACTGGGGGGCTCTTTACACCCAACTGGCCGAAGAAGTGCATAAAGGAACCTGGAAGTCAGAGCAGATCTGGTGGGGCGTGAAGGATGGCCTTGTTGGTCTGGCCGATATCCATGCCAAGGTTCCTGTCGAAGTTAAAGCCCTGGTTGAGGAGCGCACCGCAGCCATTGTCGCCGGGACCTTTCATCCCTTTACCGGGCCGTTAAAGGATCGCGATGGCGATCAGGTCCTTGGTGCGGGCGAAACCATGAGCGATGGTGATATGCTGAGCATGAACTTCTTTGTCGAAGGTGTTCAGGGGACTCTTTCCAAATAAATCGGCCTCCTACGACGGCACGCCTGGTAACGGGCGTGCCGATTTTTTTATGCCAGAGCTGCTGCGTATCCAGAATATCAGAAAAACCTTTCCCGGCGTTGTCGCTCTTGACGATGTTTCCTTTACAGTTGTGCCTGGAGAAATCCACACCCTGCTGGGCGAAAACGGTGCCGGGAAGAGTACCCTGATGAATGTCCTGACCGGGCTCTACCACCCGGATTCCGGGCGCATGCATCTGGCCGGCGAACTGGTCCACTTCACCAGTCCCCGTGATTCCCTGTCACGCGGGATTGGGATGGTTCATCAACACTTCATGCTGGTTCCTGCCCACAGCGTCTTTGAAAATATCCTCCTGGCCCTGGACAAGGTTCCCCAGGTCTATGATCGTAAACACTACAAACACCAGATGCAGAAACTGATCGACAGCTTTGACCTCGATCTTGATCTGGATGCCGAGGTGTGGAAGCTATCCATCGGCGCTCAGCAGTGGATCGAGTTAATCAAGCTGCTGCTGCGTGATTGTCGCCTGCTGATCCTTGATGAACCGACGGCAGTTCTCACCCCTCAGGAAACCGACCGCCTGTTCAAGGTGCTGCGTCTGTTACAACAACAGGGGAAAAGTATCATTTTTATTTCCCACAAGATGCGGGAGGTCATGGAGATTTCCGACCGGGTGACGGTGCTGAAAAAAGGGAGCAGCATCGCGACGCTGAGGCGCGGTGAGTTTGATGCTGAAACCCTGGCCAGACTGATGATCGGTCAGGATCGTATCCCCGAGTGGCAAAAAAATCTGCAAATGTCGGAAAAAATCATTCTGGATATAAAAAATCTCTCGGTTCGCAATGATCGGGGCCTGGCAGATCTCGATGATTTCAGCTTGCAGCTCAAGGAGGGTGAGATTCTTGGTATCGCCGGGGTCGCAGGTAACGGCCAGAAAGCTCTGGCTGAAGCACTGACCGGGCTTAAGGAAGTCAGCAAAGGGAAGATCCTCGCCGGTGCGATCGACATCACCCACAACAGTGCCCGCTCATCCTATATTTCCGGTATTGCCCACATTCCGGAAGATCGCAAAAGCATCGGCATCGCTCCTGATCTCGATGTCGCCGACAATCTGATCATGAAGAGTTTTAAAAATAGCCTCTTTCGGCGGGGTATTTTTCAGAATCGCCGTGCCATTCGCCGCAACGCTGAAGAAAAAGTGTCACGCTTTGCGATCAAATCCGGTCCCGATGGATCACCGGTACGGTATCTCTCCGGTGGTAATATTCAAAAGGTCATCATTGCCCGGGAGCTGTCAGAACAACCGCGGGTACTGGTAGCCCTTTACCCCACCCGTGGTCTTGATATCGGCAGTGCCGAGTATATCCACAAGGTCATTGTCGATGGTGCCGGCCGGGGCATGAGCACGATTCTGATCGCTGAAGATCTGGACGAATTGCTCAAACTCAGCGACCGCATCGCTGTGATGTTTCGCGGCAGATTGATCGGCTATGCTGATCCACGCCATACCAGCCGCGAAGAAATCGGTCTGATGATGAGCGGTGAGCGCCGGGAACCGCCCTCATGAAACTGGTCATTGAACGGCGCGACATCTCATCGGCCCTGCTCCGCTTTAGCGCACCGATCGTCTCGATCCTGGTGGCCCTGCTATTTGCCGGAGGGCTGATTCTTGCCGCCGGCATCAACCCGCTTGACGCCTATCGCGAAATTCTTTATGAAGCGGTCGGTTCAACCTACGGTCTCTCTGAAACCCTGGTCAAAGCAACCCCCCTGATCTTTGCCGGACTCGGTGTCAGCCTGGCTTTTCGGATGCAGATCTGGAACATCGGCGCCGAAGGGCAGATCTATATGGGGGCGATGGGAGCGACCTGGGTGGCCCTCTTCTCAGGGCTGGAAAATCATTGGCTGCTGATGATCACCATGTTCAGTGCAGCCTTTATCTGCGGCGGCCTCTGGGCCGGGGTTGCCGGCTTGCTGCGCGCCCGCTGGAATGTCAATGAAGTCATCGTCACCCTGATGATGAATTACATCGCCATTTTATTTGTCAATTATCTTATTTACGGCCCCTGGCGTGACCCTCAAGGGTTCAATTTCCCCCTGACCGCCCAGTTCGCCGACGCAGCCCGTTTCGCCAATTTTTTTGATACCCGACTCCACAGCGGGTTCTTTCTTGCCCTGTTCTGTGCGCTGCTGCTCTATCTGTTTATGGAACGCACTATCTGGGGCTATCAGATCAAGGTCATCGGCAGCAACCCGCAGGCCGCCCGTTACGCCGGGATGCGCACCGGCTTCGCGATCTTTGCCGTGCTGTTCTTAAGCGGTGCGATTGCCGGCGTTGCCGGTTTAAGTGAAGTTGCCGGCCTTCAATATCGGCTCCAGCACGGCATCTCATCCGGTTACGGCTATACCGCCATTATCATCGCCTGGCTTGCCCGGCGCAGTGCCCTGGGTGTCATTATTGTATCTTTATTGATGGGCATCCTGCTGGTCGGCGGTGACAGCCTGCAGATGCTGTGGCAGCTGCCTATTGCCTTTGTCTATGCGTTCCAGGGATTGATCCTGTTTTTCCTGCTGGGGTCCGATTTTTTCATCCAGTATCGAGTCAAGCTGATCAAAGGAGTACAAGGTGGTTGAAATCCTGCTTGATGCAACGGTGCGGGCGGGCACCCCGATTCTGTTCGCGACCCTGGGCGCTATCCTGAATGAGCGCGCAGGCATTATCAATCTGGGGATTGAAGGGTTGATGCTGATCGGTGCCCTGGCCGGCTTTGCCGGCACCTTCTATTCAGGTTCGCCATTGATCGGTATTCTGGCAGCTTTTGCCGTCACCTTTGTCGCCGGAAGCATTCATGCGGTTATTACGGTACAACTGCGCGGCAATCAAATCGTCAGCGGGCTGGCCTTGACCATGTTCGGTATCGGCGTCACTGCCCTGTTCGGCCGCGGCATGGTCGGGCAAACCATCGGCGGTCTTGAACGACTGCCGATTCCCGGATTGTCGCAGCTACCCATTATCGGTCGCGCTTTTTTTCAACAGGATCTGCTCATTTACACCAGTTTTGTCCTGGTGTTTCTGCTCTGGTTTTTTCTCTATCGCACCCGTACCGGTCTTGCCCTGCGGACGGTCGGCGAGAATCCGGCGGCGGCCGACACCTGTGGCATCTCGGTCAGCCGCTATCGTTTTCTGGCGGTCACCACCGGCGCCGGTCTGGTGGGCATCGGCGGTGCTTACTTAAGCCTGGCAATGACCCCCATGTGGATTGAAAACATGTCCGCCGGGCGTGGCTGGATCGCCGTCGCCCTGGTAATTTTTTCCGGCTGGTCAAGCGGCAAAGCCATGTTCGGAGCCTACCTGTTCGGTGGAATCACCGCTATGCAGCTGCGTTTTCAGGCCATCGGCACCGACATCAGTACCCACATCCTGCAGATGCTCCCCTATATTTTTACTATCCTGGTGCTGGTAGTATCAACAATCCGCCTGCAGAAAGGGTCCAGCCAACAACCCCAGGGGCTTGGTTTGCCCTATGATCGAGAGGATCGCAAATGACAGTTAGCCAGGAGTTACTTGAACGTTTTCGCCGGGAAGGGACGATTCAGGGGGATGTCGTCAAGGTAGACAGTTTTCTCAACCACATGGTTGATCCATTACTGATGGAGAAGATCGGTCAGGATCTGGCTGCGCGCTTTGCCAACCAGCAGATTGACAAGATCATCACCGCTGAAAGCAGTGGCATCATGATTGCCCAGGCGGTTGCCACCGCCCTGAAGATTCCCTTTGTCTTTGCCAAGAAAAAACGCTCCATCACCATGAAGAAGTTCTACACCGCCAGCAGTTATTCCTTTACCAAGCAGGAAGCAACAACCCTTTACGTCTCCCATGAGGTATTGCAACCGGGAGAGAAAATTCTGTTTGTCGATGACTTTTTTGCCAAGGGAACGACCCTTAAAGCCCTCACCGAAATCATCCGGCAGGCGCGGGCCGAACTGGTTGGCTGCGCGGTCATTATCAACAAGTCAAAGCGTGAGGATATTCTGTCGGTTCTTCATCTGGACGAATTGAAGGCGCTGAAACAATCTTGAAGGATTCATCATTGCTGCTAACCTCTAACATCACCGGCAAAATAAAGCTGTTCCGCTTCGTGCCGCAGCTTTATTTTATCCGAGTCTATGTTGTTGTTAGACAAAGTTATTTCCGGCAACTTGAAAAACCAAAAGGTAAGTAAGCGGGGCACCAGCCTATTGCTGCCGTAAAAATTGGAACAACACCGATTGCTCCCCACCATGATTGAAAATAGAAGCCAACTGCAATAATTCCAGCTCCCAGAATGACTCTTATGATACGATCTGTTTTCCCTACATTACATTTCATTCAATCCTCCTCTTTTGCGACAAAATGATTGTTAAGCAATTAGTGTCACATTCAAATTGCCTAACTTGTTTATAGATGGACCCTTATAAGGCGACAATTCAGGCGACCTTGTCCGTATATGACGCCACCGATTTTTTTAAATGCACTGAAAGAATATCACTTTCAGAAAGTTATGCCACTTCTCACCCATTTAGGATGGCTTTTTATACGGGTCCGATATAGCACCCCACGGTCTTGATGTTAAATCACGCGTCGAGCAACCGCTTCAACGTGTTACCAAGAATAACGTTATTGACCCCCATCCCCAGATACCCGGTCTGGCCGTAGGTATCATAGTGCGCGATCTGATCAATCAGGTTTTCAATCTCCTGTTTTCTCGCCTTGAATTGATCCTGCTGATCGATAATAAACTGCACCTGCTCAGCCAGATAATCAGGCAGTTCCTGCTCTTCCTGAGCGGTCTTCATCACCACCTGAAGCTGCGCAAAGATCATTCCTGCCCCTCCTCCAACCAGCGCAGGGTTCTGGCGATATCCTCGTGGTCATACGCCCACTTGCAGCATCCCGCTTCAGCATAGACATCATACTCGCGAACCTGATCCAGCAATACTTCAACGAGATATTCCTTCCCTTCATATACTGATGGATTCCTTGCCACATGAAACACGGGCTCTGCCAACCACTTGGGTAAATCACCATGATCAAACTGCTCACGGGTTGCCTGTTCAAGCTCTGCAAAAATTTGTGTCATGGATACTCTCCTTTACTTTGTGAGCCAACAACCTTTCGTCCTTCCTGCAGAGGAAGAGGTTCTTACCGGATCCGGCTCCGGTACCATTATATTCACCCTCTCTTCAGATTGGCAACACAGAGCCTTCCCAGCGAATGACAGCCTCTATCGATTGGCACTATCTGTGCTTGATCTTCTCTCTAAGAATAATACCAAGAAAGGGAAAATCACCGATGTTTCATCAGAACCAGCTATTATTCCGCGCCCTGCTCGACATCGGCAAGGAACTCGCCGCCATCACCGACATTGATCCGCTGCTGCAGAGAATTCTGCAGGTATCTCAAGAGGTTTTCACCTATGACAATGCTATTATCCGCCTGCTTAATCCAGCAACCAACAGCCTGGAAACGGCTGCCAGCTATGGTTACAGCGAAGATGCGATCTCCCGGCCCATCGGTCTCGGCCAGGGGGTGATGGGCAAGGCGGCCAAATTCGGGCGCCCTTATCTGATTAATAATATTGCACCGGAAGACGACTACATCCCCGGCATCGACGCTGCCCGCTCAGAGATGGCAGTTCCCCTCATTGCGCGCGACAAGGTGATCGGGGTCTTTAACGTCGAAAGCTGCCAGCCGGAAGCCTTTACCGCTCAGGACTGCGATACTCTGACCATCCTGGCCGGACAGGCGGCGGTAGCCATCGACAATGCCCATCTGTACCGCGATCTGTGTCAGGTGTCGCGGGAAAAGGAGCAACTGCATCACCTCAATGAACAGATTCTGACCAGCATCAGCATCGGTCTCTACACGGTGGACCAACACCTGCGCATCACCTCATGGAACCGCAGTATGGCCCGCATGAGTGGCATCAGCAGTGCTGAGGCCGGCGGCAGGTCGTTGCTCGAACTGTTTCCAAACCTGGAAGAGGAGGGGATCTCCGAGCGCTTGCAAGAAGTGTTGACTAGCGGAGAAGCCCAGCAGTTACGCATTGTTCACCGCGGCCAGAGTGGCCAGAACCGTCTGCAGAATCGTTTTTTATCGCCCTTAAAAGAGGACAACGAAACCGTGGGTGCCGTCATTGTAGTGGAAGACATCACTGAATTCGAGCAACTTCTGGCACAAACCATTCAGTCGGAAAAGCTTGCTGAAGTGGGGCGCATGAGTGCCGGCATCGCCCATGAAATCAACAACCCCTTGGCGGTTATCAGCTATGCCTGCCAGATTCTGCAGGAGACCGAACCCCCTTTGGAACAGGGACGTGAATTGCTCGACCGCATCGCCCTGGAGGTTGAGCGGCTGTCCCATCTGACCTCGGAACTGCTGACTTATTCCGGACGGCAGGAGGATCGCCGTGCCCCGACCGATCTCAACCGGACCATCGCTGATGTGCTGACCCTGCTGACCTATGAAATCAAAAAACACCAGGTTCACATCAGCAAGGAATTTAACGATCTGCCATTACCTGAGATCGATGCCAATAAGTTCAAACAGATTTTTATCAACCTGATCCTCAATGCGATCCAGGCCATGGAGCCACAGGGAACAATCCATATCAACACCCGTTGTACTGCGGAATCCCTGTTTATCAACATTACTGACAATGGCCCGGGGATTCCCGATCACCTCAAGGAACAGATTTTTGAACCCTTTTTCACCAGTCGCAAAGATGGTAGCGGCACCGGTCTGGGGCTCTATCTGTGCCGTAAAATCATTACCGCTTATCAGGGCAATTTGACGGTAGCTGACAATCCTGAAGGCGGCACTTGTTTCACCTTAGAGCTGCCCATCTGATTGCACTTTTTTTGTCCACCTCCACTGCTGATTGCTCAAAAAGAAGGCATTTAGTCCTTTTTCCCGAAGGTCATCAGGGGACAAACAGTCACTTGCGGCAGTTGGCACAGACCATGCTAAACAACAATATGTGTCCGTGATTAATCAGCATCCTGATCCGGGCATCACGCCACGACGGCGTTACAAACTAAAGGCAATCGAGCAAAGGCGCTCTGCATCCACATGGTTGGGTTCATTGCGCCTTTTGTATTTTACCACTGACAAAGGAGAGGTCAGCAGATGAAAAAAGTCGAATGTATTATCAAACCGTTCAAGCTTGAAGACGTCAAGAGCGCTATCTGCGAACTTGGCATCACCGGCATGACCGTTAGTGAGGTTCGTGGCTTTGGTCGCCAGAAAGGGCATACCGAGCTATATCGCGGGGCCGAGTACCAGGTTGATTTCATTCCGAAAATCAAACTTGAACTGGTCACCAGCGACGACCGGGTCAGTGAACTGGTTGAAGCAATCAAAACCGCCGCAGGTACCGGACGCATCGGTGATGGCAAAATTTTTGTCAGCGATATTGAGCAGTCAATCCGCATTCGTACCGGGGAAGCCGGCGAAGAGTCTCTTTAGTTCTGCCCAGATATAAAACAACCCCTATTTCGCGCTAAAAAGGAGATACAAGAATGAAAAAACAACTGATATTACTGGCCGGCCTGGTTTTATTGCCGAGTCTGGCGCTGGCTGAAGAGGCCCCCATTACCGAGGTCGCCTACATCCTCAACAGCTTTTCCTTTCTGATCAGCGGCGTGCTGGTCATGTGGATGGCCGCCGGATTTGCTATGCTGGAGGCCGGGCTGGTCCGCTCCAAAAACGTTGCAACCATCTGCCTGAAAAACATCTCTTTGTACTCTATTGCCGGTATTCTCTACTACCTGATCGGTTACAACCTGATGTACTCGGGTGTCGATGGTGGCTTCATGGGCAGCTTCGGGCTCTGGGGAGCGGATGATGCTGCCGCTCTGGGCGGTGATTATGGAGGCGGATATTCCGCCGGTTCCGACTGGTTCTTCCAGATGGTGTTCGTTGCCACGGCGGCTTCCGTTGTTTCCGGTACCGTCGCAGAACGGATCAAACTCTGGCCGTTTTTGGGTTTTGTGGTTTTTCTTACCGCCATCATCTATCCGATCCAGGGCGCCTGGAGTTGGGGTGGGGGCTGGTTAAGTGAGATGGGTTTCTCCGATTATGCCGGTTCAACCATCGTTCACTCGGTTGGTGGCTGGGCCGCTCTGACCGGTGCCATTATTCTCGGTGCCCGGACCGGCAAATTCGGCAAAGATGGAAGGGTTACCCCCCTGCCCGGCTCCAATATGCCTCTGGCTACCCTGGGGACCTTCATCCTGTGGATGGGCTGGTTCGGCTTTAATGGTGGTTCGGTTCTGGCCCTGGGCTCTGCCGATGCCGTTGTTGAAATGTCCAATGTCTACCTGAACACTAACCTTGCTGCTGCCGGTGGGGTCGTTGCCGCCATGATCATGCTGCAACTGCTGTATAAAAAGGTTGACCTGTCCATGGCCCTCAACGGTGCTCTCGCCGGACTGGTGTCGATTACCGCTGAACCTGCATCCCCCTCGCCCGGTATGGCGGTGATTATCGGTGCCATTGGTGGTATCCTGGTGGTGCTGGCGATCCCCCTGCTTGACAAACTCAAAATCGATGACGTTGTTGGTGCCGTATCGGTCCACCTGGTCTGCGGTATCTGGGGCACCCTGGCGGTACCACTAACCAATTCTGATGCCAGTTTTGTGACCCAGTTTGTCGGCATTATTGCCGTCGGCGCCTTTGTGGCTATTGCCAGCACCCTGGCGTGGCTGGCGCTCAAATTCACTGTCGGCATCCGCGTCAGCAAAGAGGTTGAGATGAATGGATGTGACGCATCCGAACTGGGCATGGAAGCCTACCCTGATTTCCGCGGTGGTTCCTCCGGCATGTCATCCTTCTAACTACTGGCAAATATTAATTTTCTTGAACCGTATCAACGCTTAAACCATCACCCGGACGTGCTGAAACCAAAGGGTAACAGCACGTCCGGCCTTGTAAGGAAACCGCATGAAAAAGGCCTTGATTGCTGATGACGAACCCTTGATTCGCAGGCAGGTCGCCGATGCCTTGAGCGACTACGGTTTTGATGAGCTTTTTGAAGCGGCCGACGGTTCCCAGGCGGTTGCCCTGGCATCAGCCCACCAGCCATTGTTGATCGTCATGGATGTCACCATGCCGGTCATGGATGGTATCACTGCTGCTGCCACCATTAACAAAAACCCCACTGGCGCTCTGGTGCTGCTGACCGGCACCACTGATAATGACACCGTCTCACGGGCCATTGAGGCCGGGGTCAATCATTATCTGATGAAACCGTTTCGCGCCGATCAGCTTAAAATTACCGTCGACATGGCGATCCATCAATTTATCCAATTGTCTAATCTGCGGGATGAGGTGGCTGCGCTTAAGGAGAGTCTGGAAACCCGCAAGTTGGTCGACCGGGCCAAAGCCCTGCTGATCAAAAACGGCATGACGGAACCCCAGGCTCATCGTAAGATCCAGAAGCTGGCCATGGATAAACGCAAAAGCATCGCCCAGGTTGCTGAAGCCATTCTGTTGACGGAGGGATGATCTGAGCGGGCATCGCAGCAGCCATATCAGTGCCATGAACCTGTGTAATCTGCCACCCTGGTCGATTGCGTCGCATCATTACAATGAAAACCCACAACGCATTCAGATCCAGGGAACGCAATGCCTGGGAAAGTTATTACTCCGCCTCGACGCGATATCCGACCTGCAGGTGTGCGGGGCTCTGTTTCATGATTTTATGGATGTCACCTTTCAGCTCCATCAGTGGCAGCGCGAAGACTCTCCAAACAGCCGCAAAAGTCTAAAAAACAGCTACTTGCGTTTCTTGCGCGGCTGGCTCTTTGACAGTAATTCGATTGAGGGGGCGGTGCTTAAAGGGTGGGTGGAATCACGCCTGGGGTTGTTGCCGACGTTTCACCGCACCATGATCGACGACATCCATTCAGAAGACTATTTTCGTTATCTGGTCGATCGTATGCGCGGCTCAGCCCGCACCAGCGCGATTTTATCACAGCTGGATCTGCTCTATGAATACGTTCAGTACCTGCTGCACCGCGATGCCCAGGCGAGCCATCGGACCCTCTACCGGGGGGTCAATGAGCTGGAAGATCATGTCATTCTGAAAAAAGACGGCAACTTGTGCCTGATGCAGCTGAACAATCTAAATTCTTTTACCGCCGATTTTGAACGGGCCTGGGAGTTTGGCTCTCGGGTTCTGCAGGCTGAAATTCCTCTGACCAAGATTTTTTTCCTTTCCGGGGTTCTGCCCAAGTCTCTGTTCAAGGGGGAAGATGAATATCTGGTCATTGGCGGCGATTACGACGTGAAGATTCTGATCGGCGGATGAGCGACAACGATCAACAGATGATTCTTTCACGCGGGCGCGCAGCCTTTCTCGGACTGGCCCTGGGCGATGCCCTGGGTGCGACGACTGAGTTCATGCTACCGGCGGAGATCCGGGCTGCATACCAGATTCACAACCGTATTATCGGTGGCGGCTGGCTCGGCGTTAAGGCCGGTCAGGTGACCGACGATACGGAGATGTCCCTGGCCCTGGCGCGCGCTGTAATAGACGGCGGTGGCTGGAATCTCCAACAGATTGCTGATTATTTTGTCGACTGGATGCGCTCTAAACCCATCGATATCGGGGCCACGGTACGCAAGGGGATTCGTACCTACCTGCACAAGGGCACCCTGGAGATGCCGTTAAATGAGTGGGATGCCGGTAATGGTGCAGCGATGCGCATGTGTCCTGTAGCTCTGGCCAGCTATGGCAGTGACGACCTGCTGAAGCGCTACACCCTGGAACAGGCACACCTGACCCATCATCATCCGCTATCGGATGCCGGTTGCCTGTGTATCGGCCATATGCTCCATACAGCCATGGCCGGCGGTGATCGCTTTGCCCTGCACGAACTGACCAGGCAACTGGTAAAACAACATCCGAATTTTCGTTTTAACAACTATAACGGTCAGGCCTCAGGCTATATCGTCGATACCTTACGTACCGTTTTCCATTTTTTGTTTACCACCGCCGACTTTGAAGAATGTCTGGTGGCTGTGGTGAATCAGGGAGGGGACGCGGACACGACCGGAGCCATTGCCGGCATGATTGCCGGAGCCTTTTATGGGGAAGAGAGTCTGCCACGGCACTGGCTGAAAAAGCTCAATCGTACCGTGCGCTCGGATATTGAACAATTAACGCCCCGGTTGCTGAGGCTGGCACCGGCATTTGATCAGACGAGCTGATTCCGTTAGGAGAAGATCATGACCACAAGTAAACACATACCCCTGAACGTCGCAGCGATAAAAACCCATTCCACCACCCTGAATCTGCTGATGCATATCAAGCGCGGGTTACTTCCCGCGACCGAAGAACAGGGCCAATGGTTTATCAACGAAACCGACCTGGACGCTTTTATTGCCGACAAGCGCAAGGCCGAGCCCGGCGAACTGGGGATTCACACCGGTTGCGGTAAAGGATGCGGCAGTTGCGCCGAGGAATAACCCCATGAATATCTCTATCAATCCGTCAGATTTATTCTATCGTTACCGGCACAAGAAAGAGACCCGGGAGCTGCCAAAATTTCAAGGCAAGCCGGATCCCCACCCTTTTGATCGCGACGATCTCTACGAGGTCTTGCCGATGCTCGAAGCGGTCATGAATGAAATTGGCAGTTCCGATGGGCAAGTGCTGGAAAAGATCGAAGAAATGATGCTGCTGCAGATGCCTGGTTTTATCAGCACCCGTGAGCAGGTCTTTGACTTTCTCGTCGATTTTGCCAGGCAGCGCGGGATGCAATCATGACAACTTCAGACAAGAATAAAATAGCAGTGCCTGGCAACAGGGTAATTGTTCATTATATCGGCACCCTTGATAATGGTGCCATCTTTGACAGCCGTGACAGCGATGATCCTCTGATCTTTGTAGTAGGCGACGGAACGGTATTTCCCGCCCTGGAGCAGGAACTTTGCACTATGCACTGTGGCCAGACCAGAAACATCCTGGTCCCGGCAAAAAAAGCTTACGGTCCACGCAACAACGACAATCTGCTCAAGATCGAACGATCACAATTTCCTCCGGATAAGTCCCCGGAACCCGGCAAGCTTCTGACCATCACCTTTCGCGACGGTGAACAACGGATGATGCGCATCATGGACTGCGACGACAGCGACGTCACCCTCGACGCCAATCACCCCCTGGCCGGGCTTGACCTGACCTTTGCTTTAACCCTGGTCGCCATAGAGGAATGACAATTGCGCTAGTAATCTGCCCGGAAAACAGGCAGAAGATCAAACATAGCGCCTCATTTGTAAGCAGAAGCATATGTGCAGAAAACTTAAAAAGTGGCAGGAACGCTATTTTTCTCTAAAAAAGTCCAAAAGGATTAAAGACTTAACCTGCAACCACCACAAGTTGGCACAGCCTGTGCTAGTAAATAGATCATTAACACGTCAGGTCGCTACATTGCTGTAGTTTGTAACTGACCGGTAAAGAAGCCCGAAGGAATCCACATTAAGTGGTCATCCGTTCGGGCTTTTTTTATTTTCTAAAACGGCAGTAACAATTAGCTGCTTCCTTTTTAAGCGCACGTCACCGTCGACCGCATTTTCCGACTTTACTTTATCTTTCCGGCTACCCCGGCAATACAGTCACATCAACGAAGATGCCGCCAAGCTGTTTTTTGTCCGGAAGGCCAACCACCGTAACGACGAACAATCGTCAACACTAAGGAGAAACAATCATGGCTGAAAAAAAGATGAGACAAATCGCAATCTACGGCAAAGGCGGCATCGGCAAATCCACTACCACCCAGAACACAGTTGCCGGGCTCGCCCAATTGGGGAAAAAAGTACTGATCATCGGTTGTGACCCAAAAGCTGACTCCACCCGCTTGATCCTCCATGCCAAGGCTCAGGAAACGGTTATGGACAAGGTCCGGGAACTCGGCACCGTCGAGGATCTGGAACTCGAAGATGTCCTCAGGGTCGGCTACGGCGGCATCAAGTGTGTTGAATCCGGCGGTCCCGAACCCGGTGTCGGCTGTGCCGGCCGCGGTGTTATTACCGCCATCAATTTTTGTGAAGAAGAAGGTGCTTATACCCCTGATCTCGACTTCGTCTTTTATGATGTTCTTGGTGACGTTGTCTGCGGCGGTTTTGCCATGCCGATTCGCGAGAACAAGGCCCAGGAAATCTACATCGTCGTATCCGGCGAGATGATGGCCATGTACGCTGCCAACAATATCGCCAAAGGCATAGTCAAGTACGCCTCTTCCGGCAGCGTGCGGCTTGCCGGCCTGATCTGTAACAGCCGCAACACTGACCGTGAAGCAGATTTAATTGAAGCCTTGGCAAAGCGGCTGGGAACCCAGATGATTCACTTCGTGCCACGGGACAATCAGGTGCAACGCGCTGAACTGCGCCGCATGACCGTTATTGAGTATTCACCGGAGCATCCGCAGGCGCAGGAATACCGTGAACTGGCGCGCAAGATCGACGAAAACCGCACGTTCGTGGTTCCGACGCCGATCGAGATCGAAGAACTGGAAGAATTGCTGATGGAATTCGGCATTATGGAAGCGGACGATGAGACGGTTGTCGGCGTAGCGGAAAACGCCTAGTTTTCGCAGACATCATCATAATAAGGAGCTGATATGGCTGACACAATAAAAAAGATTGAGGGCATTTCCACTGAGACGACAGAAGGATTGATCGAAGAAACTCTCGCGGCCATGCCGGAAAAAGCACGGAAAAAACGCGCCCCCCACTTAGGTGCCAATGAGCCGACTTCGGCTACTTGTGCGGTAAAATCCAACAAAAAAGTGGTTCCCGGCATCATGAGCCAGCGCGGCTGCGCCTATGCCGGAGCCAAGGGAGTGGTCTGGGGGCCCATCCGCGATATGGTCCATGTCTCCCACGGCCCCATCGGCTGCGGCGTCTACAGCTGGGGAACCAGACGGAACCTGATGGAAGGAATTCCTGGCGTGACCTCCTTCCCGCTGGATTTCACCTCCGATTTCCAGGAGAAGGATATCGTTTACGGCGGCGACAAAAAGCTCGAGGTCCTGTTACGCGAAGCTGATGAGCTGTTTCCGCTGAACAAAGGATTATCGGTACTTTCCGAGTGTCCGGTTGGACTGATTGGAGATGATATCAATGCCGTCACCAAAAAAATGGAGGCCGAGCTGGGCAAGTTTGTCGTTCCCTGTAACTGTGAGGGTTTCCGTGGGGTCAGCCAATCCCTGGGTCACCACATCTCCAATGACTCGATCCGCGATCATGTCATCGGCAAACGTGAGTTTGCTGAACCGGCCGGTCCCTATGATATTGCTCTGATCGGTGATTACAACATCGGTGGCGATGTCTGGGCCGCCAAGCCGATCCTTGAAGAGATCGGCCTCAACGTCAAGAGTGTCTGGACCGGTGATGGAGAGATTGAGAAAATCGCCGCCACCTATCAGGTCAAGCTCAACCTGATCCATTGCTACCGTTCCATGAATTATATGTGCAAGGTGATGGAAGAAAAGTGGGGAATCCCTTGGCTGGAATACAATTTCTTCGGACCGACCAAGATCGAAAAAAGCCTGCGCGACATTGCCGAGTTCTTTGACGATACCATCAAGGCCAATGTCGAAAAAGTCATCGAAAAATACCGTCAGCAAATGCAGGAGGTTATCAACGAGTATCGACCCCGCCTCGAAGGAAAAACCGCCATGCTCTTTGTCGGGGGCCTCAGACCACGCCATACCATCGGTGCCTATGAAGATCTGGGTATTCAGATTACCGGCGCCGGTTACGAGTTCGCCCATCAGGACGACTATGACCGCACCAGTCCGGAGATGGCCAAAGGCACCATCATCTATGATGATGTCTCGGAATTTGAACTGGAAAAATTTGTCGAGAAGATGAAGCCCGACCTGGTCGGTAGCGGAATCAAGGAAAAATACGTGTTCCAGAAGGCCGGCATCCCCTTCCGTCAGATGCACAGCTGGGATTACTCCGGCCCGTATCACGGCTATGAAGGATTCAAAATCTTCGCCCGCGATATCGACATGGCGATCAACTCACCGACCTGGAGTCTGGTCAAAGCACCGTTTTGACGATGGCTGAAACCCTGGCACCCTTGATCGGAATATTTTCTCTTGCGGGCAAAACTCGCCAATTGGCTCAAACAGATCCCCGCTGCGTTCAAACATCCCGATCAAGGGTGCTGACACAAACAAACGTGACCAATTCCGACACCGTTTAGGAGATATAAAATGAGCACCGCAACCGAAGTCAAGCCGATGACCGAACATTCGGCAGAAGAAATAGAACGGGTTAAAAACTGGATTAACAGCGAGGAATATAAAGAGAAAAACTTTGCCCGCGAGGCCCTGGTGATAAACCCGGCCCATGCCTGTCAACCGCTGGGCGCGCAGATGGTTGCCCACGGATTTGAAGGATCTCTCCCCTTCATCCACGGTTCGCAAGGCTGCGCTTCCTATTTCCGCAGTACCTTCAGCCGTCACTTTCGTGAACCGGCCAGCGCTACCAGTGACGCCATGACCGAAGACGGTGCGGTGTTCGGTGGCCAGAATAACCTGTTTGAAGGCTTGGAAAACGCTTACGCCCTCTATAAACCAGCGATCATACCGGTGTTCACTACCTGTATGCCCGAAGTTATTGGTGATGACCTCACTGCCTTTATTACCAATGCCAAAAACAAGGGGCATATTCCGGCAGAGCTGCCGACCCCCTATGCCAACACTCCAAGTTTTAACGGCACGCATATCCACGGTTATGACAGCATGCTCAAATCGATGCTGGAATATCTGACCGAGGGAAAAAAGAACGAGGTGAGCGACAACGGCACTCTCAACCTGATTCCCGGCTTTGACGGCAATACCGGCAACCTGCGCGAATACAAAAAATACCTTGAAGCCATGGATATTCCCTACACCATGCTCGCAGATATTTCCGATGTCTTTGATTCGGTCTGCGACGGCACCTACCGCATGTACAGTGGGGGCACCCCCCTCGACGCTGCGGCTGATTCCATCAACGCCAAAGCGACTGTTTCATTGATGAAATATTCCACCCTGAACACCATGAAATCAGTCGAAGCAAACTTTATCGGTGTCACCAAAACTCTGCCGTTGCCCATGGGCATCCGCAAGACCGATGAGTTCTTGATGGCTCTGAGCGAGATGTTCGATAAGCCGATCCCGGCTGAGCTCAAAGCGGAACGGGGCCGTGCTGTCGATGCCATGACCGATGCCCATCAGTATATCCACGGCAAAAAGTTCGCTGTCGCCGGAGATCCTGATTACCTCCTTGGCATCGTTTCATTCCTGCTGGAGATGGGGGCCATTCCCTATCATATCCTCTGCTCCCGCTCGAACAAAAAGTTTAAAAAAGAGATGGAGACCCTGCTCGCCACCTCACCTCTCTACGGTGCCCAGGGAACCGTTTATGTCAACAAGGATTTGTGGCACATGCGCAGCCTGTGCATGACCGATCCGGTGGATGCCATTATTGGTGACACCCATGCCAAATGGGTTGCCCGTGATGCCAAGATCCCCCTGTTTCGGGTTGGCTTTCCGATCATGGATCGGGTCAATCTTCATCGTAGTCCAGTCATCGGTTATCAGGGCGCCGTTCATCTGCTGACCATGATCGTCAATAAATTCCTCGATACGATTGATGAGACCTGTGAGGATCAGTGGTTCGAGATGATGCGTTAAGGAAAAAGCGATCTGCCCATGACCCGAATCAGGCGCTTCGACATCATCGACACCAGAAGAAAGCGAGGATTACACATGAATGTTGCATTTGCCAGTACCGACAAGGTTCATATCGATGAACATTTCGGGCGGGCGGAGGAATTCATTATCTGGAAAGTTGGCCCGGAGACGGCGAGTTTCAACGGCATTGTCCAGGTCAGCACGAGCGGCGCTGACGAAGCCGACCGTATTGAGTCCCGCTGTGCCGGTCTGGCCGACTGTGCTCTGGTCTATGTTGCGGAGATCGGTGGCCCGGCAGCGGCACGCCTGGTTGCCAAGAAGATTCATCCGATCAAAAGTAAAACCAAGGCTCCGATCAGTGACACCATCGAACAACTCCAGGAAGTGCTGCGCGGCAGCCCTCCCCCCTGGCTACGCAAGGCCCTATTAAAAGATGTAGGGGCGTGATTCATCACGCCTTTGGATAAACAACCGGCAGTGATCACGTCGGGGGTATTTTCATTTGCGGGAAAAACTCGGCTATCGCCTCAAACAGTCCCCGCTGCATTCAAACACCCCCGACGTGATTCCCAAACATCGATCATTTACACATTTTCAAAAATCGCAAGGAGAAATCTCATGACCTTTATTACCGGAATCACCAAAGGGAGAAGCACCTGGACCCCGACCTTCGTCGAAGGCATCGATCACGACAAATGTATCGGCTGCGGCCGCTGTTACAAAGCCTGTTCACGCAAGGTTCTGGCGCCTCTGGATATTGAAGACGAAGAAAACTATACCACCCGCATGGTCATGGATGTCGTTGCAGAAGACAACTGTATCGGCTGTGCGGCCTGTGGCGTCGCCTGCCCGAAGAAATGTTTCAGTTTCGCCCCGATGGCGGCATAGCAGGAACTTAAACCCTCAGCTGCAAAAGGAAAGCATCTGATGCGTATTGCCGTCACATCCAAATCAGGGGCCGAGGTTGACCAGCATTTTGGTCATGCCCGGCGCTTTCTGATATATGACTACCGCAGTCACAACCCGGAACAGATTGGTGAGGTTGAAGTTGAAAAATACTGTTCCTTCGATCCGGATCATCCTTTTCGTCATCGCCAATTCGATGCCATCGTGACGGCGATCAAAGACTGCAAAGCAGTGGTAACCGCCATGATCGGCGAACTGCCCAGGATAGAGTTGGAAAAGGTCGGCATTCGCCCGGTGATAGCTTCCGGACCAATCCTGGAAGCACTGAAACTGGCTCATGACAGTGTCTGTGGTGGCCAGTGCAAAGGCAACATGCAGCCGACACATGACTGCCCGCATCGGTAATTTGCACGATTGGTATTTTTTGCCGCAGTTTTCCGCAGGGCTGCCTAAATGATCAGCAGTTTCACTGAGCTACCTGACTGAAGATCGGCAGACTTTGGCTGTTTGATAGTTGGTATAGAATATGCTTTTATTTTTCAGCAAAATAGAAGTGGTTACGTTGATGTAGCTCTTTTACCCAAGGCACAGTCGCCCCGAAACTCCCTCTCGAGTTCTCGGGGCTTTTTTATCCCGGGCCAGGCAACGGCGCTTTCCCTTCCCTCATTTCATGTAAGGAGATCCCCATGGCGACCGGTTGCCCGATGATGACCGCTACAAAAATTTCCGATCACCCCTGTTTCGGTGGTGATCACAGTAAGGCCGGACGTATTCACTTGCCGGTGGCTCCCGGTTGTAATATCAAATGCGGCTTCTGTGAACGCCGCTTTGACTGCGTCAACGAGAGTCGTCCCGGCGTCACCAGTCGAGTACTGACACCGGACCAGGCGCTTGCGCGCGTACGCCTGGTCAAAAGACACATGGAAATGAAGGGAGGCGCCGAACTCAAAGTTGTCGGCATTGCCGGCCCCGGTGACCCGTTGGACAATCCAAAAACCTTTATCGCGTTCGATCTGGTCCGCAGGGAATTCCCGGAGATGAAGCTGTGCCTGTCAACCAACGGCCTGCTGTTGCCGCAGTCGGTAGATAAAATCATTGCCGCCGGGGTGACCAGCCTGACCATTACCATCAATGCCCTTACCCCACAAACCGGGTCAAAAGTCTATGAATGGGTACGGCATGAAGGGAAGAAAGTCAGGGGAGAGGAAGGTGCGGCCATTCTGTTGCACAATCAGCTGGAAGGGTTACGACTGGCGATAGCAGCAGGACTGATCGTTAAAATCAACCATGTCTACATTCCCGACGTCAACGATCATGAAACCCTGGATCTGGCCATCAAGGTTCGCGAGCTGGGAGCGCAGATGATGAACATCACCCCGGTTATTCCGGTTGGCATGTTCAGGGATGTTGTCCCTCCGACGGCATTGACCATGGACATGGTACGCAACCAGGCAGAACTCATCCTCTCCCAGGCCCGCCACTGTAAACAGTGCCGCGCCGATGCCGCCGGAGTAGTTGGCCAGGATATTGATCTGGAGGTGCTGGAGGGGAGAACATCAGCGCAGTAGGTTAGCTGAACATAAGGCAGAATTCAGAATTTAGGAGTCAGAATTCAGAAGAAGTGCATAACCTCCTGTATTCTGTATTCTATATTCTGTATTCTGCCTTTTTCCGTGCTTTCCGTGGACTAAATCACCCAAAGCACAACTCATACTCACTGCACTCACCACAAACCGGACTCTTGCACAACATTCCCCCCTGCTGTTCACAGATCTGCTTATAAAAAAAGCGCTTCCAGCGCATTCCCTGGTTGTTGGCGGCAAACAGCGTCGGCAGATGTCGCTTGATTGTGGCACCAAGTTCCGCTCGTTCGAACAATCCCATGGCGACCCAAAGGTGGCCGGGCCTGGCAGCGCGGGCGGCTAGAATCTGGGCCAGCAGGGTTCCTGATAAAGCGCTTGTGGCTTCATCTGTTGTTGAGACATAACCCAGCAGCAGATTCAGCAATTCGGGATCACTACTAACTGCCGATGAATCCTTTGATCCATCAACGCCGAATTCGATTGCCGGGAAATAGTGACGGCACAGGCCGGTAAACTGTTGTGATGACAGTCCGAGGGCAATTGCAGGAGAGCTTTTCTCCTGCTCCATGATCACCAGCAGGCAGGCGAACAGATGCCGATCTGCAGCAACGATGTCTGCAGCACAGGAACTCTTCATCAGCTGACGATAGCGCGGATGAGTGCTACTGACCC
>JAWOFG010000164.1:0-4392 GCA_046482365.1 Pelovirga sp. | reverse complement strand
TTGTGCCTGTTGGCCTGCGGCAATTTCAGCCAGCTTGTTGGGCGAGGGGAATAACTGCTCACGGGTCAGCCGGGGTGTTTTATGTTGTTCCACCGGCGCTGGGTCCTCAGCAGGTTCTTTCGATTCCGGTGGCCTTTCCTCGCTTCGTGTTTGGGGTTGTTCCGGATCTAGGTTGATGGCTGGTGGTGGAGTCGGTGCCGGCACGATCGCTGCCGGTGGCTCAGGAACAGGTGTCGGCAGTGGCGCAGGTGCCGATGGTTGTTCCGGGGTTGGCGTGATGCCTTGACGCTGGTCGCGCACATCGTCACCTGGTGGGGCCTGTTCGCGCTCTACCAGCTGATCACGCTCGGCCCGGCGAGGAGATTCTACCTCTTGCTCCGGTTCAGGGGGAAGGGGAGGCTGGTCGATTTCGTAGCTGGGTTGTGGTTGAGGTTCCGGCTCAGGTTCTGTTGGTGGAACATCAACCAGCTGGATAACCGTAGGCTGCGACGTTGTTTCCAACGGTTCTCTGGTCTGCAGGAAGAAAATCGCTACGACATGTAACAGCAAGGACAGGAGCAGGCATGCCAGGAACAGTTGTATGCGGCTAAAGGCTTTGGTTGATTTTTGTGATGAAAAATTATCCATGATGACTGACTATACACTGTCAATGTAGCAGGTCACCAGTAGCTTTTGCTTTGTCATCAGTACTAAAATATCGGCAAGGGTCAGGTTCATGCCAGCTCTAAAGTTTGCCCCTGACAGGTACTGAAAAAAAAGGAAAAACATTGACCCTTGGTGAGGGGCTGAGTATAAACAACAAACACAATATCTCTAAACCCCAAGTATCTGTTCAGCACCGGATCGGGGTTCCTATGTCAAGGGACGCATTTTCGTCATCCCTGACCGCTTGTTGTCGCCGTCCATGGCGACAAACACCCTTGCCACAGAAACCCCGACCCTGCGCAAGGACAGTGGTGAATAGTTACAACCCCAACTGGTATTCAGCCATTTTTTTACGTGAGCTAAAGGAGGTTACAAATGCATCTGGTTGATCAGATTAAAGCCAAGGCACGTGCCGATCTGCAAACTGTCGTTCTGCCTGAAGGCTATGATGATCGCATGATTGAAGCCGCAGCCAGGATCGTCGGTGATAACCTTGCCAATGTTGTGTTGCTGGGTAAACCCGACGAGCTCAATGCGCAAGCCGCAACCCTGGGAATTTCCCTTTCCGGGGTGACCTTGTTGGAGCCGAAAAACTCCGATTACCTGCCGGCTTTTATTGATGAACTGGTCGAGTTGCGCAAAAAAAAGAACCTGACCCGTGATCAAGCTATTGGCTTGTTGACTGCTGACGACAATCTCTATTTTGCCGCGATGATGGTGCGTCTTGGTGAGGCTGGGGGCGCTGTTGCCGGCGCTGCCAATACCACCGGCGATGTTTTGCGCGCGGCTTTCCAGGTGGTTGGAACCGCTGCCAATATGAATACGGTTTCCTCGGTTTTCCTGATGGTGACCAAAAGCCCGGAATTTGGTGAAAACGGGGTTCTGTGTTTTGCCGATTGTGCCGTTAACCCTAACCCGGATGCTCAGGCTCTGGCCGAAATCGCTGTCAGCACTGCGGCCAGTTGCAAAAGTTTTCTTGGTGTTGATGCCAAAGTCGCCATGCTCAGCTTCTCAACCAAGGGCAGCGCTGCCCATAGCGATTGCGACAAGGTGCTCAAAGCCCTTGAGATTGCCCGCAAGCTGGCGCCGGAGCTGGCTATCGACGGTGAATTGCAGGCCGACGCGGCATTACTGCCCAAGGTTGGTGAAAAGAAAGCCCCGGGATCGCCGGTTGCCGGTCGCGCTAATACGATCATTTTTCCCGATCTGGATGCAGGTAACATCGGCTACAAGCTGGTTGAGCGCCTGGCCGGCGCAGAAGCGGTCGGTCCGATTATCCAGGGCCTGGCAAAGCCGATTAATGATCTGTCCCGTGGCTGTTCGGTTGATGATATTGTCAATGTCACTGCGATCACTGCGGTACAGGCACAGGACTGATGATCGATCTGGTCTTGCCGGCAGATAACTATGATCCAGCTGTATAATGTCTCCAAACGCTACAGCCGCGATTCTGTAGCTGTTAACGATTTGTCGCTGAAAATTGACAAGGGTGAATTCGTCTATGTTACCGGCGCCTCAGGCGCCGGTAAAACCACCTTTTTACGGATGCTCTACGTCGCCGAACGACCAACCCGTGGCCAGATCCTGGTGGATGGTCAGAATATCACTCGCATCCGCAGTCATCATATTCCCTATCTGCGCCGCAAGATTGGCGTCGTCTTTCAGGATTTCAAACTGTTACAGAGTCGCAGTGTCTACGAAAATGTCGCTTTCGCCCTCGAAGCCCAGGGTAAAAAACGTTTTGAGGTCAGTAAAAAGGTTTATCAGGCCCTTAAAGAGGTGGGCCTTGAACACCGTTTGCAGCGCAAGCCCCAAGAGCTTTCCGGCGGAGAACAGCAGCGTATCGCCATTGCCAGGGCGCTGGTGGTTGATCCCCTGATTCTGTTGGCTGACGAGCCGAGTGGCAATCTTGATCTGGGTGTGACCCTTGAAATTATGGAACTTTTTAAACGTGCTAATGCCCGGGGCACGACGGTGCTGCTGGCGACCCATGATTATAACCTTCATCAACGCTTCCCCCGTCGGGTAATCACCCTTGATGAGGGCAAACTGGTTGGCGACCAGCGCCCGCTGGATTCCGTCGGGGTAGAGCATTAAATTATCGAAATGGAGGTTCCGGCGGTGCTGGAAACGGTTCGCTACTTTTTTCTAAGAGCCTTGCGCAATATGCGTCAATGGCCTTTTTTATGCAGTGCCGCGATCCTCACCATGGCGGTTTCTTTAGCGACCATTGCGACCTTTTTCCTGATTGTTGTTAACATTGAACAATTGGCTACCCGCTGGACCCGGGAAATCCAGGTGATTGCCTATTTGCAACATACCCCATCAGCCAAGGAGCTGCCTGACCTGGTCAACAAGATGGAACAGCTTGACGGCGTTGAACAAGTCACCTATGTCTCACCGAGCGTCGCGATGGATCGCTTCAGCGAGCGCCTGGGGGAAGATGCCGCGTTGCTGCAGGGGGTCCGACCTGATCTTTTGCCGGCTTCGTTTGAGCTGGCCCTGCACCGGAATTTTCGCAGCCAACAAGGGATTGAAGAGATTATCAGACAACTGGAAAACCTGATTCCGGTTGATGATCTGCGTTATGGCCAGACCTGGCTGGAGCGCTTTAACCATTTTATCAGTATGCTGCGCTTTGTCGGGGCCTTTTTAGGTGGTTTTCTGTTGTTCGCAACCCTCTTTATCGTCGCTAACACCATCAGGCTGACCCTTTATGCGCGTCGAGATGAGCTGGAGATTATGGCTCTGGTTGGCGCGACCATGCGTTTTATTAAAATTCCCTTTATGCTGGAAGGAGCAATCCAGGGATTTGTCGGCGGATTGTTATCTTTGCTGTTTTTGAGTTTTTCTTTTTCCATGATCATTTCACGCGGGTTAAACGCCTTCTGGTTAACCCCGATGGATTTTGATCTGCTGTTTTTGACTGCCCCCCAGCAGCTATTGCTGGTTTTAGCCGGGGTAGTGCTCGGTGTCCTCGGCAGTCTCTCGTCCCTGCGCCGCTTTGTTCGGATCTGATGGTGAAACGTACCGTTCTTTTGCTGATGGCTGTTCTCTTCCTGTTGTTGACAACCCTGGTCTACGCCGACAATCTGGAGCAAACCCAGCGTCAGCTTGAGCAGATTCGCCTGCGTATTGAACAGGCGGAAGCCGACATCAAGGCGCAACGTCAGACAGAAATCGACATCAGTCGTGATCTTGCTCTGCTGAGTGGCCAACTGCAGCGTATTGATGAGCGTATCAACCAGATTAAGGGCGAACAACAACGGTTGCAGCGCGACCTGGGAGAACAGCAGCAACGGCTCAGGCAGAGTCAGTCACAATCGGAAAAAATCGCTAAAGGCCTCGAACAGCGCCTGGTTGCTCTCTATAAAGAAGGCGAATCCGGTATGCTGAAAATTCTTTTTTCAGCAGATTCTCCCAGCGAGCTGATGCAGCAGTACCACTACCTGACCCGGGTCATGGAAAACGACAGAGAACAGCTGGATGAATTTCGTCAGGCGATTAGCCATCAGCAGCAACAACTGATGCAACTTAAGCTGCTCCAACAGCAACAGGCTGACCTGCTCAAACGTGAAGAAGCGGAACGACAGGAGGCGGTTAGTGCGCGCCGGTTGCAGGCTCGCCTGTTACAGCAGGCGCAAAGTCAAAACAAAAAACTACAGGAAGAAATAACGGTTTTACAGCAGGATGCCGGGCGTCTTAAAGGGTTGGTAGAGCAACTGCAGAAAACCCCGCCGCCATCGC
>JAWOFG010000115.1:0-4620 GCA_046482365.1 Pelovirga sp. | reverse complement strand
ACCGTCCTGCCGGTCAATCAACAGGCCATCTCCCAGGTTCAAGTGATTCTGAAAAGTCAGTTTCCGGATCTCAACCCAAAAGACATCAAAAAGCTGCCGGATCAACTGACCAATCCCTTGAAATATCGTTTTCGCTCAATTCTCTCGGTGGCAGAAGGAAGTAAGGGAGATGTCAAAGGCTTTGCCTTGCTGCTGCACGCAGCCGACCTGAATTTCTGTTATCTGGAATATGTCTCCGCCGCGAAAAAAATGACGGGTCGCGGGATCGGCGGTGCCCTATATGAACGCATCAGGAATGAAGCCCGAGCCCTGGGTGTCACCGGGATTTTCATGGAGTGCCTGCCCGACGATCCGCAACTCTGCCGCGACCCCTCCATCTTAGCGCAGAACAAAGCGCGTCTTAAATTTTACGAGCAGTATGGTGCGCGTCCCATAACGGGAAGCGCTTACGAGACACCGGTCAAGGAAGGGGACGATAACCCTCCCTATCTGGTTTTCGACGGTCTGGGGGAAACAACAGAGCTGTCGCTACAAAAAGTGAAAAAGATCGTTCGGGCCATTCTGGAGCGAAAGTATGCTCATCTTTGTCCCCAAACCTATATTGATATGGTGGTCGACTCGTTCACCGAGGATCCCGTTCAGTTGCGAAGGCTTCGCTATGTTAAAAAACCAATACCGCCAGTGGAAAATATTGCCCGGCCGGTTGTGGATCGGCAGATTGCCCTGATTGTCAACGATCAGCATGATATTCACCATATCCGTGAGCGCGGCTATGTTGAATCACCGGTGCGTATCCGTTCCATTTTAAAGGAAATCGAGCCGACCGGGCTGTTCTGTCGCGCTCCGGTCAGACGCTTCGCCATGCACCATTTAAAAAAAATCCATGCTGCCGACTTTGTTGATTATCTGAAATTGATGTGTTCGGGCTTGCCGGAGAAAAAAGCGCTGTATCCCTATGTGTTCCCGATTCGCAATGCGACCCGGCCGCCCAGGGAAAAAGCGATCAAAGCCGGATATTACTGCATCGATACCTTTACTCCCTTGACCCGTAATGCTTATCCGGCAGCCAAACGAGCAGCTGACTGTGCTTTGACAGCGGCACGTCTGGCGCTAGCCGGACAACATTTGTCTTATGCTCTGGTGCGCCCTCCGGGGCATCACGCTGAGCACCGCGCCTTTGGTGGGTTTTGTTATTTCAACAATGCCGCTTTGGCCGCACAGGAGCTTTGCAACCAGGGAAAAGTCGCGATCATTGATATCGACTACCATCACGGTAACGGAACGCAAAATATTTTTTACCGCCGTAGTGATGTTTTGACGATTTCACTTCACGGGCATCCGCGTTTTGCTTATCCCTATTTTAATGGTTTTGAGGATGAAATCGGAGAGGGGGAGGGAAAAGGTTTCAACATGAATATACCCTTGCCGGAACAGCTGGAGGGGGAAGGCTATGCCATTGCTTTAGACAAAGCGCTGCGCAGAATCAAGCGCTTTAAACCAACCTTTCTGGTGATCGCCCTGGGACTTGATACGGCAAACGGCGACCCTACCGGCACCTGGAGCTTGAAGCCCGCTGATTTTTTTGCGAACGGGAAAAAGCTGGGGAGCCTTGGTTTGCCAACGGTGGTCATTCAGGAAGGTGGTTATGACAACCGGTCCCTCGGCAAAAACACCAGACAATTCTTTCAAGGACTATGGGAAGGCAATGTTGGTAATGTCCATCTAAATCTCGAGAAGACGTCGATATTAAAGGGGTCATCCTAAAAAACGGTTGTTGATCCACGGAAAACATGGAAAGGCACGGAAATTAAACCGTTACCGAAGACCAGATATTGCCAAGGTTCAACCCCCAGATAGAGCGGAAACCACGGAGCAGCAACCACAGAAATAACAGGGGTAAAATCAAGGTCTTGAGGATAAAAAGGGCCATCAGATTCAGCATGGCCGGCACAGCAACCTCGGCTTTCTTTTTGAGATTTTCAAGGTTAATCAGGTCAATTGCTGCGGAGAATTTCGAGCTGATACCGGAGTGCCAGGAGGTTTCACCGGGCACCTTGGCTGCGGTCAGGTCATTAACCTCCCGCGACAGGAGTTCCAGTTCCACCATGTTCTGTTCGGTCTTGTTGTTGACATAGATATTATCGACCAGGCCATTCAGGCCGACCGCCAGAATCAGAAGAAACCTGGCCAGACAGACCAGAATAAAGATCCTGAACATCAGGGTCGAAAAGTTTCCATTGCTGAGCAGCAGACTTGCCAGCAAGAGGGCGGCTAACAGGGTCAGGAGGATTTTGAAGAATCCGGTTGCTACGATCTCCAGCAGGACCTTCTGGATAACAAGAGAGCCGATAGCCAGTTTCATGATTGCCGAGTACTGTTCGACCAGATCATGGACAGGATCAAGAATCTCCAGAGGTTGCACGCTGACCACGGCTCCAACCTCCACTGATTTGGCAACCGAGATGCCGGCATTCAGTACCCTGGCGGTGGCAAAGGCGGCAAGCGCCTGAACCGTTGCCTGGTTGACGTAGCTTTCCGTCTGCCGATCGATGTAGCCGGACCAGGAAGCGGCAACAATAAGCAGGATGATCAGGACGACCATAAGTTGCCGCCTGGCTGTGGGGTTTCGCGTGCAGTTTGTCATACTCATGCTTCCGCAACAGCCATGTCCACCGGTTCCGGAAAAACCGTCAGCACGACTATAAATTCAAGTTGCCGGTTGTTGGTTAAAGCTGATCCGAAACCGCTCACAGATTCCTACAGGGAGTTGACATCAAGGATCAGCATCGGTCCATCGGGAATAATCGCCCAGCGCGCATCCTGTCCAAAGCGTTCAAGCAGTTGCCGGACGGCTTCAGAGATATCGCCTACCGGATGGAAATGAAAACGGCGCAGGGTGTCTGCAGCAATTCCGCTGGTATGTAACCAGACCTCTTTTTTGGTCATCACCTGGTAGGTCTCCTGGGCACACCATTGGTCAGGGACAAAAAATTCCTTGTTCATCACCTTGTCGATAAACTCCTGTGGACTGGTTGCGTATTCAAAAACCTCCTGATATTCGTCACTGCCAAAGCCTTCGGGACATTCACTGGCGATCAGGATGACACCACCGTCACGCGTAGCGGCAGCCACCCCGGACAAACCCTTGGCGGTCTGGTACAGATTGCAGTCCAGTGGCGCCCCGGAATTGGTGGTAACCACAAAATCGAGAGGTGCATCAAGAACCTTCATGCAATGCTGCGACAGAAACTTCACCCCGGCAAGATGGGCATTGACCGGGTGACCGGAGAAGACACCGGTCACCCGTTTGCTGGTATCCAGGGTGACGTTGACGATGAAATCAGCACCCGCCTTAGCCATGATCGCCAACCCCGCTTCATGAAACGGATTGCCGTCTAGGACCCCGTAGCGGGTTTGCGGATGCGCTACCATTTCCGGCCCGTGCATGAACTCTAGGGTTTTAACGGAGGATATGCCGGGCAGGATCGATTTGCGGCCACCGGAAAAACCCGCCCACATATGGGGTTCGATAAAGCCGGTGAGTATTTTCAGGTCCGCTTCGACATAGTGACGGTTGACCAGGGCCGGAACCCCGTCACCAATATGTCCAACCAGCACCATGTCCTCGTCCTGCTTGGACATGTGATTGATGATCCGGTAGCTAGCGGCAATCTCCGCCCCCACCAGCTGTTCCAGTTCTGCCCCTTCGTTGGGGCGATGGATACCGGTGGCAATCAGGATGCTGATGCTGTCCTTTGACAATCCGGCTTGTTCGAGTTGGGCGATAATGACCGGTAGCAGCATCCGGTTGGGAACCGGGCGGGTGATATCACTGATAACGATGACAGCATTGTTGCGACCCCGTGCCATCTCCATCAGCGAAATGGAGTCGACCGGTGTCGAGAGTGAGTGATTCACTGCGGCGGCGGGATCGTTCAGCGCAGAGGCTTCCGCCGGGTAAAGAACCCCCTTGAAGTTGGGTGTTTGCGGATATTCGAGGGGAATGGTGCCATTGCCGTATTTCAGATCCACAATCATGACGCAATCTCCTGACGTAAGATAGGTGGGCCCTGCTGCGCAAATGAACAACAACTATAACACAGGCAGATGTCATAAAAATAATCAACCACTATACCGAAGCGCGATCGGAGGGACGATGACGTGGGCAGATGATATGGTTTGGTCATGCGCACAATCTTGTCAATGGAATATCGGTGTACAAAAAAATCATCTGATTGTTTTATACACATATTGTTTCGTTATAAATCAATGGGTTAGGGGTCAGTCGTGAGCTGCCCTGGTAGCGCTCGGTGTCTCCCCTGTATATTTTACCTATATATGTTCAGTGACTGATCCAGCTCCGCAAGCCTTCTAAAAACCTTTCTTAAAAGTTTTTTCTCAATAGATTCATGCGGTTAAAAGTTATTACGGAAGAATCTCCGGGAGTTGGCACGCTCTCTGCTTTATAACATGTCAACAACACAGCATGCTGATCTTCAGCAGCTCTTTATAGGAGGACACCATGAAAACCACATTACGTAATACCCTGATCGCCCTGCTGACCTTTTCTTCTTCTGCTTTTGCTGCCAGTACGGCCGGCGCAGGCGAAGGAGGACTCCT
>JAWOFG010000078.1:0-5334 GCA_046482365.1 Pelovirga sp. | reverse complement strand
TTGAAGCATCCATCCACCTATGAGGGTTTTGATCCTGCAGAGGTCGGACTCAAGCGCCACATCGTCGTCGGTAAACATTCCGGTCGCAGCGGTTTAAAACAGCGCCTGCAGGAATTGCAGCTGGAACAACCGCAAATCGACTTGAATAAACTGCTGCAACGTGTCCGCTCCCTTGCCGGTCGCCGCAAACGCGCCTTACTGGATCAGGAACTGATCGAGCTGTGTCGCGCCAGCTGAATGACAATGATGATTCAGCAGCCAACCAGCGCCGACTGGAATCTGTTTTTGCGCTGGGCAGCACAGGAGGAGTGGTTCGTCCCTTTGAAAGAACAGCTGCTGTTCCAGCATCAATGGCGTCCTTTCTTCTTTGCATTCGGTGATGGCGGCGCACCCCGTGGCTTTGTCTCTGCGGTTGGTTACCGTCAAAGCGGCTGGATCGGCAATCTGCTCATCGACCCGCAACATCGCGGAGAGGGTTACGGAAAATACCTGTTTGAAGAAGCACTGAAGTTTCTCAACCAGCGCCAAGTCAAACGGATCTGGCTGACGGCGTCTGATCAAGGAGCTCCCCTGTATCAGCGCTACGGTTTTGAGCAGATCGATACGGTGACGCGCTGGAGTGCTACCGGTAGCGGTTACGTGCAAGCCGCAGAGGTTCAGGGGACCTTGAACTGTTTGATCGCTCTGGAACAGGACTGCTGGGGGGAAGATCGCCGCGACGTTATCCATGCCCTGGCGCTGGAATCAGCTCTATTACAGCAACCGAATCATCTAGCCCTGCTGCAAGCAGGACTAGACGTCTGGCAGCTTGGTCCCTGGTCCGCCGCCAAAACAGATCCGCGCAGCGCGCGCCTGCTCCTTGATGCGGCAGTGGCTGCAACCCCGACCGACAAAAACTTACTTGTTGATGTTCTTGACTCTGCCGGCCTTGAACTGCTGTTGCGCCAACGCGGTTTTGCCCGGTATGGGCAAAACCTGCTGATGTATCAGGGCAAGACGCCCCGCTTGAGGGGAGTGATGGCGCTGGCTAGTTTGGGCAGTATCGGCTGACATCATTTTCTTGACCAGCGTTATTTACTTTAGTATATAACGCTAACAACCCCTACGGCGAAGGAGAGATCAATGAGAGTCAGCGGCAATCTGTTACTGGGCAGTAATCAGCAACTGAACGAAAAACGTATCGAGTTGCTGCGCCAGATCGACCAGCTCGGCTCCTTGAGTGCCGCAGCTAAAGCGGTGGGCTTGAGCTACAAAGGGGCCTGGGACGTTATTGATGCCATCAACAACCTGTCCGACACTGAGTTGGTCTGTCGCGTCAGTGGTGGGCGCGGAGGTGGTGGCAGCACCCTGACGACTGAGGGGAAAAAGGTTCTGCAAATGTACGATCTTTTCGCCGGTGCCCATGAACGCTTTATGGAAGATCTTTCCCGCCACAGCGAGAACCCGCAGGACGCCTACAATTTTTTACGGAGGATGACGATGAAGACCAGTGCGCGCAATCAATTCAGTGGTGAAATCATCAGTATCCACCACGGCTCCGTCAACGACGAGGTCACTTTGCAACTCAGCGGTGGCGATGAAATTACCGCTATTATTACCCGTGACAGCGTAAAAACCATGGAATTGTCCGTCGGCAAAAAAGCCTATGCCCTGATTAAAGCCAGTTCCGTTATCCTGTCCGACGAAAAGCCCCACGGCATCAGCGCCCGCAATATTCTGTCAGGCACCATCGAGCGGATTGTGCTGGGCGGTGTCAATGCCGAAGTGATTCTTGCGTTATCCGGCCAGACCCGCCTGGCAGCAGTGGTGACACGCGAGTCGGTCAGCAATCTGGAATTGCATGAAGGTGCCAGTGCCTGGGCATTCTTCAAGGCTTCCAGTGTTATTTTAGGAGTGTAGTTTTCCGACTGGACCTGATCTTCCCTTTTTTTATCTATCGATGTATACCTGGCTTTATATCGAACTTCTTTAAGGAGAACTTCTTGAAACCATTACTTGTACTCTGCATCTTTCTTTTCGCTGTCAGCACCAACCTGCACGCTCAGGATCGACTACTGACTGTTTTTGGTGCTGCCGACCTGCGCTACGCCCTGGATCAAGTTGTCACTGCCTTCAAGCAGATCCACCCGAGTGCAAATATCGAAACCATCTATGGGTCCAGTGGCAAAGCATATGCCCAGATTCGCAATGGCGCGCCCTATGATCTCTACTTTTCTGCCAATATCGACTATCCGGAACGCTTGTTACGGGACGGATATGGTATCGGTGAAGCCAAACTTTATGCCATCGGTCGTGTCGTGCTATGGCAACGCCGTGGAGGAAAACTGGATCTGAGCAAAGGGGTGGAACTGCTGCGCGATCCCTCCATCAGGCGCGTCGCCATTGCCAACCCCGAACACGCCCCCTACGGAGTGGCCGGCATGGAAACATTGAAAACCCACGGCATCTGGCAAGAAATTCAGCCGCGCCTGGTCATGGGGGAGAACATCTCCCAAACGGCCCACTTTGCGGCCACCGGTGCTGCCGATGTCGGTATCATCGCCTATTCACTTGCCCTGGCGCCGGAGATGAAAGAAAAAGGTGAGCATTTTGTCCTGATTGATGCGACCGACCACAATCCCCTGCGGCAGGGATACATGATCACTAACCATGGTGCCGGGCATCCTTTGTCCAAACCCTTCTCCGCCTTTGTGGAGAGCACACAGGGAAAGGACATCCTCAAACAATACGGCTTTGAGGTGCCACAACAATGAACAGTCTGCCCGCAACAATCGCTACTATCGACACGGATGGCAACCTCTCCCTGGTAGATATGGACGTAACACCAGACTTCAGGATGTCGGCGCTGATCGTCGAAACCCCGGAACACTGCCCCTGGTTGACAGTCGGCCACAAGGTAAAGGTCCTGTTCAAGGAGACGGAAGTTTCCATCGCCCGCAATTTAAGTGGGCAGATCAGTTTACGCAACCGCTTTGCCGCGACCATCACCGGCATCCGCAGTGAAGGGATGTTGGCGGAGATCACCCTCGATAGTACCGGGCACCAGGTTATTTCCATCATCACCAGCCGCTCAGCACAACGAATGGAGCTGAAAACCGGCGATCAGGTCGAGTGGCTGGTCAAGGCTAACGAAGTATCATTGACGGGAAGTTAAAAGAATTTCCTGCTATTCCACTCGCCATTGCACAGGTCTGGGGAGCCTGTGACAAGCGTGTCTGTCGCCACGGATGGCGACAGACAAGCGGCCACGGATGGCGAAAAGCGTCCCTTGGCATAGGCTCCCCAAACCTGTGCTCAACTGATACGGAAGTTCTATGAATCCCGATTTCACCCAAACCATGCTCCTCACCTTTCAGGTGGCCGGCATCACTACCATCATTCTCCTGGTGTTGGGCATCCCTCTAAGCTACTGGCTGGCCTACACCAGCAATCGCGCCAAAGCCGTGGTAGAAACCCTGGTCAGTATGCCCCTGGTACTACCCCCAACGGTGCTGGGCTTTTATCTGCTGGTCTTTTTCAGCCCGGTTAATCCGGTCGGCGGCTGGCTCGACAACTGGTTCAACTTAAGGCTGGTGTTCAGTTTTGAAGGGATCATCGTCGGCTCGGTGCTGTTCAGCCTCCCCTTCATGGTCCATCCCCTGCAAAGCGGCTTTGGCACGATTCCCTCCAACCTGCGCGAGGCGGCGGCAACCCTGGGGATTTCCCGCCTGAAGACCCTGTTCACCATCCTGCTGCCCAACATGAAACCGGGCATCCTCGCCGGTTGCGTGTTAAGTTTCGCCCACACCGTCGGCGAATTCGGCGTGGTACTGATGGTCGGCGGCAATATCCCCGGAGTAACCCGCATGGCCTCCATCGCCATCTACGACCGGGTGGAAGCCCTGGATTATGCCACCGCCCACCAGTACGCCTTTGTCCTGTTCGCCATCACCTTCTCCATATTACTGCTGGTCTATATGGTCAATCGCCGCTTTGCCCGCATGGAGCTGGCATGATTGAAGTCAATGTCAGCAAACGCCTGCATACCGCCGAAGGACCGATGGATCTGGTGTTCAACGGCATCATTGAACAGGGGGAATTCATCACCCTGTTCGGTCCCTCCGGTGCGGGCAAAACCACCCTGCTGAGGATGGTAGCGGGGCTGACCACCCCCGACGCCGGCACCATTGTTGTTGATGGCCAACCCTGGTTCGACTCCAACCGCCGTATCAATCTATCCCCGCGCCGGCGCTCCATCGGCATGGTGTTTCAGGATTATGCCCTGTTTCCCAATCTCACCGTCGCCGAGAACATCGGCCTGGCCCTGTCCAGGGAAAAACGCGGTGTCATCGTCGGAGAGTTGCTGGAGGTCGCGGGATTACAGGAGCTGGCCGGTCGCAAACCGGATAAACTCTCCGGCGGCCAGCGTCAACGTGTCGCCCTGGCGCGCGCCCTGGCCCTGAAACCAACCATCCTGCTGCTCGACGAACCCCTGTCGGCGCTGGACCTGCAGATGCGTCTCAAACTCCAGGATGAGCTCTTGCGTCTGCATCAGCGTTATCAGCCCACGACTCTGCTGGTCAGCCACGATCTGAGCGAGGTCTTCCGTCTCAGTCGCCGCGTCTTTGTGCTGGACAGAGGGGAAGTCACCCGTAGCGGCAGCCCGACGGAGGTTTTTTCCCAGTCAAAGATCAGCAACAAGTTCCGTTTTAACGGTGAGGTAGTACACATCAAACCCAGTGGCGTCGTCTATATTGTCCATGTGCTGGTCGGGCAGGATGTTGTTCAGGTCGTCGCCAGCAAGCAGGAAATGACAAACCTTCAAGTCGGTAAACGGGTCCTGATTGCGTCCAAAGCGTTCAATCCCCTGATCATGCCGCTGGATGAATAATGGGCCAGGAAAATCGGAGAAGATTGACGCCCTCAGGTAAAAATGCTACTGACTTAAGTAGCACGAAATACAAATTCGTATCACCAAAAGAAGGCCTGTTATGCGCAAGACCATTGCTCTGCTGATTTTTCTGCTGGGAGGGTCATTTACGGCGTTTGCTGCTACGTCATCCCACCCAGTGACCGATATCCTGGAACGAACGGTTCAGATTCCAGAGCAGGTCGACCGGGTCATCTGTTCCGGGGCTGGATGCCTGCGCCTGCTGGTCTACCTGCAAGGCCAGGATCGGGTCGTCGCGGTTGACAGTGCCGAAAAAGGGGGGCTGCCATTTGCCGTCGAAGCTCGCCCTTACGCCTTAACCCAGCCTCAACTGAGCGATCTACCCCTCTTTGGCGAATTCCGTGGTCACGACAACCCGGAGCTGATTGCAGCCCTCGATCCCCAACCCCAGGTCATTTTCAAGG
>JAWOFG010000211.1:0-28613 GCA_046482365.1 Pelovirga sp. | reverse complement strand
CGACTGTAACAGCCTGACAGTTCCATCCCCGATTCAAGATCCTCCACCACCTCGTTCAAGGCCTTGCCCAGGGACGGATTACGGCTGGTAGCGACCAACCCTCGCAGGGCCTTGATCAGCGGCACCCCGGCGTTGATCAGGGTGTACATCTGGCGACAGTAGAGATTGAGATCATCCAGGGTGACGGCGGCATCCAGACGGAAGCGTAACAACTTCTCCAGCGACAGGGATGCTTTGGCCGGGATTTCGACGATATCGATGGGGATCGCCTGCTGCGCCTGGAACAGGGAGGCCAGACCTTCCGCAGAAGAGGCCTCACTTTCCCCCTGATGCGTATTGCCCTGGGCGTCTCTGATCTTGTAGCGATACAGTGGCATCAGTGGTCCTGTTCAGCTGCTTGATTGGTTGCCGGCGCCACCCCGGAGGTATCAACACTGATCCGTTCAGCCAGGGGATTCTCCGCCACCTGACCGGCAATGCGCAGCACCTCCTCCATGGTAGTCACCCCTTCCAGCGCCAGCTTGAGGGCACTGTCACCAAGGCTGACAAAGTGGGGCAAGCGCCGCACGGCCAGTGCAAAAGCGGAACTGTCGTTACGACGCAGGGCATCGGCCAGCTCGAAGTCAATCTCCAGCAATTCAAAAATTCCGATCCGTCCTTTATAGCCGGTATTGTTACAGGAGGGGCACCCCTGGCCTTTTTTGAAGCTCAAGGTTCCTTCCGGCCGCTTGACCTTGCCACGATAGCCTTTGAGCCAGGCCCGCTCACCCGGATCCAGCGAATCACCGGCCACGCAACTGTCGCAGATGCGGCGCACCAGACGCTGGGCCAGAACCGACCGCAGGGAGCTGGCCACCACATAGCCGGCGGCGCCCATTTCAATCAAGCGCAGGGCCGTGCTGACCGAGTCATTGGTGTGCAGGGTTGAGAGCACCAGGTGACCGGTCATGGCAGCACGCAGGGCGATATCGGCGGTTTCCTTGTCGCGCATCTCACCGACCATAACAACATCCGGATCCTGTCGCAGACCGGCACGCAGCACCCGGGCGAAATCAAGGCCGATCTTGGGATGGACCTGTACCTGGTTGATGCGCGGCAGACGATATTCGACCGGATCTTCAACCGTGATAATTTTCTTTTCAAAGGTGTTGAGCTGATTGAGCGCACCATACAGGGTGGTAGTTTTACCACTGCCGGTCGGTCCGGTGACCAGCACCAGCCCGTGGGGCTGGCTGAGCTGGGCGCGAAAGCGTTTGAGGATATCTTCATTCATGCCGATGTGACTTAAATCGAGCAGTCCACCGGACTGATCCAGCAGACGCATAACCACCGACTCGCCATACTGCAACGGCATGGTGGACAGGCGAATATCAACGCTGTGACCCTTGACCCTGACGTTAAAGCGACCATCCTGCGGCAAACGCCGTTCAGAAATATCGAGGCCACAGACCAGCTTCAAGCGCGACACCAGAGCCGTGCCGATGCGCTTTTCCTTCATCACCTGCTCATGCAGCACACCATCAATCCGTTGCCGTATCCGTAGAACCTTTTCATCCGGTTCAATATGAATATCAGAAGCGCCGACCTGAACGGCGTCTTCAAAAAGGGACCGCAACAGGCGAACCACCGGCGCGTCCTCGACGTCGGCAGTGGTCAGCAGTTGTTCCAGATTACTGTCCCCCTGGGACAACTCTTCGCCCAGCTCTTCGGCCAGGGAGACGATCTCCTGGGTGCGCCGGTACACGATATCGAGAATGCGCAGCAGCTCCGACTCGTACACCACCGCCAGGCGCAGCGGTTTTTTCAGAATCCGGCTCAACTCATCATAGGCGTGCAGGTCGGTGGCATCGGCAAGGCCAACCAGCAGCTGATCACCGTCACGATTGAGAACAATTGCACGGAAACGGCGGGCAGCGGTTTCCGGCAACAGGCGCACGGTTTCGGCATCGTAACTGTAGTGTTTCAGATCGATAAAGGGCAGGTTGAGCTGATCGGCGAGAAACTCATGAAATTGCTGGGCACTAACCAGACCCATCTCCACCAGGGTATTCCCAAGTTTGGTCCCGGTCTTTTTCTGTCGGGTCAGCGCCGTCATCAGCTGTTCTTCGCTGATAACGCCGTGTTTGACCAGCAGGTCACCAATCCGTATTTTCTGCCGTACGCCGGCGGGTTTGTCATTAGACATCATTGACTCCTGAAATGATGCTACAGATACTGCAGCCTCTCACGAACAAACTTTTCCAGATCAGGGCGCAAGCCACTCACATCCAGGGCGGTGCGGTAGGCATCACGCGCACCGGTCGCCAAGCCCTGTTGTTCAAGTGCGATAGCCAGCCCCAACCACCACAGGGATTCACGGGGGCGCTGTTCCAGTAAGCGGGCATAGAGTTGCCCGGAGCGGGAATACTCGCCAAGCTCCTGATAAATAGCAGCGCGCAGGGCATGATAATCGGGATCTGCCGCCATGGCAGGAACCGGTTCAGCCTCCAGCCGGGTCAAGGCCCCCTGGTACTGCTGCAAAGAGAGCAAATAGTGGGCAATCAGCTTCCGCAATTCCGGTTGGGCCGGATGTAATGTCAACCCCTCCTCAATCACCCGCACGGCTTGCTGTTCATCGGCCACTTGCTGCAACACTCCAATCAGCTCAAGGCGCGCCGCCAAAAACTCAGGATTAATCTGCAGGGCAGCGGATAAATTATCCCGGGCGTCGCTCAGATTGCCCTGACGCAACTGCTGCAGTCCCCGCTGATAGAGCTGTTCATCGGTCTCAGCCGGGGATAGAGTACGGATCGGGGCTGGTGATACCGCTGGTGAGACTGCCGGCGCGGGATTCGGCGTTGCGACTGGCGCAACCGGTAGCGCAACTGCCGCTGTTGGGGCGCTGGTTATGACCTCGGCTGGAGTCTCGACAGCAGCAAGTGTTTTCTCAGGCAATTCGAGTCCGATAACCAACATCGAAGCAAGGGGTTCAAGGCGCTGTGAGGTCGCGATCTGCTGCCCTGCCGCTACGGTAATAATCACATCAAGACCGGCAGTAGTCGGCATCAGGCTGATATGATTGATCTGTTCATGCTGCGGCTGCGGAATAACCAGCCCCGGCTGCAGATGGGTATCGGGTAAGCGAATCAGTACTTGCCCTTTCTGCGGTAACGCCCGGATTTCAGCGCGCGTCGGCAACTGATTAAAGGTCAGCTCAAGCTGCAGGTGCCGGCCCTCTTCAGCAAGGGTCACTGAGGTTAAAAGTGGATGAATAAGCGATACGGGCTCACTCTTCAGGGCTGACGGTTGCGGCGCCACCGGCTCAAGGGGCAACGGCTTCAGTTCTTCCAGCAAAGCGGGGACCGCAACGTTTTCATCAGAGACAACCGGTTTGGGCAGATAATAGGCCCAGCCTGCCGCCAGCAACAGCATCAACAATAGCCCCAGCGCTCCGAACGTCAGCATCAGCCGTTGCTTGCGCGGTTTGCTGTTGACCGCCGTTGGCGCGGAAGCCGGCCCCTGCTGCGGCTCCTGTCTGCGACGCTGTTCCAGATCACGCAGCATGTCATTAATCAGACTCATCGCAACACACTCCAGGCAACCAGCAGAACCACGCCAAGCAGTACGACCAACCCGGATTCCAGCAGAAAGGGGGCAACAATGCGGCGAGGGAAAGTCAGGGCTGCGACACTGTCGCGCACCGCCGCCTGGGCATGGCGGCGACCTACTTTTCTCGAGCCCTTGCCATAGCTTGCCAATAGAGCCTTATGGGCCAGCAGGTTGACCAACCGCGGCACGCCTCGGCTGGCACCGGCGAGATATTTAACCGCTGACGGGGTGAAGAGGTTTTCGCCATTTAAACCGGCCACCTTCAAACGGTGATGAATATAGGCTCCAACTTCAGCGGCACCCATGGGAACAAGTTCGCAGGTAAAGGTAATGCGCTGGCGCAACTGGCGCAAGTCAGCGGCAGCGAGACGGTCTTTCAATTCAGGCTGGGCAAACAGGACAATATGCAGCAGTTTTTCCTTCTCTGTTTCGAGATTACTGAGCAGTCGTAAGGCCTCCAGGCCGCGGTGAGACATGGCCTGGGCCTCATCGATCAGAATCACCAGTGGTCGTTGCTGTTGCTTCAGGCGTGCCAACTCACGGAAAATAAGCTGCACCAGTTGCTGCAGGGTTGCCACCGCCGGCACCTCAAGCTGAAGATCTTCAGCAATGGCACGGTAGAGCTCTGCTGGTGACAGAAGGGGGTTGGGCAGATAGGCGGTAGCGCAGGTATCCTGGAGCAACTGCAACAGACGCCGGCACAACAGGGTTTTGCCGGTTCCTACCTCACCGGTGACCTGGATAAATCCTTCACCGTTCTGCAGGGCGATCAGTAGCACATTAAGGGCTTCCTGATGGCCGGCATAACGGTAAAAAAAACCGGGGTCGGGGGTCAGGGAAAAGGGTTTTTCCTGAAGACCGTAGAAGGTTTCATACATAGTTTGAACCTGTTGTCCTGCGGCCTGATTACTACCTGCTTGGCCAAGGGCACATGCTACCAGCCATGGTGCATCTGCGGGGTCATCTGCTGCACCCGTTCACGACTGGAATCGATATCGCGCTGCCAGTCGGCAGCCGTACGAATCACCTGGGGACGCAGGAGAATCACCAGTTCACTTTTGCTTGAAGTCATGCTCGTGTGACGGAACAATCCACCGATACCGGGAATGCGCCCGAGCAGTGGAACCCCATCGCGGTTATTCACGGTTTTCTCCTGCATCAGCCCACCAATGACCACCAGTTGACCGCTCTCGGCGCGCACCACGCTATCCGACTCACGCACCGTACTGAAAGCCAGGGGCAGGGATTGATCAACACCGAACAGTCTGATCTGCTTTTGTTGATCGACGACCTCACTGACGGTGGGATGAATATGGAGAATAATGGCGTCATTTTCATCAATTTGCGGCATCACATCCAGGGCAATGCCGGAGAAGAAGGGGGTCAAGGTAATATCGGTAGTACTGTTGGTGGTGGTGCCGGTGGTGGTGTCGGAAGAGATATCAGTGACAAAGAACTCATCCGAACCAACCTTGATTACTGCTTTCTGGTTATTCACCGTCGAAATGCGCGGACTGGAGAGGACCTGAACATCTCCTTGTGTTTCGAGTAACTCGATAAAGCCTTGAAAATCTTTAAAGTTCAGAGCTGCAGTAAAACCACCACCAAGGGCTTCAGCAGCAAGGGCTTCTAAAAAAGGAACCTGCGAACCCGGTTCCCTGATCGACAAGCCACCACTGCTGATACCAGGCGAGAGGCCAACACCTTCTGCTGTCTGACCAATCAGGGCGCCACGACCACTGCTGGTGGTGGCCAGAGCCGCCCAGTTGATGCCGGACTGAAAACCGTCACCCAGGGTCACCTCGATAATCTTGGCTTCGATCACAACCTGCCGCTGCATGTTACGCTGAACAGTCTGCAGGTATTCATCGACCTGGCGCAACTCTGTCGGCAGGGCGACAACGACGACCAGGCCGGCCTGTGGCTGAACGACCACCTTGCGACCATCGTCATTGCCGATCAAGCCCTGCACCGCACTGGTCAGTTCGGTCCAGAAATCAGTCAGGGACTCGGTCTCAATACGGCTGCCGGAAAGACTGCCTTCACTCGATCCCTGGCCGCCGTCACTTATATCATTCTGCGTCACCTGGCCGGAACTGATACGGGTCTGGGATGAACCGCTGCGCATCAGGTTGAGGTAGTTCACCTGAAAGGTCCGGCTCTGTAAGCCGACCGGCATGACCTGATAGATGGTGTCATTTTTGCTGTAGGGATAACCGTAAACACTGTAAACAACCCGCATGACTTCGTCGATGGTGGTGCTTTTCAGATTCAGACTGATCTGCCCTTTGACATCAGGATGAACAACCATGTTGGTACGACTGCCTTCGACCAGTCCCATAAAAAAATCACGGGCTTCGACCTGGTGAGCATTAATGTCAAAACGTTCGGCTTCTGCGACAGTTGCTGCGCGGCTCGGCGCCGGCGGGGGGGGAATCAGTGCTGAACGCACCTCGGCCGGTGGTACCGGCAACGGCACCGATTCGCTGACGGCCGGCGCTTGCATCGCCTCTTCTATAGCCGGCGCCGGTACATTGCTACGCGACAAGGGGGCACAGCCGACTGCCAGCAACAAACACAAGCAACTGATCGTTCCTTTATGAATCCTTTTTCCCTTCAACTTGATCACAACAACTCCTTGTTACGGCAGGTCACTGCTTTAGGGCAGGTGATTTTTTAACACCACTGATTGTTCGATGCAGGGTCAGTGTTTGCTCCCCCTTGCGCAGATCAACGAAGTCAACCCCGATCCTGGTAAGACGAAAACCATTGATGGTCTGATCAACCTGCAACGGTCTGCCATTGATCACCGCCATGGTACGTTCGGCCGATGTCAATATGACGGTTAGTTGCAACTGATCGCGCAATCGTTCGATCTGTTGCGAATCCAGCTGCACCTCAGCCTGTGGCTGCGGTTGATAGTGAGATGGCCGCAAAGGGTCAACGAGCGATGCTGACGACTGGGCCCAGGTCAGGCCGGGAGTAACGATCAGCAGGAGCAAAACCAGGATTTTATTCATATCAGCCACCCAACCACTCCTCAGACAGCCCCAGGGTATACACGCGTAGACGGATCGTTGTGACTGGATATTCCCGGGTCACCGCAGCAACCTCTTCCCATACCAGTAAACGCGGCAACTGGTTGAGCTGGCGCAAATAGGCCAGCAGGCCCAGATAATCTCCACGCAATTCCATCTGCACAGGATGGCGATAAAGAAGCAAAGACTGGTCACCGGACTCTGTGCCGGAAGAGATCAGTTCCGCCGGCAGGCTTTCCAGAGAAATCAAGTGAAGATTGCCCTGAGTGAGCATCTGTTTCAACAATTCCGGCATTTCCGCAGGCGTGACCAGATGTGACACGCCCTGGTGCAACTGTTGGCTTTGTTCGGCCAGTTGTTCCACCAGTTGATCATGCCGTTCACGCAACTCCAGATCGGGGTCCACCTGGGAACGCTCTTTAATCAGGGTTTCCGTCATTTCCAGCTGACTGATTTCAGCCGTCATCTGCTCGATTTGCTGACGGGCCAGAGTTCTCTTTTTGGCCGCCGGTTCGAGCACCACCAGATAGACCGTTGCCACCATCACCGCAACCGCGCACAACAGCAGCACCACCCGTTCGCGCAGAGCGCGCTGATCAAACCACTGAACCAATACTGTCCACTGTCTGGCCATCAACGTCCTCCTGCCGCACTGGAGCCAATATGAAAATCAACGTGACCGGGAGACTCCTGCAGGCGCGACAGGCGCAAACGGGAAAAGGTCAGACCGGAAAAAACGCCCTCGTCGCTCAACCACTGCAGGTAGTCGGGCACCAGTTCAGGGGTAAAGGCGCGGCCGGACAATTCCACCTCATGCCCCTGGCGGGACAGGCGAATCAGGTTCAGCCAGAGTCCGCTATGTTGGCGTTGAGCCAATCCTTCCAGCGCTGCCAGCATCTCCGGGTTGCGCCCCTGTTCGCGCTGGAGAACATAATCCAGGGTCTGCTTAAGTCCCTTCACCTCCTGCTCCAGGCGCGTGATCCGCTGCTGTAACAGAGGCGATGACTGACGAACCGGGAATTGTTGCTCAAGTTCGGCTACGCGGGCACGCATCTGCTCCTGACGCTGGGCCAGTTCAGCGCGCTCTGGTTCCAGTGCCATCCCGCGCCAATACCCGTAGCCGCCAAGAGCAAGGATCATCGAGAGGCTCAGCAGAAGCAACAATCCGGCCTGGCGGCTGGAGAGCGGGGCGGGGCGATCAAATAGCCCCTGCTGATAGAGATTGATCTGTTGCCGCATCATTTATCTCCCTGGCGCAGAGCGCCACCAATCGCCAGCAGCAGATGATTCAGCGTCAGTTGATCAAGTTGATCAGGAACATCCATGACGTCAGCAAGCCGTAATGGCTCAACCCGTGTGGTCAGATAGTCGCTCAGATAATTGACCAGCGCAGGAACTTCCTGTTGGGTCTGGGCAACCAGCAGGCGGGACACCGTCGGCAGTTGAAAGGTGCTCTCGCAATAGTCGAAGGAACGCTGAATATCCAGGACAATGGTATCGAACAGGCTGATCATGGCTGAATCATCCGGATCATAAGCCAGCAGGCTGTTCATTCCCATCGGCAACTGCCGACTCAAATAGAGAATTCCATCCCGTACCACAACAAAAAGTCCCGACTGTTCAAGCAGCAACAGCAAGGCAACACCACGCGGATCTTCAACAAAGAGTTCACAGACATTGCGCAAGGCAAATTCAGGGATATCAATGGTCTGCAAACGCTGGCCAATCGCCGCAAGGACGTCAACCTGTTCGCGCAACTCCTGACGCCGTGCCACAACCGCATAACTCTGTTCCCGCCGTTCACCTGCAAAGGGGGCAATCTGATAAAGATCAATCTGCGCCTGTTCTGCCGGGTAATCGATGCGCTCACCGATCTGCCAACGGACCGCCTGACGAGCTTCTTCCAGGGGGACATCGGGCAAGTCGAGCTGCATGGTCTGATAAGTATTCAGGGGAAGAATCACATGAGACTGCCGGCCATGAAGCTTGCCCCGTCGTAGACGTTCTTCGAGGTGGGTTTTTTGCTGCTGAGTGTCAGTAATCGCTGTCCGCTCAGCAAAAGTCAGGCGCGGAGGGCCGTCGGCCCCACGGGACACCCCGGCAACAGAAAAGGCATCCGCTTCCAGGCAGATCCCGACGGCGGCTCCCCCTTTTTTAAGTCGTTTGAACGCTAAGCCCAGATCATCCTCCTGTTGATATTTTTTGTAAATGTTAATAATAGGATAAATTAAACCTTATTATAGTTTGATAATCAATAAAAAAAGGTGACTTTTGCCACCTTTTTTTATTGAAAACAATGAAATGTTAAAAATTACTATAGTTTTACTGCCTGCTCTGCCAGATAGGAGGCAACACCGTCGCCATCCGCAACCATCCCCTGATCTCCTTTTTTCCAGCCGGCCGGGCAGACTTCGCCATGCTTTTCGTGGAATTGCAGAGCATCAACCATGCGCAACATCTCATCGATATTGCGCCCCAGGGGTAGATCATTAACGACCTGATGACGGACAATCCCTTCGCAGTCAACAAGAAAGGAACCACGCAGTGCCACACCGGCAGGATCCAGTTCTACATCATAATCACGGCAGATCTGATGTTTGATATCGGCGATCAGCGGATACTTCACCGGCCCGATACCACCATTCTCAACAGGAGTATTACGCCAGGCCAGATGGGTAAACTGGGAATCGATGGAACAACCGAGAACCTGAACATCCCGTTTTTCAAACTCGTTGATACGATGACTGAAGGCAATCAACTCGGTAGGGCAGACAAAGGTGAAGTCGAGGGGATAGAAAAACAACACAATGTATTTGCCATGATAATCCGACAGGGAAAAAGAATCATTGATGGACCCATCCGCCATAACGGCGGGGGCGTTTATTTCCGGGGCTTTCTTTCCTACAAGCACACTCATTGATAAAACTCCTTGTTTTTATTGACGTGACTCAAATGACCAACAATATTGGACCTTATTCTAATGACCATTCCCTGTGAGTCAAGGGCAAAGACGACTAATTTGGTTATTTTTTCCGGCTGCGCGGATGGGCCCGGTCATAGACGCTGGTCAAATGAGCAAAACTGACACTGGTATAGCGCTGGGTAGTTGACAGGGAGGCGTGACCCAGCAGCTCTTGGATCACCCGTAAATCGGCACCTGCGTCCAACAGGTGAGTGGCAAAGGAATGGCGAAGCGCATGGGGGGTAACATCGGTTGGCAGATTCAGCTGCAGCAAACGTCGCTTGAGCAGCCGCTGAATACTGCGAGTCGTCAGACGACCACCACGATAGTTGAGAAACAGTCCCTTTTCATCCTCCGTCGGGCGCTGCTCCAGATAAAGCTGAAGGGCTTGGCAAGCCGCTCGCCCCACCGGCAGAATGCGTTCCTTGTTCCCTTTTCCCACCACCCGCACCTGTCGTTGTTCCAGATCAATGGAATCAAGATCAAGCCCTGCCAATTCACTGACCCGCAAGCCACAAGAATAGAGGAGCTCACAGATGGCAAGATCACGGATCAGTTGCGGGTAAGTGTTGACCGGCGTATCGAGCAAAGCACCGGTTTGCTCGGCGCTGAGTACCCGGGGCAGATACCGCTGGCGTCGTGGGGCGACAACCGCAGCAATGGGAGATGCCTCGATCACCCCCTGACGCTCGAGATAACGATAAAAGGTTTTAAGTGATGAGAGTTTGCGCACGATGCTGGAACGCTGACAGCTTTTCTGCAGGGTTGCCAGAAAGCGGCGAAGCAATAGCACATCAACGGGCGCAAGACTGCCGGCACCAAGCGGCGCACCATGGACCTCTTCGATAAACGCACAAAATTGCCGTAGATCGCGCAGATAGGCATTGACCGTATGAGATGAGAGGTTACGCTCGATCTCCAGATGCCGTTGAAACAGGAGCAGATAATGTTCCATCGACGTGCCTTTTCATGCTGGGGGCTGATTGACGATTGCCCATTTGCGTGGCATACTTCCACCATCTTAAGCCGTTACAATGGTTGCCGTCGAGGTTTTTCGATCTCCCAGCCCGGCCCGGGAATTTCAGCTCACCACTACAAAAAAGGTCACCCCATGAGCTTGCCCATAAGCCTGTTATATGTGTTCATTCTGCTGCTATCTTTGCTGCTGATTTTTGATCTTCTGGTTGTACTGTTGAGTTTCAGTATCCTCTGGTATGAATACGCCAATGCCCACCCGGAGCTGATTAAAGATCGCTGTAGCCGTGCCAATCTGCGCCGCATTTTGCCACTACTCCTGCCGGAGTTTTTTTTCAATTTTACCACCCTGCTCACAGTTCCTTTCGGCATTTTCCCTGCGGGTCGGCCTCAACTCAAACGCGGAGTAACCCCGACTCTGCTGCTTCATGGCCTTTTTGTCAACCGTGCCTGCTGGTTCTGGTTCAGATCCCGCTTAAAACATCATGGCTGCGAAAACATTCTTACCATTAACTTGTCAGGATTTCACAGTGAAGAGGTCCAGACGGAACTGTTGTCAAAAAAAATTGATGAACTGCGCCATCGTCTGGGGGTCAATAAAGTCAACCTGGTTGGCCATTCCATGGGCGGAATCATCGCTCGCAACTATGTCCAGCGCCGCGGCGGGCAGAACAAGGTGGATCGCCTGATCTTTCTCGGCACCCCTCATCAGGGTTCAAAACTCACCCCCTTTTCCTTTATGCCCCTGGGCAAACTGCTGATGCCCGGATCTGACTTTCTCAGGCGCCTCAACAGCGAACCTGAACCTGTCGGGGTGCAGACGGTTAATATCTACACGCGCAAGGACAACATGGTTCTGCCTAACACCTCGGCCCAACTGCCCTGGGGAGCCCAGGTCGAACTCGACAACATGGGGCACACCTCCTTGCTCTATCGCACGGCCGTCATTGATGCGACTACTGCCGCCCTCACGGCAAAGCCTGTGGCTTAAAGGGTGGCCTCGCCACTTACTTCTGCACCAGCCCGGCATCAATCTTTGAGCACAACAACCAACCCGCCGGCAAATCGGGTCAGCTTAACGGCCCTTGACCACTACGACCCTGCCACCGTCGATGAGGCGATACAGACATTGATGGCCCCCCTGGGCGGCATGAATAACTTTATCAAACCGGGGCAGAAGGTTCTGATCAAACCCAACATGTTATCAGGAAAAGATCCGGCAAGGGCTGTAACGACCCATCCACAGGTCGTCCGCGCGGTCATCAGACAAGCCATGGCTGCCGGCGGCCAGGTCTCAGTGGGAGATTCCCCGGGAATTGGCAGCCCTGCTGTGGTGGCCCGCAAAACCGGGATTTTTGAAATAATTGAAGAAACCGGGGCAGCTTTTGCCCCTTTTTCCGAGTCGGTTATCATCCACCCGAAAGGGGCAACTCTTCATCAGCTTGAAGTGGCAAAAGACATCCTTGATGCCGATGTCATCATCAACGTGCCGAAGCTCAAAACCCATCAGATGATGGGCTTGACCTGCGCTGTTAAAAACATGTTCGGCGCCCTGATCGGCATGCGCAAGCCGGGCATGCATCTGCAGGCCGGGGCTGATAAAAACCTGTTTGCCCGCATGCTGCTGGAGATCTGTGAAGCTTTACCTCCCACCCTGAACATTGTTGATGCGGTCATCGGCATGGAGGGAGAGGGCCCGGGCAGCGGTGATCCGGTAAAGATCGGCGCGCTACTTGCCGGCACCTCGGCACAGGCGGTTGATACGGTTGCCACAGCGCTGGTGAAAATGAGGCCGGAACAGGTGTTCACGCAACAGCAGGCGCTGGCCGGTGGGCGGCCGCTGGCCAGACTGACAGAGCTTGAACTGGTCGGCACCCCTTTGATTGAACTGCAGATCGATCACTTTCGTGCCGCAAAAATGACCGATGTCAACTTCGGCATCCCCGGCTATTTCGGTCGGCGGCTTAAACATCTGCTGACCGCACATCCACAGGTTGATCATCAACGCTGCGTCCGTTGCCATGCCTGCGTTAAACATTGTCCACCCCATGCCATGGCAATAGAGAAAAATCGCCTTAACATCAATTACGATTTGTGCATTCGTTGCTTCTGTTGCCAGGAACTGTGCCCGCATGCCGCCTTGACAACCCATCAGGGATTCCTGTTGCGGCTATCAAGTCGCCTGCGCCGAGCCAGCCGATCCCTAAAGGAAGACAATTGACGCGGTAACGACAAAAAGGCCCGCGCGTAATGCACAGGCCTTTTGTTGTTATGAGGATGCTGCCCGGGATTATCTAGCGAACCTGGACAACTTCTTTAACTTCCGGAATCTGTTCCATCAGGTTTTTCTCAATCCCCATCTTCAGGGTCATGGTTGACATGGGGCAAGAACCACAGGCACCGGTCAGCTTGACACTGACAACGCCCTCGTCCGAAACATCTACCAGCTCGACATCGCCACCATCAGCCTGGAGTGCCGGGCGAATCATATCCAACACATCTTGTACACGTTGTTTCATCTGCTTATATCCTCCCTTGGTTGTTGTTTAGCCCATTATAGGCGCGTTCAATTTTCCAGTGCAAGTATCAGATCAAACCGGTTGCCGGCAACGGGATATCTTGTATCCGCCGAGCACACAGCAGCTCAGGTTGCCCGACATTTTTGCCCTGAATCAATACCTTGAAACTCTCCCCCATCCCGGCTTCAGGGAGAATCAGGCGCTTCATGGTCAGGCGCAGCGCTTGCGCTTTGCGTGGATCAACTTCACCACTCTGCATCTGTATCAACAGCTCAAGGAAACCCAATCCCATAAGGAATTGGTACTGGTGACCAAAATAAAGAGGTTCAAGTCCATTTTCTTTCCCGACCTGTTGCAAGGCAGTAAAATCGACATGGGCAGTCATGTCTTGACAGCCGATATGCCGATAAGGGTCTTCGTTGGTCTGATGTTTATGATAACAGAGCAAGGTGCCAGCGTGCCGCTCCGGGGCGTAAAGGTCCTTGGCCAGGTAGCCGTAGTCGATGGTCAGAACAAAGCCTTCGGCAAGAACGCCGGCGACCTGGGTCATCCAGTCACGCGCCGCCAGGTTGACCTCACAGCGGTTACCTTCCGCCGGGGCAATGCCCACCTGCTCAAAATAATCCACCAGCTGCGGTGTTGATGGAGCACGCAACTCTTCAGCGAATTCACCCTCTTGACTCACCACATAAACTTCCTGGAGTTTGCCCTCTACGGTCTGAACCAGATGGACGGGAAAAGCATCAACCAGTTCATTGCTCAACAGACAGCCGCGCATTCCGGCCAATTCGTCAAGGTCACACCAGTCAACCCGGCCGGCGGCTACATGCTGGTGCAAGGCTTCCTGCTGACGCTGGCGGGCATCGGGGCTGATCTCGACGATGCGATAGGTTAAGGACTGGTAACAGGCGGGGAAATCTTCCTTGATGGCATCGAGCACGTCAATCGCCAGATGCCCCTCACCGGCGCCCTGCTCAGCAACAACAAAATTACCACGACCGAGCAGTTGCCACATCTGCTCCAGTTGGCGCGCAATCAAACGACCGAAACAGGGATGCACACTGGAAGAGGTGAAAAAGTCACCTTGTTTACCGATACGGGTACGCGCTGAGGTATAGTAACCATAGTCAGGATGGTAGAGAACCAGTTCCATAAAACGCGCAAAGGTAACCCCCTGCTCTACGTCGATCTGCCGGTGCAGCCAGCTGACAAATTCCGGTTTTTCTTCAACTGATGTGACTGTCATCATTAATACCCATCCCCGGTTGATTTTCAAGACGCGGATTATTCCATCCTGCCTGGCCAATTACAACCCTTAAAGTCACCATGGTACTGACAGGCACTTCAAATGGCGGCTACCACCCTGCTGTTCAATGGCTAGATGACTTAAGACCCGGCAACTCGATCACGGCTATTGAATTATGAGAAAAATCATGCGAATATTGGGCGCCTGACCAGCCCCGTGACAAAACAGGCTCCGGCAACCACAGATTTCACCAATAATGGAGAGATTGAACAAATGGCAATCATTACCTTTTCCAGAGAAATGGGCAGCGGAGGGATTCCTATCGCTCAGCAACTGGCTGAAGAAATCGGTTACGAGCTGGTCGATGGTGACGCACTGAAAGATGCCGCATCAGCCTATGACCTGACCGAAGCTGCACTGCAACAGGCCGATGAGAAGCCGCCGGCATTCGTCGACGCCCTCGATCGTCAAATTGATCTGAGTGTTCACCGCATCCAGCTCTTTGTGCTCGAACGGGCCCTGCAGGGCAATGTTATTATTTACGGACGCGGCGGACAGGATCTGCTCCCGGGCATTCAAAGTGTCTTGCGGGTTCGCGTTATTGCTCCTTTCGAGGAGCGGGTTGGCCGCTGGGCCGAACGGGAGTGGATTGATCCGGATCTCGCCCGCTATCTGGTGCGCAGAAGTGACCAGCAACGCGCCGGATTTATCAAGTACTACTTTGATCGTGATTGGGAAAACCCCCTCGACTATGACCTGGTCATCAATACCGTGCGCTTGACCAACGATTGCGCTGTCAAACTGATCAAAAGTGCGGCTGAAGATCCTTACCTTTTGGAAATGCAGCATCTGTGCGAAAACAAAATCAAAGATCTGATCATCCAGAAAAAGATTCAGATTGCCCGCCTGGCAGATGAGCGCATTGACGATATCTGGTTTAATATCGACGTAACCGACGGCAAAGTCGTCCTTTCCGGCCACATCCACAGCGATGCAGAACGCCAGGCAGCGCTCGAAGATGCCAAACAGGTCGCAGGGGTCAAAACTGTAGTTGACAAACTAAAGGTGGTTCACTACTGATCATCGGTGCCACAGGCTCCGGTGCCATATTTTGTTGTCAGATCAAACGCCGGCATTGCCGGCGTTTTCTTTCCTTACCACAATTGTTTCAAGGAGCATGATCGATGGCCGGCCACAGTAAATGGGCAAACATTAAACATCGCAAAGGCGCTCAGGACGCAAAACGCGGCAAAATATTCACCAAACTGATCAAGGAAATTACCATTTCCGCACGTATTGGCGGTGCAGATCTGGAAGCGAACGCGCGGCTGCGTTTGGCCGTTGACAAAGCCAAACAAGCCAACATGCCCAAAGATAATATCGATCGGGCAATCAAAAAAGGCACCGGTGACCTTGATGGGGTCACCTACGAAGAAGGCACATTCGAGGGCTACGGCCCTGGCGGGGTTGCTGTTCTTGTCGAGTTTATGACCGACAATCGGACCCGCACGGTGGCAGAGGTCCGCCACGCCTTTAATAAATATGGTGGCAGCCTCGGGGTCAGTGGTTCCGTTGCCTTTATGTTTGACCGTAAGGGACAGATTATTTTCGACAAGAGCAACGACTTTGACACCATCTTTGAAGCCGCACTCGAGGCCGGGGCAGAGGATGTCAAGGACGATGGTGACTGTATTGAAGTGATTGTTGAACCTGCTGACTACGAGGAGGTGCGCAACCACTTAAGCGCCCAGGGTCTGAGCTACCAGTCGGCCGAAGTTACCATGATCCCGCAGACGATGACGGCAGTTAGTGGCAGTCAGGCCGAGTCGCTGATGAAGATGATCGATGTGCTCGAAGATAACGATGATGTTCAGAATATCCACGCCAACTTCGACATCGATGACGAGGAAATGGAGCGCCTGATGGGGTAACCAGGCCCTGCCGGTCGATATAATATGCGTATATTAGGAATAGATCCGGGAAGCAAAACCACCGGCTACGGTTTTATTGAACAACGCGGAAACCACCTGCTTCACCTCGACAACGGGGCCATATTTACTGACAGCAAGACCGAACTGGCGCTACGATTACACCGCATCTACAGCGAAATCTGTCGCCTGATCGCCATCCATCGCCCCGATGCTGTTGCGGTTGAGCAGGTCTTCATGGCGCGCAATCCGGCCTCGGCGCTCAAGCTTGGTCATGCCCGTGGTATCGCCCTTTTAGCCGGGGTCAATGCCGACTTACCGGTCTTTGAATATTCGGCTCTGCAGGTTAAATCGGCAGTTGTCGGCTATGGGCGTGCCGGTAAAAATCAGGTTCAGCAGATGACCAGGGTCCTTTTGAACCTGCCCGAGATTGCCCAGGAAGATGCTGCGGATGCCCTGGCGGTTGCTATTTGCCATGCCCACAGTCACCATCTGAACAAAAAGATGCAACCGGACCAGCACAACCCACTGCGGAGACCTCTCTGATGATTGCCCTGCTTAGCGGCCAGCTCGCTCACCGCGCCCCCGATCATATCATTGTTGATGTGGGCGGGGTCGGCTATCAACTACATATCCCCTTGTCGACTTTTTATCGCCTGCCGGAAACCGGGCCGGTGCGCTTGCAGGTTTATACCAACGTCAGGGAGGATGCTATTGTCCTGTTCGGGTTCTTTACCACCGCAGAAAAAGATCTGTTCACCCTGTTAATTTCTGTCTCAGGGGTCGGCCCTAAACTGGGCATCACCATCCTTTCGCACATTGCTCCGGCTGAATTGGCCCTGGCTCTAAGCCAGGGGGATGTTACTCGCCTGATCGCTATTCCCGGGATTGGCAAGAAAAGTGCTGAACGCCTGGTCCTCGAATTACAGGATAAAGCCAGCGCTTACGCAATTTCGGCAGCTATCAGTGTCCCATCCACAGATGCCGATACCGGTGATTCTCACCATCAGGATGCCCTCTCGGCACTGGTCAACCTGGGGTATAAAGAATCCCTGGCTCGACAGGCCCTGAAAAATCTCAAGTCAGCACCGGGAACACCACTGGAGCAGATTCTCAAAGCGGCGCTGCAGGTCCTGCTGAAATAGTGGCAATTGACGGAGAGCCCATGGATGATCGCCTGATTAACCCCGCCGGCCAGCCCGCAGAAGAGCAACTCGACCTGTCGCTGCGCCCCCGTTCTCTTAAGGATTATGTCGGTCAGGCTAAAGCCCGGGGCAATCTTCAGGTCTTCATCGATGCCGCGCGTAACCGCCGCGAAGCCCTTGATCATGTCCTTTTTTATGGGCCGCCGGGGCTTGGCAAAACCACCCTGGCCAATATTATTGCCCATGAAATGGGGGTCAACATCAAGAGCACCTCGGGGCCGGTCATTGAAAAAACCGGCGATCTGGCAGCGGTACTGACCAATCTGGAAGAAGGTGACGTCCTGTTCATTGACGAAATTCACCGCCTCTCGCCAGTCGTCGAAGAGATCCTCTACCCGGCGATGGAGGACTACCAGCTTGATATTCTCATCGGCCAGGGGCCTTCTGCCCGCACCATTAAACTCGACATCCCGCGGTTTACCCTGGTCGGCGCCACAACCCGTGCCGGGCTGTTGTCTTCCCCATTGCGTGACCGCTTCGGGGTTATTTGTCGACTGGAATTTTATTCAACCGATGAGTTGACCACGATCGTTAGGCGCAGTGCCGGCATCCTGAATATCCCGGTTGACGAAAAGGGAGCCTGGGAGATTGCCCGGCGCAGTCGTGGTACACCACGCATCGTCAATCGTTTGCTGCGACGGGTACGGGATTTTGCTGAAGTTGAAGGTGACGGTATCATCAGTCAGACCTTGGCCGATCGCTCCCTTGGTCGCCTGGAGGTTGATCAGCAGGGACTCGATCACATGGATCGCCTGTTGCTGTTAACCATGATCGACAAGTTTGGGGGCGGCCCCGTCGGCCTTGACACCCTGGCAGCTGCCATCGGTGAGGAACGCGACACAATTGAAGATGTGATTGAGCCCTACCTGATTCAAAAGGGTTTTTTAAACCGTACGCCACGTGGGCGCGTGGCAACGGAAAGCTGCCTGCAGCATTTCCATCGCGAAAAGCCGCGCCCTGTCACTGACTCCCTGTTCAAGGACTGAGTGTCTGTTCATGAGCCCACATCTCGTACAGTTCGCCCACCAGCTTAAAAGCTGGGCACAAGACATCATTGACCACGGGCGCACGCCTTTTCGCCGTGTCGACTGTCTGTCACCTATCCTTACTGAAGTCGGCACGGTCAGACCGCCGCTGATATTCTGGATCAATCGCCAGAGCATGATGGCAGGTGGCATAGTTCTTCTGCCGGAAAAAAATCTGGCGGAGGAACTGCAGCTGGGAAGACATTGTGCTGAGTCCCTGGGACTTAGCCACTTTGTTACCTGGGAAACCGAACAGGTGCGTTTATGGCGAACCAGCGACGACCATATCAGTGAGGAGAAATGTTTCCCTTTACCGGGGACTGATCACCCCGATTTTTTTCGGCATCTACTGCGTGATCTCATTGACGCATTGAAAATTCCAGCGGTCATCGGCGCCATCCCCCAGGATCGACTTTCACATCATTACTTCCACAATCTGTTTAATATTGCCGAAGAGCTTGCGTTGCCCGCCCTGACCGATGCCTTTCGCAGCCAGCGGGCCGAGGAGCTTGAGGGAGCGGCTTTTGATGTCGATCAGCGCGCGCTGGAAGCCAACCGCCTGTTCCTGCTGCAACTTCTTACCGCTTTGCGGTTTAGTCTGCTACCTGACATCCTGCTTCCTGAAGATCTCGGTATGATAATCACCACAGCTCTGGAACGCGCCCCCGAGCCTTTTAGTACCAGTCTGGTTTACCGCTGGGATGCGGCACCGTTATCCCTGCCCAACGAAGCGGCCGTCTGTTATCATCACCTGCTGTTGCGCCTGCAACAGTTACGCTGGATGACATCGCCCCAACGCATGAAAAAAAGCCTGCAACATCTTCTTGATCTCTGGTATCCGGAGACTGGCAACTCCGAGCTGGAAAACGCCAACATGCTCCTTTATCCCCGCACTCCGGCCACCAACCCCAACCTGAATGCAATTCTTTCTGATTCGCCGTTGCTATTGGCCGGCACGGCTATTGCTCGTGAACTTGCCGGATTGCCACAGCCTGCATTCTGCTATGATTCACTGATGTCACTCACTCCGGAGACCCTTTATCGTGGTAGTATCTCGGCCTGGTTGCTGAGTCCGATCCCCATTTCCCGTAACGAAAGAGCACTTTTTGGTGCTCGCCTTCGTACCTCCTGGCCGCATCGTAACTTCAAGATTCTAACCGATCAACCGCGTTGGAAGTGGCAGATGATTCACCTTCTCGGTATTTGTCAACCGCAACAACGCATGCAGATTGAATGCCCTGTCGCTCTGGTCGAGATCGCACCTGATGATCCGCTGTGGTCCCTGTTATGTGAACATTTCCATCTGTGCGAAATCGTCAAGAGCGAGCACAGCCTGTGTTTATCACTAACGCATTCTCCACTAAATACTGAACCAACTCTGATTAAAACAACCGACAACCAGGCTGAGGTGTCCCTGGTTTTTACTGAGCCGGAGCTATTCCGTCGGCAATTGATCAGTGTCCTGCAGTTACCTGTGCCCAAGTCAGACAAAGAAACCCGTGCCGTTAAAACAACTATTCAGGCATCAAAAAACGTCAAACAGCAGATTATAGAGCAACTTCAAGCCCATGGTATTCCCAACTTTCCCGATCAATACCTGTATTTTCTTGACCACCCCGACATGCTAAGCTATGCCATCACTGCGCCTCTTAAAGTAACATCAAGACTCCTTGGCCAATTTGATATGGTCGATGGAGACGGCCAAGTTTTAAGCGGTTACGGGGAGGAACTGGAGCGGGCGTTGCTGGTCTGCTCTCATCTGGGCAAGACGACTTTTGATCTGCCCGGCGATCGCAAACAGCTTGAACAGATCCTGCAACGCTATCGCAAAGACCTCGACATCCTTCATCAATTATTGAGCGACTTAAGCTACAGACAGATGGAAAAACCGCAAGCAGCACGTAATCTGGTCCGTAATGTCTGGAAAAAGCTTGAACTGCCCGATCCGGAGTGGTTTAAAAATTGACAGCGGTCCGCAGGTATCGCAACATAGAGATGAATCTTACAATGACTGAAACAAGACGAAAGCTATGAATATTTTACTCCACATCTGCTGTGCTAACTGCGCTATCTACCCGGTCAACAGGCTGCGCCAACAAGAGCATGAGGTAACGGGCTTTTTCTACAATCACAATATTCACCCTTATCAGGAATTTCGTAAACGTCTTGATACCACTCGTGAGTACGCCAGTCAGGTCGAGTTGCCGCTGGTGGTTAATGATAATTACCATCTCGATGAGTTTCTCGCCCAGGTTGCCCGAAAGCCTGAAGAGCGCTGCAAATATTGCTATCAATCGCGCTTGCGCCTTGTGGCCGAGCAGGCCCACAAAATCGGGACTGACGCCTTCACCACGACCTTGCTCTACTCACGTTACCAGCAGCATGATGCCATCGTTGATTATGGGCGACAACTGGCGACAGAATTTCAGTTAACCTTTTTCTATGAGGATTATCGCCACGGATGGAATGAAGGCATCAAAATATCCAAGCAGATGGGCCTCTACCGCCAGCAATACTGTGGCTGCATTTATTCGGAGCGGGATCGCTACGCCGGATGATCCTCCCCTGTTCCTGGTTGAAGCATCGTGTCCAACTGTTATAATCAAATCCAACTACAGAGCAGTTCAACCTGACACAAGGAGACTATTATGATTGAAATCATTGAAAAAACCTTACTCACCGGTCTTGGTGCCCTGTCCATGTCACAAAAAAAAGCAGAAGAGTTGGTGGGTGAACTCAAGGAACGTCTTAACTTGAGTGAAGAAGAAGGAAAAAAGCTATTGGACAAGTTGCAACAAGCCGCCAAGGAAAATCAGAGCAAGCTGGAGTCAGTAGCGCAGGAGGAGGTCAAAAAGGCCCTTGAACGCATGGGCGTCGTCACAGAAGAAGAATTTAATGCCCTGAAAAAAAAGGTGGACGCCCTGGAGAAAAAACTTAAAACCCTTGAGCAATAGGTTGCCGGCAGGACATAACTTTGCCTCTTAATCGATTCAACCGCAATGTCCGGTCGCTAAAGCGCTACCGTCAGGTTCTGTCTGTGCTGTTCAAGTATGGCTTCGGTCATATTATCGAACAGCTCAATATTGATTACTATATCCAACTCGGCAAACGCGCCGTTACATTCGGGTCCACCTCCCGCGATCTGCAACGGCTTCCCCATGGGGCGCGTTTTCGACTCGCTCTTGAAGAACTGGGGCCAACCTTCATCAAGCTTGGACAGCTCCTGTCCACCCGCCCCGATCTGGTTCCCGAAGATATCATTAACGAGCTCAAAAAGCTCCAGGATCATCTTCCAGCGGTACCCCTTGAAGAAGTCCAGGCGCAGATCCATTCCGAGCTTGGCTATCTGGTGGAAGACCTCTTTTCCTTGTTTGAAACAGTCCCCCTGGCAACCGCCAGCATGGCCCAGGTTCACCGGGCAACCCTCAAAGACGGTATTGAGGTGGTCTGCAAGGTTCGCCGACCCGGGATCGAGGCATTAATTTCTACCGACCTGGATATCATGATGGGGCTGGCTTATCTGGCCAACAAACACCTGCCGGGCGCTGACATGTACGACCCGGTGGGAATCGTCAAGGAATTCCGTCGTTCCATTCAGCGCGAGCTCGATTTCTCCCGTGAGGGACGCACCATTGATCGCTTTCGAAAAAACTTCGAGGACGACGAAACGGTTCACTTCCCCGCCGTCTATTGGGACTATACCGGACACACTGTCCTGACGATGGAATATGTATCCGGGATCAAAATCTCCAACTTTGACGAATTAACCCGGGCCGGGCACGACCTTAAACTGATTGCCCGGCGCGGAGCTAACAGTTTTCTTAAGCAAGTATTTCAATTCGGACTGTTTCATGCCGATCCTCATCCCGGCAATCTGTACATTCTGGCAGATGATGTCATTTGCATCTTCGACTTTGGCATGGTCGGACGATTGGATGATGAACTTAAAATCCACCTCACCGAACTGCTCCTGGCTGTATTGCACCGTGACGCCGACCAGATTATCACGCAGTTATTGTACTCAGGGGATCTCAACGACGAATCAAGCCGGAAAAATCTGCGTCGGGACCTTGCTGAATTCATTGATGACTATTACGACACTTTGCTACAGGACATCAAGGTGGGCAGACTGTTGTTTGATTTTATTCAGATTCTTTCGCACTACCAGATCAAGTTTCCTTCCAATCTGATGCTGCTGTCACGTTCACTCATTGCCATGGAGGGGATTGGCAGACAACTTGATCCGCACTTTAACATGGTCGAGCAACTACAGCCTTTTGCCGAGGAGATTGTCAAAAAACGTTACTCGCCCGGTAATATAACAAAAGATATTGCCGGCACCATCCGCGAATATCACGCCTTGGGTAAAAGTCTGCCAAAAGACATCAAAGAATTCCTCAATCGTATCAATCGCAATCAGTTCAAAATAGATCTGGAACACCGAGGGCTGGAGCGACTGGTTACTGATCTGGAAAAGTCGACTAACCGGATATCCTTCAGCATGGTGATTGCTGCGCTGATTATCGGCTCATCCGTCGTTATGCACATCGATAAAGGCCCTAGCCTGATGGGATTCCCGGTTATTGGTTTATTTGGTTATTCGGTTGCCGGGTTTCTCGGCTTCGGACTGGCCATCGCCATTTTGAGATCCGGCCGGATGTAACAGCCTGCTGACGATCTGGCGGCTGTGGCATAATCACCACAGTAAATTCCGGAATTCATCCCGACTCTGCCACACTTTTAAAAAAAAAGACCTCCGACCTACAATAAATTCAACATGTTATGCCCTGAAAAAAGTGGCGCAACTTTTGCATATTGTTAGGGTCAGGTTAAATGGTATAAATACGCAGCAGATCGGAAACTAAATGATTTTTCAACGCACCCTCGCAAAAAACATCAACATCTCCGGAATCGGACTGCATAGCGGTGCGCGCATAAATATGCGCATGCGCCCGGCGACTGCCAATACCGGTATTATTTTTCATCGCACTGATGGTGACACAAATGTCAGCATCAAAGCCTGCTCAAAAAATGTTGTTGATACCCGCATGGCGACCGTTATCGGGCACAAGGGTGTCACGGTATCGACCATTGAACATCTGATGGCCGCGCTATCCGCTTTTTCTATCGACAACCTTCATATCGACATCGATGGTCCGGAAGTACCGGTATTGGATGGCAGCGCTGCTCATTTTGTGCGTGAATTTCAACAGGTGGGATTTACCACCCTTGGCGAACCACGGAAATTTATTGCGATTCGTAAACCGTTGGAAATTATTGAAGGGGAAAAACGGATCAGCCTCATTCCCTCACGTTTTTTCAGAATCACTTTTGATATCGCCTTTGATCATCCAGCTATTTCAGTACAGAATCACAGTTTCAAGTTTGACACTGAAAGTTTCTGCAAAGAAATTGCATCATCCCGCACCTTTGGCTTTCTCCATGAGGTAGAGTACCTCAAAGCTAACGGTCTGGCCCGTGGTGGTTCTCTCGAAAATGCAGTGGTGGTCGACGACAATGGGGTGATGAATCCGGAAGGATTACGCTACCATAACGAGTTTGTACGCCATAAGATCCTTGACGCTATTGGCGATTTCAGTCTGTTGGGAGCCCCGCTACTGGGTCATATCCGCGCATTCAAAGCCGGCCATGATCTTAACGCCAAAATGGTCAGGCTGATTGAGGATCATCCCGATCATTGGGTTTATGTCGATTTCACTGAAGAAGCCCTGCGCGAAGCCCAGCGCGTTTTTTCCGGTGTTCGTGCTACTGAACTTGTTCTCAATAAAGCATAAACCGCTAAGCCATCGCAAATTGACAAAAGAGCGGCCCGCATCTGGCCGCTCTTTTTTTATCCGGCAGAAACCTCCTATCATGCTTGTGTTGTCCGCTCGCATTCTCTAAAATCAGCAAGCACGATAATGTTCCAGCGAGGCAGGCTTGCATGACAACTCCGGACACACATTCTGACGAAACATCCAGATCTCGCCGCAAAAGTCGTGACTGGGTTGCGATCCTTTTAGCGCTCGTACTGCTCCTGCTCATCCCCCAACTTGAAGTGCATCTGGTAGATCTGACATCACAACTACCGATCAGCAACAGCATCATCGCCCTGGCTGTGATTAATCTGAATATTTTACTGATCCTGCTGTTTTTATTTCTGATCTTTCGCAATCTATTCAAATTACTACTGGAACGCCGTCGTGGTGTCCCCGGCGCCAAACTCCGCAGCAAGCTGGTTGGGGCCTTTATTGCGCTCTCCCTGATTCCAACATTGTTGCTCTTTTTTGTATCAGCCGGTTTCATCCGCAACAGTATTGATAATTGGTTTAGCACCCAGGTCGAGATGGCTCTGGATGAATCCCTTGAGGTTGCGCAAACCTACTACCGCAATTCAGAAGCCAACGCCTTGTATTACGCTGATCAGTTGAGTCAACGAATCCGCCGCGAGCGCCTGCTCAATGAAGAAAACCTTCCGCAATTGCGCGAACTCATCAAGGAGAAACAGGAAGAATACAATTTAGGCATCGTTGAGGTGTTTTCAGCCACCCATGAAGAACTGGTGCGGGTTGCCAATCCGAAACTGCCGATTTTCGACATTACCCCGGCTACTTCGGACCCGGTGCGGGAAGGTCTGCAGGGAATACGTTTTTCGCAGATAACAACGGTCGGGCAGGCCGATCTGATCCGTGGCATTGTTCCGGTACAATCAAACTGGGACCCTGAAGATATCGTCGGGGTCGTAGTGGTTAATTACTATGTCCCTTACTCCCTCATCGTCAAGATGAAGGAGATAGCCACTTCGGTTGAACAGTATAAAACCACCCGATCTATCAAGGGGCAGATTCAACAGAGCTACGTCATTGTTTTGCTGCTGATCGCGCTGATCATCATGTTTTTGGCCACCTGGTTCGGCTTTCATCTGGCCCGCGGGATAACCGTCCCGATCCAGGAGTTGGTAAGCGCGACAACACGGGTAGCATCAGGGGATCTTGACATCCAGTTGGAAACCACCAGTACCGACGAAATTGGTGCTCTGGTACAGGCTTTTAACAAGATGACCGGTGATTTACGCTATGGCCGCCAGGAAATAAACGCTGCCAACCTGGAACTCAAGCGTTCCAACCTCGAACTTGACCGTCGCCGCAACTACATGGAGATCGTTCTGGCGAACGTCACTGCCGGGGTTATTTCCATTGATCGCCGTGGCCGCTTGACCACAGTGAATAAATCGGCGGAAAACCTCCTGCACTTGAAAGCAGACAAAGTTCTGGGAAAGGATTTTAGAGAAGTCATCCCCAATGTCTATATGCCACAGATCATGACCCTACTCAAAGATCTCTTCTATTCAGAAAAAGGCACAGTACGCCAGCACATGACTATCCCCATTGGTGACGAAAAATATACCTTGATGATCAACCTGACCACGTTACGTGACAATGATAATAATTTCATGGGAACTGTTGTTGTTTTTGATGACCTTACCCAACTATATAAGGCCCAGCGTATGGCCGCCTGGCGAGAGGTTGCACGCCGCATTGCCCACGAAATCAAAAACCCGTTGACTCCTATCCAGCTCTCAGCACAGCGTCTGCGCCGCCGTTATCTTGATCGCTTTAATGCCGAGGACGATGTTTTTGATGAGTGTACCAGCATGATCAGTAAACAGGTTGATGAGTTGAAGAACCTTGTCAACGAGTTTTCCAACTTTGCCCGCATGCCGGCTACCAATCCCACCCTGAATAACCTGAATGACATTATCCTGGAATGTCTGACCCTCTACCGGCAAGCTCATAAGGAGATAAGATTTAATACCCTGCTTGACAGTAATCTGCCCGACAGTAAATTTGACCGTGAGCAGATCAAACGTGTGCTGATCAATTTGTTGGAAAACGCTGTCAGTGCAACCCCCCCCAACGGCACGATTATGCTGAACTCCAGTTATAACCAGGAAATTAATCTCATTACCTTGACGGTTTCTGACACTGGCTGCGGTATCCCGGCACATAACAAGCCGCGCCTTTTTGAGCCCTACTTTTCTACCAAAAAAACCGGCACAGGCCTCGGTCTTGCTATTGTTTCTACCATTGTTGCCGACCACAACGGCTATATCCGGGTCAAAGATAATGAGCCGCAGGGAACCCAGTTTATTATTGAATTACCGGCAGACGATAACGTCTGATCACTACCTGACAGGAATACCTATCGATGAAACATATCCTTATAGTTGATGATGAAGAGAGTATCCGTCAAAGCCTTGAAGGCATACTGAAAGATGAAGGCTTTAAAACCACCTTTGCCGCCAATGGTGAACAGTGTCTGCAAATGATGAACGGTGAAGATCCCGATCTGGTTCTCCTCGACATCTGGATGCCCGGTATCGACGGTCTGGAAACCTTAAAAAGAATCAGACAATCCAGACCACAACAACTGGTTGTCATGATGAGTGGTCACGGAACAATTGAAACCGCTATTAAAGCAACGCGTCTCGGAGCCTTCGATTTTATTGAAAAACCACTGTCATTGGAAAAAGTCCTGATCTCTATTGAAAACGCTCTGAAAATCGGACAACTGGTCGCCGAAAACAAAGCCCTTAAAGAAAAGTTGGCGCGCGATTATCAGATGATTGGTGAAAGCCAGGCAATTAGAAAGCTTAAAGAACAAATCAAGGTTGCTGCGCCCAGTTCCGGCTGGGTATTGATTACCGGTGAAAACGGTACCGGCAAAGAGTTGGTGGCACGTGCTATCCATCAGCAATCCGGCCGGAGCGACAAGCCATTTGTCGAGGTTAATTGTGCTGCAATCCCGGAAGAGCTGATAGAATCAGAACTATTCGGGCATGAAAAGGGCTCTTTTACCGGAGCAACAGCAGCGCGCCGCGGAAAGTTCGATCAGGCCAACGGCGGCACCCTGTTTCTCGACGAAATAGGAGATATGAGCCTGAAAACCCAGGCTAAAATTCTCCGTATCCTGCAGGAACACAAGTTTGAACGGGTTGGTGGTAACCGTACTATCGAAGTTGATGTGCGAGTGATTGCAGCAACCAATAAGGTACTGACTGAGGAGATAAAAAACGGAAACTTTCGTGAAGACCTTTATTTCCGGCTCAATGTTTTGCCTTTTGTGGTGCCATCGCTGCGTGAACGCAAAGAAGATATTCCCCTGCTGTGCAACCATTTTTTACATTTTTTCTGCAGTAAAGAAAGTCGGGAAAACAAAACAATCAGCGAAGAAGCACTGCAGTGTCTGCTGGCTTACGATTGGCCTGGAAACGTCAGAGAGCTTAAGAACCTGATCGAACGCCTGGTGATTATGACCCCAGGGACAGAAATTAAGCCTTCTGACCTGCCTCAGGACATCAGCAATATAACACCCATTGATAGCCTGTCCGCTACACTGATAGAAGATCTGCCGGATTCGTATAAAGAGGCGAAAGAAATTTTTGAAGAGCAGTTTCTGATTGAAAAGTTAAAAAAGAACAGCTGGAATATATCTCGCACCGCCGAGGAAATTGGCCTGGAGCGTTCCAATCTGCACAGGAAAATCAAATACTATCAGATCAATCCCGACTGAGTAACCATCTAAAATTGATATAAAAGGCAAAAAAAAAGCCCTCCAGCAAGTGGAGGGCTTTTTGGTAATAATTTCGGCGGCGACCTACTTTCCCACATCGTTTCCAATGCAGTATCATCGGCGCGGTAGGACTTAACTTCTGTGTTCGGGATGGGAACAGGTGTGACCCCTACGCTATAGCCACCGAAAACCGTAAAACTGGGTTTTCTAATCGCTTATGACTGATCTGATGGCGAATAACGTTCGTAACATTTTACTTTAAGGGGGTCAGGGGAGGCGAACCTCCCCTTTCCCTATAAAAAACTAGTTATGGTCAAGCCTCACGGTCAATTAGTACCGGTAAGCTGAACACATTGCTGTGCGTACACACCCGGCCTATCAACGTTGTCGTCTCCAACGGACCTTCAGGGGGGACTAACCCCAGGGAGATCTCGTCTTGAGGTTGGCTTCCCGCTTAGATGCTTTCAGCGGTTATCCTTTCCGAACGTAGCTACCCTGCCATGCCACTGGCGTGACAACAGGAACACTAGTGGTTCGTCCATTCCGGTCCTCTC
>JAWOFG010000190.1:0-4188 GCA_046482365.1 Pelovirga sp. | reverse complement strand
CAAAGCTTTCGCTACTTGCGAGCAGATCAAAACAGTGAAACGCACCCTGACGGACTGATTTTAGCTGAGGGCCTGGTGAATTATTCGATTCGCGGCGAAGATTACATTCGTGAAATTCAAGCGATGATCCGCCACAACAATCTGCAGCGCCTGAGTGGCGTCAGCCTGCGAAAAGAGGAATAATCATTCCTGGTCCACAAAAACCTTATCTATGCGGTGGATTGTCGGCGTTGATCCATAACTGGCTGAACCACTGCCAGTCACCTTCTGCTGTCTGCCGCGTCAGGGTATATTTGTTGCGTCGGCCCTTGAGGGGGCTGTCACCTGTCACCCGATACCAGCCTGACCCACGTTCCTCATGAACACTGACTTGACAACGGGTCCCACCCTGGGCAAAACAGTTAAACTGAGCGGCACTGCCGGAAATACCGGGCAGATACAGATCCAGCACCGGCGGAGTCTTGGGGTCGAAAATTATCGGACTAATGGGGTGTTGTTCAGCGACCACCAACGCTTTCATTGCCACCTTCGACTTGAAATCAGCGAGGGTCCCAGTTGGTCCGCCCATGGGAAAGCGCGGCAAGGTAAAAGGATCATGCTGCTGGTGAATCACACCGGATTGTTGGGCGTAAGCAGCAATAAAGCCGAGATCTTTTACAATATCAATAATCTCTGCTGAATATTCGCCATAGGTGTAGGCGAAAATATCCGGGGCAAAACCAAGTTCACGCTCGAAGACTTGCTGCGCTGTTAAAATATCGTCATGAATACGCCGACGCCACTGGTCATCCGTTTCCCCTGCCATTTTTTCCACCAGATAAGCATGACTGGCCGTATGATTGCCGATCTCAACCCCTTGCGTAACCACTTCACGAATCTGATCCCACGACATATACCCCGGGGTTCCGACAGCATCGGTATTCACAAACAGGGAAACCGGAACAGCAAATTTGCGGACAACCGGCATACCGGCCTGATAAAATGACAGATAGGCATCATCAACGGTAATCATGGCGGCATGGTCAGGCAATTCTTCACCGCGGGCAATCCGTTCGGAAATCTCCCGGGTAGAGACCGCAGGGATATTACGCTCTCGCAGATATTCCAGTTGCTCAGTAAAGATGGTGCTGGAAATGTTGGTTGAGGGGTAACGATCGTCATCAAAACGGTGATAAATGAACGAATTGATCTGACCGGCAGTTAAAACAACCGGCATCAGCAGACAAAAAACAACAAAGATAATGACTAAACGGACCAATGACTACTCCTTTTCATTTGTTGATTCGTTTTGCGCAGCCCGCACCTTATTGCGCAGATAACGGCGGATACTGTTGCGTGCTCGTGGGGTAATCGCCCATTCCAGCCACTTTGGCAGCACTTCAGGTTCCTGCGACGTTTCAACCATGACCTGATCGCCATCCAACAAGCGGGTTTTCAGCTGCCGGATGCGTCCGTTAATGTGACCACGATGGGCATGGAGCCCCACCGAATCGTGAATATCAAAAGCAAAATCCAGCACGCTGCTGCCTTCCGGCAACTTACGCACTTCGCCTTGCGGGGTATAAACCTGAATCGTAGCCGACGCCAGTTTCAACGATTCGGTATCAAAGGCCGATTCACCATCCATCAGAGATTTCATCAAGGCACGGAAGTTATCGTGACGGAAGCGGAAACCCGGCGCCAGTACGCCGGCCTGATTAAAACGCGCCAGTTTGCGCGTAGTGATTTCAACGCGCATGCGTTGTTCTTCAGCCTGAACCGTGGTTTTGATGGCCAGATAACCATGCTGTGAGGTCTGGTTCAAATGGTCCCGCAACTTGCCGGGAATAGGCGGAAACAGACTGTGCAAAAGGCCGAGGAACAGATAAGCATCCATCATCCGGTCAACATGCACTTCCAGGGTAAAAAGGGCAACAAAGCCCCTCCCCATCTCCTGTGCGGCCGGAACGGTAAAGGGACGCCAGCGTTCCTTTATCACTACCGATAATTTCTGTTTTTCACAGGCGATATGAATCTTGCCGCGAATCTTGCGCAGATAGCCCGAGGTGTCTTCCTGCAGCTGAGCAATGACCTGTTGATACCGTTTGGCGCGCTTAGGGTAAAGCAGCGAATGTGACAGGGATTCGAGTTCCGTTGCGACATAACCCATCCCCAGATGACGCGCCAGAGGGACATAGACGCTGCGGGTTTCCTCAGCAATCAGCTTTTGCTTTTGCAGAGGTAATGCTTCAATTGTCTGCAGATTATCGATACGATCCCAGAATTTCAGGCACAACACCCGAATGTCGTTGATCGCAACCAAGAGGGTTTTTTTGTAGGTTTCCTTTTTTAAATCTTCACGGCCCATTAATTCCGAAGTGACTTTGGTCAAGCCGTCGACCAGATGAGCCACTTCATCGCCATATTTGGTCCGCACTTGCTCCAGGGTAACGGGAGTATCCTCCACCACATCATGGAGCAGTGCCGCCATAATCGAAGAAAAGTCCATCCAATGCCGGGCCGCCAGATGAGAAACCCGCAACGGGTGAAATATGTAGGGCTCTCCCGACTTGCGCACCTGTCCGCGATGGGATTCTCGGGCGTCATTCAACGCCATCTCAAGGCGGGCAATTTCGCTGTCAAGAACATCTTCGGTCAGCTCGGCACCATAGTGGGTGACCAACAGTTCCATAATGTCGTGCATCAAGCGTTGTTCAGTTTTTTCGTCAAACATGATCATCATATTCTGCCAACTTCAATTAATTCCCATCCGGGAACCGGGTTATGTTCATCCAGAGTATTTCGGATGGACATAGTCTAGCCGGGAGGCCAGGTCAACTGCCGTTCGCCAAGCAGATGAAAATGCACATGCCAGACTGTTTGTCCTCCGGCCTGATTACAGTTATTGACTATGCGAAAACCTTCTTCAGCAAACCCCAGATCGGTTGCCATTTTTGCGGCAACCTGAAAAATATGACCCACCAGTGCGTTATCCTCTATGGTCAGATCGAGAGTGGTTGGAATGTGCTTGCGCGGAATCAGAAGCAGATGGGTCGGGGCCTGGGGGTTAAGATCTTCAAACACCACGACAAGATCATCCTGATAGCGGATAGAAGCCGGTATGTCGCCGGCAGCAATTTTACAGAACAAACAATCAGATGACATGGGATACTCCTGCTATATCAATACCTTAATATGACCTCTTTGTAGCAATATCCTTACCGCAGGACCGAGGATCCTGTGACAAGCGCATATTTTTTTATTTTTTAGCATTACATTGTAGCAAAGATCGGAAACAACAGCTAATCATTTGGCATGGGCACAAGCGGTACGCTCTTCTATTTTTTGCAGATGAATGAGAAACTCCTTGTTGCCTTTTGCACCAAGCACCGGGCTTTCAATCACCCCATCGACGCGGCAACCTAAATCAAGCGCAAGCAATTGAATACGCTCCACCACCTGTGCGTGGAGCGCGGCATCCCTGACAATTCCCCCCTTACCCACCTGCCCCTTACCCACCTCAAACTGGGGCTTGATCAAGGCGATGATATCAGCTTCCGGGCTTAGCAGGTTTAAGGTGCCGGGCAAGACCTTTGAAAGCGAAATAAAAGACGCATCAATGACTGCCAGGCTGGGAATATCTGCTAACTGTTCCGGTTTCAGGTGCCTGATATTGCATCGTTCAAGGTTGATGACCCGGGGGTCATCACGCAACTTCCAGGCCAGTTGACCATAACCTACATCGACAGCATAAACCTTGACGGCACCGTTCTGCAGCAAACAATCGGTGAAGCCCCCGGTTGACGCGCCGACATCCAGAGCGACACGACCACTGACCTGCAAACCAAAAGCGGCAAGGGCTCCGGCCAACTTCAGACCACCACGGGAAACATAAGGGATATCACCGGACTTCAAGCGAATGTCGGCCTGAGGATCAACCTGCTGACCGGCCTTGTCAACCCGATGATCATCAACCACAACCTGACCGGCCAGAATCAACGCCCGCGCGCGTTCACGTGATGCAGCCAAACCAAGCTCCACCAGAATGACATCGAGACGCTTTTTCATGACAGAAGCCGCAACCAACCGGACAAAAAAAGGGAAGCATAATGCTTCCCCCGTTTGCGTGACGATGGTGGCAATAATTCAACCAATGAAAAACTCGCGATTTTCATTAAAGACTTCATCAATTTCTTCAAGTACACCATC
>JAWOFG010000169.1:0-4023 GCA_046482365.1 Pelovirga sp. | reverse complement strand
AGCGATATCGGTAAGATCACGGATCATCGACTCAACATCGCGGCCTACATAGCCTACTTCTGTAAACTTCGAAGCTTCAACTTTAATAAACGGAGCACCTGCCAGTTTGGCCAAACGCCGCGCAATTTCAGTTTTACCTACGCCTGTGGGCCCGATCATTAAAATATTGTTTGGAGGCGGGGAGAGGGTCGGCAGTTGACGCTTTAGCAGTATTTGTGAGTCGCCCTGCAAGTTGTCGTTAACTCGGCGACGTGGTACTTGATCATATGTCGGGCAATAAAAAACCCGTTACGGCTCTTGCACAGCCAAAACGGGTTATCCTCGCTTTAGCCGCATTTATCAAGCGCCCGCAAGCTGATATTCAAATCGGCGCAAATTCATCATATCGATATTTTGTGGATTGTCAAAGGGAATTTTGATCGGCCAGCAAGCAAGATCTCCCTCCGAAACTACGAACCCCGAATAGCAGCGTTCCAGACAACGATGCGATTACGACCGGATTTCTTGGCCTGATACAAGGCCTGATCAGCGTAGTTGATCAGTTTTTCAAGGTCGCCCGTGTCGCCGGGAAAAGCGGCAACGCCGATTGAGATAGTGACCGGCCAACGAACCCCTTGATGATGCAACTGTTTCTTCTCAATCCGTTCGCGCAGGCGCTCAGCAACCTCTGCCGCTCCCTTCCTGTCGGTATCTTCCAGCAGCACCGCAAACTCTTCACCACCGATTCGGGCCGCCAGATCCCCGGTGCGGACAACCGCTTTCATCTCCATGGCAACCTGCCGGATCACCAGATCGCCAAAAGGGTGACCACAGGTGTCATTGATTTTTTTGAACAGATCAATATCGCAGATGATCAGGGAAAAGGGACTTTCACGCCGCAGGGCCCGCTGATGCATCCCTGCGAGGGCACGTTCGAAGGCTCTGCGATTGGCAATGCCGGTTAAGCCGTCAGTCACCGTCAGTTGATTGATCTGTTCGTGGGAGTGAGCCAGCTCAATCTTGATTGCAACCTGGGCTGAAATCATTTCAACCAGATCCCGGCAGCGACGAGAAAAAAGCCCGGTTTTATGACCGGCGATCAGCAGAATGCCGCTGACCGGCAATTGATCCTGAACCAGGGGGATGACCAGGATTGAGGGGAAAGGATCAAACAGGGGCAACCCGTTGATCACGGGAATCCGTTGTTTGTTTTCCCCACCATCCGGCAGAGTGCAGCGGTATTTGACCGCCTGTCCGATCAATGAATCGTCCAGCGGATAGCGCCTTGAATCCCCGGAAATAGATCCGCCTCCGTCAAGATGTTGCACCTCAACCATGTCCTTGCATATCTTGCCAAACCCAATCAGGTCGGCCGCAACAACCATCCGCAGCGCTGCAACGGCAGCACGGTAAACCGAATCAATGGTCAGGGCAGAGTTGAGAAATTTCAGACCATTGAAGGACTGCTGCAGGACCTTTCGTTCAAAATCGGCAAGCAGCAGCTCCCCGTGCAGATTCAGGCTGGTGACAATCTGTTCGCCCGTACGTTTTATCATGGCAATCTCGATCACGGACCAGGGTTCCTCGGCGGGTCGATCAACACAAAGTAGAGGTACAGAGCTTGCCTCCTTCGCGGGGGAAGGATCAGAGACGATGCGACAGGCATAAAAACTTCCCGGACGGGGAGTCTCAGGATAGTAAGGCAAAGGCGGAGCCGAAATCGGATAAGGGGCCAGGGCAAATTCGACACGCTCTTTCAGGGCCCCCAGCAGGCCACTGCCGGCAGCAAATGATTTCACCTGGAGCTTTCGGGGTGCATCGTTACTGGCGTAAACACGGAATTGACCTCCGGGTGTCGGCCACAGCAGCACAACCGAGGCTGATTGAAGAAAGGTTCCCAGCATCTCCAGCTGATTCAGAACACCCTGATGGAATTGACGGATCAGGAGAAAGTGCTCGGGACTGATCAGCAGATCGCACTGGTGTTCAGCAGCAAATGGCAGGGTCAGGATGTCGGGATCGACAAGAGAGGTCGATGCCAGGGATTTACGCCAGGTTTTCTCGCTCAGCCAACGCACATTGAATCCAGGATAAAGGAGGCTCGGACCTCACGGGCAGAGCGGTTGTTTTTTCTGTTTCTGAGTGCTACAAGGGCTTCCGCAGCGAGTGACAGTTGTCCGACCATGTTGCTGCCCAAAAAATTTAGCACAATCAGGCAGGTATGTCTCGCTTCAACGAAACGGTAGAGGACAAATCATTACCCTGGCTTGAGGAGTCTCGGATGGTTACCTGACCTGCTTCTCTGTAGGGGTTTAGAGATTGAGTCATATAATTTCTTGTGTTATGCTTAACGTAACGCGTGACTGGGTGAGGGGGAGAGGATGATTCGAAGTTTTCGCGACAAAGACACCGAGGCACTTTTTCTCGGTCGACGGGTGCGCAGGTTCGAGGGTTTTTCGGCTCAGGCAGAGCGCCGGCTTCAGACCCTTGATAGTGCGACCTGTCTGGAGGATCTGTCCGGCCTGCCAAGTAATCGTCTGGAGGCTTTGTCTGGCGACCGCAAGGGGCAATATAGCATTCGGATCAACAAACAGTGGCGGGTTTGTTTTGAGTGGCGTGAAGATGGCCCTCACTCTATCGAAATTGTTGATTATCATTGAGAGGACTTGTGTCATGACCAATAGCATGCGGCCGATTCATCCTGGTGAAATTCTTCGGGAAGAGATGGAGGAATTGAATCTTTCTGCCCGTCAGCTAGCAGCAGCTCTCCATGTGCCGACGAATCGGGTGACCGGCATTCTTAATGAACAACGTGCAGTCACAGCGGATACCGCGCTTCGTCTGGCCCGGTTTTTCGGAACGACGCCGGAACTCTGGCTGAATCTTCAGAGTGCCTATGAGCTGCGTCGTACTCGTTTTGAAAAGGGCGAAAAGATCAGCCGTGAAGTTCATCCGTATGCGGCCTGAAAGAGGCACTTTTGTATCCTTTTGACGTCTATCAAAGGGATGGGTTCTGGAGGTATGCGAACCGCCGATTGATCGTTTGACCGTAGGGGCGATACATGTATCGCCCGCTTGTTTGCGATCAACATCAAGGTCAAATTCGCGGGGTCGCGGCCCCGCCCGCCGCCTGACTTTTTGGCAAGCGCTCCAAAAAGTCAGCAAAAAGATCTTTCCACTGGCGTGGGGCGACGTATGGTGTGCCCAGAACGGAGCGCTGATCACTGGCAGTAAATGGCGGGTAGTCGGTATCTCTTCTGACGGAAGGCAAAAGGCGCCCCCTCTCACTTCGTTCGCCAGGGGGTGCAGGGCGTCATCCCGGTGATAAAGGCCCGGAGCAGTTGACGTGACGGATATTGTTACTTCACCGTCATTCCCGCGTAGGCGGGAATCCAGAAGGTTTTAGCGGAATGTTCGTATCTCGCCACCGGTCAAATCATCGCAGCGGCCATCCGTCATAGGCCCCTCAGCACCGAAGGTGCGCAGGGCAGCCAGGTTGAAACATTAATTTGTAGACCATTACTCATTGTGCAGCATTCTACCCGAGCGCAACGCCATCACCGTCTATCTCAAGTTGCCCCACGCCAGTGGAGGCGTTTTTGCATCCTTTTGACGCCTATCAAAAGGATGGCGTCTGGCGGTACGTGAACCGCCGGTTTTCTGTAGGGGAGCAATTCATTGCGCCCAGAGGCTCTATAGCACTATTGCTGAACCAGTGAATAGTGACAAGTAACAAATGACGCCGCTAAAGGTTTTTACGAATGACTAATGACAAAGGACCAGGAACGCCGCAAAGCGGCAGACCCGTGACAAAGCACAAATATTTGATTTTTGCGTCCTGTCAGTTTAGTCTGTCACAAATTCAACAGCTTTCATCGGGAGGGTGGGATGTCTGAATCGAGTAAGTTTGGAGAAAAATGTTAATAGAACAACCGCCTGTGGCCGTTTGGCTGGGGCGGTTTTTTTGTTTGATCAATCGTAAGTACGTCATTTGCGGGATTTTCGGAGGCTTTGTTGGTAGATAATTATTGCTCCTTTTGCAGA
>JAWOFG010000161.1:0-3718 GCA_046482365.1 Pelovirga sp. | reverse complement strand
TTATCCCGCAGGAAGATGCCCGGGTGGCTGTCAATGATGGTGCATTTCTCTACGGCGACAGCCTTTTTGAGACGATCAAGGCGCGGCAGCAGCAGATCCTGCTCCTCGATCAGCACCTGGAGCGGATAGAGCGGTCAGCACAGTTGCTTGAATTTCCCTATCCGCGTGCGGCCATCGCAACAGCACTAAGGGAGCTGTCCTTACGCCTGACGGCTCCGGCCAGCCGTATCCGCCTGACATTAAGCCGGGGGGCATACCAGGGACTTGTGCGCCCCGCTCACGAAAAAGGACGGTTTCTGCTCACGGCTGTTCCTTATGACGAAATGGATGAGCGTACCCGCGTTCAAGGGATCAGCTGCTGTCTGGCCCCCAACCAGCGCGTTAATCCCTTTTCTCATCTGCCCCAACTTAAACACGGCAATTACGCCGACTGCCTCTACGCCCGCAACCATGCACGCCAACATCACAGCGATGAAGCCCTCTTTATCGATACCAGCGGAAACCTGCTTGAAGGAGCGACCAGTAACCTCTTTGCCGTCATCGACAAACAGCTGATTACCCCCCCCCTGGACAATCTGGTGCTGGGTGGCATTATGCGCCGGGAAGTGATCAAAACAGCAAGTGAACTTACAATCCCCTCGATTGAGCAGCCCTTAACCTTGGCGGATGCTATAAAAGCAGATGAAGTCTTTATCTGCAACTCCCTGATCGACCTGGTACCCGTCAACGAAATTGCCGGCAAGACGATTACCCGGGGAGGATGCTGGCAAGAAATCTACAAATGCATTTCCCTGCCTATAGACCCTTGACAAACAGATCCTGCTCACTATAATCGTCGAACCATGCCGAAGTGGTGGAATTGGTAGACACGTCGGTCTCAAACACCGATGGCGCAAGCCGTGCCGGTTCGATTCCGGCCTTCGGTACCACATTGTTAAAAAAGCCTCCGCCTCGTCGGGGGCTTTTTTATCTCTCTTTTGTGCGAACAACCATCCGACCAATGAAAACTATCACCTGCAAGCACTGTGCTGCCAAACATCCACCTGACAACCTCAAAAGGCTGTGCGGCAACTGTTTTGCCTGTACCGGTTGCGAAATCTACCAGTGTCCTTCCTGTGGTAAAAGAATTGTCGTTACACCACTGCGCCCAGCGGATTTTTCCTGACGTCCCCGAAGAATATTTTGGCCACGTCCATGCCGCAGGGTTGGGGCCTTTTGTGCTGAACAGCTGTGAAGAGATACTGTTTTCGCTGAAACGGTGGTACGTTGGATTTGTAACCTGTCTCACGAAACGGCTAAAAAAAGGGCCGGGAGTTATTAAATGGCGACCTTGTATATCAATCTTTTCCTGAAAGTCTTTTTGATTTTCACTCCTTTTTTCGTTATTTCCGCCTTTTTGTCCCTGACCAAGGATGACTCCCTGGTGGAACGACGCAAAATTGCTGTCAAAATCTCCCTGGCCGTTGCCATCAGCTGCTTTGTCCTGTTTTTCTTCGGCACCTACATTTTTGCCCTCTTCGGCATCACCCTCGACGCTTTCCGCATTGGTGCCGGGGCGGTACTGTTTCTCTCTGCTGTTTCAATGATTCAGGGCAAGGCCACCGTGTCGCCAAACACATCAAGGGAAGATGTCGCCGTCGTTCCTCTGGCCATACCGATCACCGTTGGTCCCGGAACGATCGGGGTCATGCTGGTTTTGGGAGCTGATCTTGTTACTCTGGGCGAGAAGTTTGTTGCTGGACTGGCCCTGTTGAGCGCGGTGGTGGTGTTGGGAGGGTTACTGTTAATTGCCGGACGCCTGGAAAAGGTTCTCGGCCAACAGGGCTTGACCATCCTGACCAAGCTGACCGGACTCTTTGTCTCGGCGATTGCCGCCCAGATCTTTTTTACCGGACTTAAAAACTTTTTGGCCTGATACCATCGTCCCTGCGGACCCGGCGGGCGTGGCTCATCAGGGTGCCAGTTGTTCGATCACCCAGTTATTCTGCCTGTCACGCCGATACCGCCAGCGGTCATGGAGACGGTTTTCTCCTTCGCGCCAGAATTCAAACGCATCAGGAACCAGCCGATAGCCGCCCCAGTTTGCGGGGCGTGGTACGTCCTTCCCCTCATATTTTTGCGTCATTACCTCAAAGCGTTCAACCAGCTCCGCCCGACCACTGATCACCCGGCTCTGGGGTGAAGCATGGGCTTCGAGCTGGTGGCCGCGGGGCCGGCCGGCGAAATAACGATCCGAGGCGTCGGCATCCAACTGTTCCACCGCACCGACAATGCGGACCTGGCGGGACAATTCCGGCCAGTAGAACAGCAGTGCGGCGAAAGGATTCTGTTGAAGATGCTGCCCCTTGAGGCTGTCATAGTTGGTAAAAAAAACAAAACCAGAATCGTCGATCCCCCTGAGCAGAACGATGCGGGCCGATGGCGTATTGTCACCGCCTGCGGTTGCGAGGGTCATCGCATACGGCTGGGCCATACCGACCTGCTTCGCGTCCTGCAGCCACTGCCTGAACTGGCTGACCGGATCAGGATCGAGACGTTCAAGGGGCTGCGTCACCGGGTTTTTGTCACTCATCGAAGAGCCCTCCTTCTTGATAGGTTGGTATGTGAACCCGTCACCATCAGAACCTCTCCAAACGCAGGGTGCGAGCGATTTTATCCCGCCAGTCAAGCGCGACACCGGCCTCCTCAGCGTACTGCGGCCAGCGTGAAACCGCCCTGTGCACCTCCTCAAGGATCGCTACGGCGCGACCGCGCTTCATCGTTACCGCCTCGGCACAGGCGCGGAAATCTTCCAGCGTGAAACCTTCGCGTTTGCCGTTCAGCGTCATCTGGTGTTGCGAAGTCCACCGGCCCTGTGGCTGAAAACTGTAGGTCACGTCAAATGCCGGAGCGAGTGACCAGCGCCCCTCCCTGTCCATCAAAAACGCAATATTCTTGACATGATCATCCTGATTGCGCGCGACAATATTGAAGGCCATGCGCCGGAACTGCTCCTCAATGGTGTTCATCGATAATCCCAGTTGGCGGATAACAAGCAATGCCTGTTCATAGGCGTAGACCCCAGCCAGATTATAATCAAAATGCGCCATGGCTCCGAGAGACAGCATATGCAGTTTTCCACCATCTGCTTGCCGATCAAAGCGTTTTGTCATGAAATGTCGCCGGCCATTTTCTTCCAGCAGTCGGCATGGATTCATACTGATACCAGCCGCCGTTGCCATCCGGTAGTAGGCATATTCGATGGCACCATAGCCCCTGGGGTCTTCCATTTCCTTGTCTTTGTTGCCGGAGACGCCATCGAATTTGAGCAGCCAGTGCTCAAAACCCGGGTCGGCCTTGATCTGCCCGGAGCGAACCTCGTTGGTCTCCGGGTTCCAGGCGATGACCGCTTTGGCCCTTGCGCCCCCTGCCGAGGTGCCGACCCGCAGGATGTCGCGTAACGCCTCCTCCCTGCTGTCGTCATCACCGAAGGAGGTCTGCAGGGTATGGCGATGGGTAAGAATCTCGGATGCAAGTTCAACCAGTTTGTCGATCTGGACCGGCCTGGACTGAGGTGCCCGGTGAGGCCCCAGCACCGGCAAATATTCCAGTGCCCCCATGCCGCGCATTCCGGTATAACACAGCCGCTCTACCGCGTTGAAAGACTCGGGGCTCCTCCCCTGGGTGGCCAGCCAGGCATCAATCAGAACATTGCCGAAGCGGTCGGGCAGTGAGTCAG
>JAWOFG010000019.1:0-6680 GCA_046482365.1 Pelovirga sp. | reverse complement strand
TGTCAGAAGACGATGAGATGGTGCAGAAGATCCTCCAACGATGCCTGATGGCATGCGGGTGGCAGGTCGAAATTGCCGCTTCAGGTTTTGAATGTATTAAAAAATGGCGGACGGGAAATTTCGGGCTGATTCTGATGGATTTACAGATGCCCGAGATGGATGGATTGGAAACAACGCGCCAGATTCGCCGGGAAGAGTCAGGAAGTAAAGATTCTGTCAAAATTATCGGTCTTACCGCCTGGGCCGAGAAAAAGACCAGAGAGCTTTGCCGGGAGGTAGGAATGGACTATTTCCTGACAAAACCGGTAAGTTTTCATGATTTACAGGAGGCTGTGATTCGTTGTCTGTCATCGTAGTCTGGTTGAAAAAGCATTAAATTACTTATATTTGATGCAAAAAAAGCCAGTAGACAAGTCAAAAAAATCAACGTCTCAGGTAGCAAATTTCTACCCAAAAAGCAGTTTTTCTCTCTTCTGTTAAGTAGTCACCTGCTGATTGCCCTTCTTATCATTCCAGCGATACTATCAAGCCACTTAATTAAAAAACAAATGCAGAAAAAAATGCTGGATGGGTAGCGTTTACCAGCCGACACAGTGAACTCAAGTGTGTTTGTTAAAAACGTAAAATGAAATCGTGTAATTCATAACAGGAATAAGGAGGTATGCGAGTGAAAGCGGATAGGATTGATCACAGATGGACTTCTGATCGTAAAAGAAATGTTTTTCTTGAAGATCTCAGAATGCTGACCAGAAGCAGTTATTGGGATTATTTTGACAACGAGACCAAGGGAATCATCCTGACGCAACTCGGTATCCACCATGGTTATTATAAGGCAAATGGGTAAGTTTTTTACCAGCATGGAAAAAAGTTCTATGCCCGCATGCAGGAACATTCAAGTTGTTCTCAAGGACAACACATGGGCGGGATGATCCTCGGATGCCAATGGAAGATGCAGCCGGACCGGGAAATTTTCTGAACAAGAACGCTAAATTAAAAGGAATGAAAGCATGTCAAAAAAAATACTGATCGTAGAGGATGATCCCAGTTTGCTCAAGCTCCAAAGTATCGTTCTGTTTAACGGCGGGTATGATGTCGAGGCGACGAGGTCCGGGGATACGGCAGTACAACTAGTGGCTGAAAAAACTCCCGACCTGGTTCTGCTCGACGTGCAACTGCCTGGGATGGATGGTTTTCAGGTGTGTCAACGGATCAGGGAGAATCCTATAACAAAAGATATACCGATCATTTTTTTGACGGCAAAAAACTCAGACGAGGATATCCGTTACGGTAAAGAGATCGGAGGCAATGAATATATTACCAAACCCTATAATTCAAGAAATGTCATGAGCACCATTCAGAAACTGTTGGATTGATACCTTCAGGATGTCCATTGTCAAGGCCATGAAAAATAATCAGAAGTTGGGAATAGCTCAGCACGTACCGGAGCAGACAAACCATGATCTGGAGCAGTTTGTTTACAGTGTCACCCATGATTTAAAAAGTCCTCTGGTTACCATCAGGACCTATGCAGCCATGTTGCGCCGGGATCTGCAGAACGCTGACCAGACCCAAATTGATGAAGATCTGAACTATATCAACAAGGCCGCCGGCAAGATGCAGCAGCTTCTCGATGCCTTGCAACAATATTCTTGTCTCGCCAGAGAAGAAATTCCACCTCAAACCATGTCAGCCAGTCAATTGGTTGGCAATTGCCTGAGTGCTCTGGCGGGAATTCTGCATCAACATGAGATTCAGATCATAACCCACCCATTGACCCACCAGTTACATGGAAATCCCATGCATTTTGAATGCCTCTGGCAAAATCTGATAGAAAATGCGGTCAAATACAGGGACGATCAGAGTCATCCGAAGATCGAAATCGGCGTCATGCAGAAAGCACAGGATATTGTTTTTTATGTCCGTGACAACGGCATCGGTATCGCTCCTGAAAATAGCGAGCGCATCTACAATCTTTATTCCCAGCTAAATTCCGGCAATGATGGCAGCGGTCTAGGTTTGGCGCTGGTGAAAAAAATTGTCTCCATCTACCAGGGTCGTGTCTGGGTTGAGTCGGCTGGTGAGGGTAAGGGAAGCTGCTTTATGTTTACTCTTCCAGATGCTGTGATTGCACAGGAAAATCCGGGATGATAGGCGAGAGCGCCTGTTCCCATATATGAAAAACAGGTTCGCAGTCAACATATCACCTGAGCAGCTGCGACCTCCTTGATCACATCCTCTTTTCTACCTTATACCTTCCAATTACTTGCTGCAGAGTTACATGCTGATCTGGCTGGGATATCAATAACTTGCCAATGTCAGTTGATCGGTTATAAGCCATTTTAATTGATGTCTTTGCCGGCGGCTTTTCATCTACTTGGTATCTATTGAAAGGATTTTTAAAGGGTGAAAGATGATACCTGAAAAGTAGCAAATTGCCCATTGTCTGCCATTGTTTAATTGTTAGTCTTTAAGATTGATAGGTAGATTTCGGCGTATTCACCAGCGTCGTCAGCAGATTTATTGCTGGTGCCCTTGCCGCCTTTGTGAACAGCGGCATAGACCGGGATCATCAGGCGGGGGATGCTTTTCGTTAAGGAGATAACATATGCAAAAACCTTCTTTTGTTCGTTTAACCGGAATCGCCCTGGTGCTGCTGCTCGGTGTCTGGTGGGCTTTAGCCTCGGCGGCCACTGAAGGAAGCGATTATCCGAACGGTCAGTATCTGTTAAGTGGAACCGAACTGATGGAGCGTCAGCAACAGCAGCCGCTGGTTATTGTCGATGTGCGCACGGATGAATATTTTGACGGCAAGCTGATCCCGGGGGCCATCCGCATGCCGTGGAGCCTGTTCCGCCGTGACAACCCGGCCACCAACATGGCTGGTCAGTTTGTTGGTCCGGCAGAAGCCCAACAGATCCTCGGTCAACACGGTTTGTTCCGTAATGACATGATCGTTCTTTATGACTCGATTGCTCGTGATGGCGGCGCAACGGCATCTTATCTGTTCTGGGTGCTCGACCTGCTCGGTCACCAGAAAATGGCGATTCTGGAACGGGGTATTGACGGTTGGCGTGACGCCGGCGGCAAAATTGTCAATCAGCCGGAGCAGCGCGAACCATTGCTCTATCAAGCCACCGGCAAAGAAATAGACCTGCGCCGTTGGGTGGATGAAGAATTTATCTATCCACGCCTCGGTGATCCCTATTACCAGATTCTCGATGTACGTTCTGAAGCGGAATATCTTGGGGAAGCACTTAACACCGGTCTTGATGACAGCCCGCTCAAAGCCGGTCATATCCCCGGGGCGTTCAACATCAACTATGAAAACAACTGGGTTGATTCTGATAACAAGGCGATGAAGGCTTACGCCGAGCTGGCTGAAATGTACCGGGGGCTGAACTCAACCGCCGGAGTGATCACGTACTGCCATTCAGCGCGGCGTGGTTCTTTTAGTTATTTTGTCCTGCGCCTGCTCGGTTATGAGGATGTCATGCTGTACGATAACTCCTGGTTCGGCTGGGGACGACAGGACCGTTATTACCCTGTTGAAACAGCCGCCAATGTCTTGAGTGACCAGGAGTCGCCGCAGGTTAAACAGACTGCGACATCTGCCGATCGTGCCGGTGGTGGTCAAGAATCGACAAAACAACAGAGTGATGGCCAGAAGGCTCCATGAGGTAGTCAGAAGAAGGACTACATTTCCTGTGGAGGATAGTGATGAACAAATCAAATGCACCATACTGGCCGATTCTTCCAAGCGCCATTGCTCTGGCCGGGATCATGGTCTTTATCTTTGCCAGCTTCGGCCCACCTGCCTCTTCAAGCGGTTTTGTTACTACGCTGAAAGGGTTTTTCCTCCAGGTTGCGCCGGATTACGTTGCTGATAAGGAACACTACCGGATGATGCCGGGGCCGGGCTCCTGGCTGATGGCCTTTGTTCTGGGCATGGCCATTGGTGGCTTTATTGCCGGCCGCAGCTTTAGTCAACCCATTACAGATGTGCCGAAAGCCTGGGAGAAGTGCTATGGGCCGAGCCGGGGCAAGCGCTATCTGGCCACTTTTACGGGTGGCTTTCTGATTCTGTTCGGCGCTCGTCTGGCCGGCGGCTGCACCCTCGGATTGTTTCTCTCCGGATCGACCCAGCTGGCGATCAGCGGGCTTTATTTCGGTGTAGTGATCTTTTCTGTTGCGATGCTGACTGCGCATATTGTCTACAAAAACAGGAGTATTCAACATGAATGATGTCTGGATCGGAGTCTTTTCCGGAATCGCCTTCGGCTTTGTGATTCAACGAGTCGGGGCGACCAATCCGCAGAAAATGGTCCTCGCGCATCTGATGAAGGAGCGCTTTATTCTCCAGTTCATGCTGCTGGTGGTCATCTTCTCCGCTATCGGTCTGTTCGCTCTGGAGGCTGCCGGCGTCGGTACCACCCGGGTGCTGCCGACCAGCCTGGTTGCGACCGGACTCGGTGGCGTGATCTTTGGTATCGGCTGGGGTTTGACCGGTTATTGCCCCGGCACCTGCTGGGCGGCGGTCGGCGAGGGGCGCATGGATGCCATCTTTGCTTTGCTCGGTGGTCTGGCCGGCACGGCGGTATTTGCCCATCTGCACGAGGCATTGATCCCGGTGCTCTACATGCCAACCAATTATGGTCAGATTACCTTAAGTGACTGGTTCGGTCACCCCGGCGTAGCCCTCGGTTTTTTGATTCTGCTGTTGGGTGGCGGGGTTCTCTTGGTCGGACGGTTCTGGGAGCGTGAACCATGATCCGGTGCTTGCTGCTGCTGGTCTGTCTACTGGCGCCGACGGTTGTAGCTGCGGTGGAAGCCCCGCGTGGTTATTATGCTCAACTGGAATTCGTCCACGAGGGGCAGCGTCTTACTTTCGGACCTTTTGTCGGTTATTATTTTCGACCCGAAATAGGCGACGACCTGACGCAGCTGAGATTCCGCTGTTATAACGAGCGCCGGTTTTATACCGATCAGTTACCCGATGATGCGCTTTTGTTTGAAGGTGAGGCTGTGCTCAGTTCGTTGCCGCAGGTTCGTGAGTTGCCGCGAAGCGATGCCCGCATTGAGCCAATTTTCTTTGATGATGCGCCTGATGAGTGGTTGCAGTCCCGCCCGGAGCCGCAAGATCAGTTTGTTCATTTTCACTCAGCGTACAGCGCTAGCGGCCCGAGCTACACAGGGTTCTGGTTGCGCCATCAAGCGGATACTTCCTTTACCTACAATATGGGGGGGAGGGTCTCCGCCGACAGCCCGCTTTATCACCAGGCTACACCCGAAGCTCCACAGCATTTTCCCCACATCATAGAATTTGACGCGGGACCTACTGAACTTTGAGATATTTACTCCACCACGTTCCCGTGGGGAGACACAACGAAGGAGAGAATATATGAGCATGAAAAAAGCTTACGAAAAGAAACTCGAAGCCAAGCTGGAGGAATGGAATGCGGATATCGGCAAGCTCAAAGCCAAGGCTGATTCAGCTGAGGCAGATGCACAGCTCGAATATTACAAACAGATCGATGAATTGCGGACGAAGCAGGATAAGGCGCAAAAAAAACTTAATGAACTAAAAGATGCCGGTGATGATGCCTGGGAAGATCTCAAGGCTGGTATCGAAAATGCTTGGGAATCCCTGGGCAGTTCTATCAAGTCAGCGAAATCACGCTTTGGTTGATCATGACAGAGATTTGCAACTTTACAGCTGGATACCAGGAGATGCCCTATGTACAAAAAAGTAGCACTTTTTATTATGATAGCAATGTTGACACTCTTTTTTACGACGCTGAGTGCACATGCACAATCCGGTGGGGAGACTACTACTGCCCGGGACGTTGAGAAGGAAACAAAGGAGCTGATCGACGCCCTTCAACAATATTCCATTGAAAAGCGCGATCAAGCGGTTAAGGAAATTGACAGTGCACTCAAAAGACTTGATAGCCAAATTGACGAACTGGAAAGCCGCGTTGATAACAATTGGGATCAAATGAGCCAGACGGCTCGGCAAGAAACCAGAGCCAATTTGAAAGAGCTGCGCCAACAGAGAATTGAGGTTGCCGAACGCTATGGGAGCTTTAAGGACAGTTCTATAAACGCTTGGGACAAAATGAAAAAAGGGTTCTCAGATGCGTATCAGGAGCTGAGCGATTCATGGGAAAAGGCACTCAGTGAATATGGCAATAATAACCAGTAGTCCCAATGACTGACATTGTTGAGAGTTGTCTTGCTGATTGCCATAAATAAGCGACTTGACTCGGTCGGAATGCTTGTTAGCATTAATCCTACAGTCACCATTTGTTAACCTGGATATTTTACAATGATGAAAGGAAATATTATGAGTAAATTATTGATCGCGACATTTGATTCCGAAGACAAACTCAAAGGTGCACAAAATGATCTTCTGACTTCAACAATTGCCGGCTTTCCGCGCGAAAAGGTGCTTGTCGACAAGGAAAAGAAACAAATCAAGGTCATCATGCCGGAATCAACAAGGGCCGAACTGGAGCAGGTCCTTAAGGCCCACAGTCCCAGTAACCTGACGGTAGAAGACTGGAAGGAATGATCTGCCCCAAAAGCAGGTCTGGAGGATCGGCCCCGGCGGTCAAAGCCGATCCTCCATTTATTAAAGAAAAAAAGGGAGCTTTTATTTGAGCTTGCGTGATTGACATTAA
>JAWOFG010000228.1:0-8830 GCA_046482365.1 Pelovirga sp. | reverse complement strand
GTTATCAGGCAACTTTCACAGGTAGCACAGAAAACCCATCGTATCCACGGCGTTATTCTCATGGTCGAACTAGGAGACCGTCGCGAGGGCATCATGCCCGAAGACCTGATAAAGACCGTACGTCAGACGCTGCGTTTGCCGAACATTGTGCTGAAAGGGATTGGTACCAATCTCGCCTGCCGCTGCGGTATCGCTCCAGATGACAGGAATATGTCCGAGCTTTCGGCTCTTGCAGAATTCATTGAAGCGACATTTGATATCAAACTGGAGATTGTCTCAGGGGGAAACTCCGCAAATCTGGAATGGGACTTAAGTGATGTCAAGACAGGAAGGATCAATAATCTCCGTTTGGGTGAGGCAATCCTGCTTGGCTGCGAAACACTGCATCGCCAACCGCTCGATGGCCTTTTCACCGATGCCTTTACCCTTGTCGCAGAAGTGATTGAATCCAAGGTCAAACCATCACAACCATCGGGCACAATCGCACAAACTGCATTCGGAGAAGCCTCGCCTGTTATCGATCGTGGCCTGGTCACGCAATCGATTCTCGCCTTAGGTCGTCAGGACACCGACCCGAACGGCCTGCTACCCCCTGCTGGAATAGAGATTATGGGGGCCAGCAGCGACCACCTCATCCTGGTTTCCGACAGCCATGCCTTGTCGGTTGGCTCGGAAGTGTCATTCCAACTCAACTACAGCGCGCTGGTCCTGGCAATGACCTCGCCCTTTGTTACCAGGGTTATGAAAAATCCAGCTTTGCTCAGATAAGTTACCCGTGCGATACGATGCTCCCGGACTGTCTACCGCTGGAGATTCTATTACTGTTGATCACATGATGTTAAATTCTTCACTGCCTGGGAGCTGACATGAATGCCATCATTCCAACCTACCGTCCGCCCGACTTTTCCATTTTGCCTTTGAGTCATGCGCCGGCAGCTCGAACCGAACCGGCTCTTTGGGACGGTGTCGTTCCGCGAAATTTCCACGGTACCTCGAACCATCCGGAATACGTTCATTTGGGTGGTGGCAATTGGCTGTTGGCACCGGAAAGCCGGATGGACGCGGTTCTGCGACTAAAGGGAGAAACCCTCGAAGTGGTTGAGGCGCGACGGGTGAAACAGGGAGATCTGGTGGTGGTTGGTCGCACCGAAAACGGGGAAGAAGGGATCTATGTCCACACGACAGGATTCGATCTGCCGGTGGAAATTGCCGCCGAAAAATTCAGCTTTCGCACCCGCGGCACCCGTGAGACTCCTTTTTCCCGTTCCTATGATGATCTTTATCGGGTACTGCGTCATGATCGCGAACACGGGTACATTGCCTGGGTACTCGGTCCGGCGGTGGCCTTCGACAAGGACAGTCGCAATGCCATGCAGGGACTGATTGAACAGGGTTACTGTCAGGCGCTACTTGCGGGCAACGCGCTCGCGACCCATGACCTCGAAGCGGCGCTGTTCGGCACCGGTCTTGGTCAGGATATCTACAGCCAGCAGTTGAAACCGCTCGGTCACTATAACCATCTGGATATCATCAACGAGGTGCGCCAACATGGGTCGATCGCTCGTACCATCGCCGAGCTGCAGCTTAAGAACGGCATCATGTACGCTTGTGAAAAGCAGAAAATCCCATACGTCCTGGCTGGTTCGATTCGCGATGACGGCCCGCTGCCGGAAGTGATTGCCGATGTTTATCGGGCGCAGGATGCGATGCGGGTTCATGCTCGCAAGGCGACCACGGTCATCGCCCTGGCAACCCAGTTGCATACCATAGCCTTCGGCAATATGACGCCGAGCTACCGGATACTGGACAATGGCAATATCAGACCGGTTTTTTTCTACATCGTCGATATGAGCGAATTCAGCGCCGACAAGCTGGCCAACCGTGGCTCGGCCCAGGCAGTTGCCATCCTGACCAATGTCCAGGATTTTATGATGAATCTGTGGCACAACCTGAAATCGTGACAGCCTTGAAACAAACGAGTTAAACCCATAAGACAGGACACCGTCCAGGAAACTGCCCCTGCATGATAAGAAACGCCCCTGGTCTGGTAACCGGAGGCGTTTCGTGTTCTACAGCAGGTGAATTATCGGACAGGTTCCCCGTAATCCCCCATAATGGAGGTTCGATACAATTGCCTCGAAATCATATTCCATAGTCAGAAGCATTACTCCACATCAGTTATCAATAGTTGACAGTGATGTTCGGACAGGTGGCAGCGGAAATGAGGTCAAAAACCTCTAGAGTAGTGCCGTTAGAGAACATCTTTCTGTCCGCTGAAGTACTTCATAAACTGGACCCGTTCGTAAACGCTCGGGTCGGTACTCTTGTCCTGACTCATCTTACCACGGAAATCTTCCAGCGTCTCGTACCCGTGCCGTGTCATCCAGTCCTCGACTGTGTCGAGCATGGTTTGGATATGGGGCGGGCCGTTCTTATAGAGTGCAGAGACCACCTGAACTGCCTGGGCACCCGCCAGTAGCTGTTTGATGACGGCCTCACCGTCGTGGACGCCTGTGGAAGCAGCCAGGTCACAATCCACTTTTTGCGACATCATGGCGACCCAGCGCAGCGAAGTAACCAGGTCACCGGGCGTGCTCAAGACATTGGCCTGCGTCACTTCACACTTTTCGATGTCGAAGTCCGGGCTGTAGAAACGGTTGAAGAGAACCAGACCCGAAATTCCCCGCCGGGAGAGTTTCTGAATCATCTGGCCAAGGCAGGTGAAGTAATAGCTTATTTTCAGCGCCACCGGAATGGAAACTGTTTCAACGACCTTATCGACAATTTTTAAATAAGCACGTTCCATTTCTTCAACGCTGCGTTCCTGTTCCGTGGGCAGGAAAAACATGTTTAATTCAAGAGCATTCGCGCCCGCGGACTCGATGCGCCTGGCGTATTGCGTCCATTCATAGGAGAAGCTGCAGTTGATGCTGGCCACAATCGGAATATTGACGGCCTCTTTAGCTTCATTGATCAGGGTCATATATCTTTCAAGGTTCTCGCTTTTGATCACCAGATCCTGATAATCGAAACGTTCCAGGTAACGGCTGGCTTCAGGGACATCTTTCATGAGATCGTTCATTTCGTGAAGGATTTCCTCCTCGAAGATTGACTTGAGTACTACGGCTCCTGCTCCCCCTTCTTCGAGTTTTTTTATTCCGCCCAGTGAACTGGAATATCCGGAGCTTCCCGCGATAATCGGGTTTTTAAGACTCAGTCCCATGTATTTGGTCGCTAGGTTAGCCATTTTTGGTTATTCTCCTTTCGTGGCTGGTTGGCGGTTCAGGATAACAGTAACATCATACCAAAGAATGAGATAATGTCAGGGATCCCTGAGTTGGACTCGAACCCACGACATGCAGATTTTGGAAGGTTGAAAATTGGTCTGAGTGCACAGTTACTGGAAACCCTGCATTTTTGCCAGGGTGAAGCAATACCCGCTCCATAGAAGAAAACCCTAATCCATGAGACATGATAGGGAACGGGAACATTCTTCAGAGCTAGCCCTCACGACCAGCGATGACCATCATTCGGTGCCTGCAGGAAGGCTTGCGGGGATAGTTTGAGAGTATTATGCTGATTATTAATTTACATCCGACGAATTGATACGCCACAGGAACTTCCTATGTTTGTTTTCCTCGCGAGCCTGATCGGCATCTACAGTGGCATGCACGCCCTGGTCTTCTGGGGACTGTACCCTCTTCTTTCTGGCCGTCGAGCACTACCACTCCTGACGGGAGCGTGGATGGCGCTTATGATCCTGGCACCGCTGGCAGTACGCGTGATTGATGAGGCAGGACATGATCTGATCGCCCGTCCCCTGGCCTGGGTCGGTTATAGCTGGATGGGGTTTGTCTTTCTCGCCTTCAGCTTCTTTACTATTGTCGGGCTTTGGCACCTTGCTGCCCTGGGCCTTGCTCACCTGGGTGCTCCCAGTCTGACCCTCCATGGCCCGGTGAGCGCCCTTGTTGTGTTGTTTTTTGCACTGGGGGTGGGTCTGTACGGTATCTACGAGGCACAAAATATCAGAGTGGAGCGGGTCTATTTGAAAACGACCAAGTTGCCCCCCGGCGTCGAGCAACTGCGCATCGCCCAGGTGAGCGACATCCATTTGGGACTGCTCCATCGCGAGGAGACCCTTGCCCCTATTATTTCCCAACTACAGGAACTTCAGCCCGACTTGGTGGTTGCCACCGGTGACATCGTCGACGCCCAAATTAATCAACCTGATGGGATGATCGAACTCTGGCAGCTCCTGCAGCCGCCTTTGGGCAAGTTTGCGGTTACCGGAAACCATGAGTTTTATGCTGGACTCGGACAAGCATTACAGTTCCTGGAGCGTAGCGGTTTCACCGTGCTGCGCGGCAAAGGGGCTACTGTCGCCGAAACCATCACTCTGGTGGGCATCGACGACCCCACCGGCGAAAGCCAGAACGAAGCAAACCTTCTCACTCGGCATCACAGCGCTTTTTTCACCCTTTTGCTCAAGCACCGACCCCGCGTCAATGAAAAATCTGCCGGTCTCTTCGATCTGCAGCTCTCCGGCCATGCTCATCGCGGGCAGATCTTTCCCTTCAATTATGTCACCGCCCTCGAATATCCTAAACAGGATGGTCTCTATTCCCTCCCCGGTGACGGCCAACTATACACGAGCCGCGGCACCGGCACTTGGGGCCCGCCCATGCGAGTGTTGTCACCGCCGGAGATCACCCTCTTTGAAATCGTTCGGGAACAGCCTCAACCGTAGTTAGCCAGGACAGAAGGATGTGGCGAAAATTAGTGCCGCATTGATCAGAGGGTTAGCATTTGATAAACCCGTGGTGCATTACCAGAAAACCCCGTCTGGATCGCCATGCTGGGTTTTATGTTCCTATTATGGTGAAAGGTCAGATTAGCACGTTTTTATCTAGTGAGGTTTGCATGCTTCATGCCACTGCCAACACCCTCCCTGTTGGAACATTGGACAGTCTTAGATTGTGTCCTGAATTTAAATTAATTATTCTGTGGCCACCTATCCTTTTTCACAAACCCTGAGGTTTTTTTTCATACAGCATTCTTTTTTTTGAGGCAGGGTACAAGCCAATATTCTTATCGGGTCCCGACAGAGAACAGATGGCAACACCTCACTGTTTGGCAGCAGCCACGATTTTCGTAATCCAACGCTCGATTTTTAGGTAATGCGAGCCCTGCCAATAAAGTTGCCGACAACTGTAGCATTGCCGAAAGTTTTGATAATATTGTGCGGTCTTTGGCAGCAGCCGGTGCATAACCTTCTCTTTTGCCACCGACTTGAGTAAGCCATTGCAGCGGGGGCAGCGATAGAGAGGGCAGATTTTATTGACTAGCCGGTAACGATCCAACACTTCAAGGACCTGCTCGTCTACCTGGTCAGAACCGATCAGATAGCCCTGCCGCACGCACGCATGCTTGAGGATCCCCCGGTCGCGGGTCAGAATAATCAGACCTTCCGCCTGTGCAAGTTCGATAACCTGCGAATCGCTGTAGTCGTTGCGATAACGGCAGTCGAATCCGAGCATCCGCAGGCGTCGGGCCAACTTACCGAGATGCACGTCGAGAATGAACCTTGGTTTGTCCGGCAACGGAGGGCTGAGATGAACCTCTCCGCCTCGCGCCACTTCACCCCCAAAAGGGAACACCGCGACCTGATCGTCAGCCTGCAACCGGTAATCGAAGCCGACCGAACGGCCAAAAACCAGAATCATATCGACTTCAGTGTGTGGCAGACCCAATGCTTCAATCGAATCCTTGACCGCCGGATTTCCACGAAAGCGGTAGGCAATCGCGGTCTCGCCAGCTGCTCCAGCCACCAGCTTCGACAATCGGCCCCAAAAGCGAAAGTGGGCCTGACCAGCCATAGCTCCTCCAGAAAAAACATCTCCGTTCTGGTTGTTACCTCGACTGAAAACAACCTTGCGGCACGATTGACAAATAGTAAGAATAGAAAAAAAGATCACCCAGTATCATCAAGTTACATGCAGATTTCTCATCTTTTGTTCTGCGTTAAACAGATAGCGTATTCGGCAGTCACAGGCACTTTCCTATAATTACTGCACTATCAGAAATCCCCTTCTGCATCACCGAGCGGGCATTTTCTTTTCTTATGGTGGTGATTTAATCTCACGGCCGCCACTCCACGAATTTATTCCCAGCGACCGTCACGACGGCGACGCAGCTCGATATCGATCGACTCAACCCGTCCTCGATCACTGATAAATGAACTTAGCAGCAGGCTAACGAGGCTGATAATCAGAGAGCCGAGCAGGGCGGAGCCGAATCCGTCTACTACGAGGCCCCCTGCAACACCCGAAGTCATCAGCAACAATAGGGCATTGATCACAAAAGTAAATAAGCCGAGGGTTAACACATTGAGCGGCAGTGTCAGGATTAACAGGATCGGTCGGAAAAATGCGTTGAGAAATCCCAGCACCATGGCGGCAATGAGAGCAGACCCGTAACCATCAACATGAATACCCTCAAAGAGATGGGCGGCCACCATAATAGCAATAGATAGAATAAACCACCGAAATATAAGTCCTTTCATACGTAAACCACCCCTTCACCACTCTGAAAAATGCACTGCAATTCTATCCCATCGGTCAATGGTGACAAATAACGTATTGCTCTATGAGCATATCAGGATTCTCAAAATAATCGATGTATTTTACCTGTTGAATTAAGACAGTTTCTTCTCATGAAATGCAAACTGTGGTTAATCGACTGAACAGGATATTTATGAGATATTTTATTCATTCTAACAAATATTCGCTGTCCTGGAAGCTTTCGACTTTGAAGCTGTGCCCACGCTCGACAAGCGTCTGTTGCGGGATCTGGCGGTGGGCGACTATCTCAAGGATCGTCGCAACGTAATCTTGACGGGTAAAAGTGGTGCCGGCAAAACCCATCTGGCGACCGCTCCGGGCATTGAGGCTTGCCACTGGACACAAGTCTTTGGTGATCCTAACATAACCGCCGCACTTAGGATCGACTGACTCATCGCGCCCACATCATCGAATGTACCTGGGACAGCTATCGCCTCAAGCAGTCTCTGAAAGGAGGAAAAACGACCAAAACCAACCCCCTGAGGAGGGTCAACATTGGACGCCGGTGGTGGTCAATTTTCAATGCCGATTGACAACGTGCGAACCCGCTCTGGATTTTCGGTATCCCCTTCTCACGTCACCAATATCTACAGATTTTTTGGGGTCACCAGATCAACATTTTTGACCTCAAACTGTTGAACGATATTGGCGAGGTCCCCCCGGTTACGGCGACCAGACAGATCGGTTAGAAGGAGCCTTTATGATTGCAATTTAATATTAGACGTAATAAATTGCGCAATGTTACTCAGACAAAAGCAAACCCGGAGCAATCCGGGGACGCAAAGCTACGGATCCCCCTGGGATAGCCGGGTTGCCTAAGAGAATTGTGAAGAAATTTTTCTTATGCCCGTCTTCCGTGTGGAGGATGGGTTTTTTGTTTTCATATTTCATTACAATGCTTTTAAGGCCGGCAGATCACATCCATTCGTGTCAGTCAATGACAGGTAAAGACACGTAATCAACAGCAATATTCTCGTTTACCAATCAGCTCTGCGTGATATGTAGCGGGGAATATTTAACACGGGAAAGGATAAAATCATGACAGTAAAAAACATGTGGGGTGATATTAACGATATGACCGATCTGCGGACCCCGCACGAAATCATTGAAGAGCAGGGGCAGGTATTATCGGAGATGACCAAGGGGACTCTGGAGTTGAAAGTCGAGCGCAAGCAAAGTAACACCGTCTTTAATTACGACGTGTTTATCGCGCTGCCGGCAATGCAATACAAACAGCGAATATTACGACTGATGCATGACATCAAGCTTTATCCCGCCAATCTGTACGATGAGCAGGGAACCAACGAATACCGTTGTAAAAATCAGGAAGAATTTGAAGCCAACCTCGCTTCTATTCTTTCCGCGAGTGAAACCAAAGTCATAATCAGCGGCCTGATGGCCCAGGCACGCCTGAACAGCAAAGAGGTTCTGGTTTGAGTGAGACGCTGGTTTTTAAGCATATAGCACGGATACGCCTATGCGTTCCAGCAAACCCTCTGGCCCTCGCTTAAATGAGAACCAGACCATTGAAAGGGAAAACACCATGAAAACGTTTCATTTTGGATTGTTGCTGTGCATCACAATTGCCCTGATGATCCCTACCCACGCTTTGGCTCTTGATACTTTTTTTGCTTCCCCACGTGCTATGGGCATGGGCGGTGCCAATGTCGTATCGGTGCGCGATACCAGCGCTCAATACTACAACCCGGCCGCCTTTGGTTTCTTTGCCCAGCGTGATGTCAACGGTGACCGTCTGGTCGCCGATAACAGTGACATCGGTAAAAAACGCTGGGGTGTTGATGTTGGCGTGGCTGGCGGCTATCGCCTCCATGGGGATTTTGGCGACTATATCGATACGCTGTCTGATATTGATCTGGCTGCCCTTGAAGCCGGAATCAAAAGCGAGTCCGATCTTCAAGATCTGGTCAAACTGGTCGGAGCACTGGCTGGCATTGATAAGGCCAATACCGGACTTTCTGCCACCGCAAATGCCGGCCTGGGTATTCGTGCCGGCAGCTTTGGTGTGGGGGTTCGTGGTTACAGTCAGGCTGCTGCTAGGGTTGCCCATCTGGATACGACAAACCTTGGCTTCGATGGGGACATCACAACCGTTAACTCTCAAATTTCTGCCGTCACCATTACCGGCAACGACGGACTAGTCTCTGCCCTGTCCACCAGTCAACAAGACCAGCTAACTGCTGCCGGTTTTG
>JAWOFG010000201.1:0-8413 GCA_046482365.1 Pelovirga sp. | reverse complement strand
GAAGATCGGCGCCAAAAAAGCCGCCCTGATTGAGGAAACCGGCGCTGAACTGGTAGCCACCGACTGCCCGGGGTGTATCATGCAGCTGCAGGACAGCATCAACCACGCCGGCGGCAACCAACGAGCGGTGCACATCCTCGACCTGCTGGCGGAAGCGTTGGAATAAACGGAATATAGAATATAGGAGACAGAATTCAGAAGAAGGTCAAGACCTTCTATATTCTGTATTCTATATTCTGCTCCTCCTCTTACTCCGGGATCTGCTCCAGTTCCTGCCAGCGTCCGTAGGTTGTTTCCAATTCCTTTTCCACCGCCTCCAGCCGTTGTTGCGCTGCGGTGATCTTTTCGTTGTTGCCCTGCTGATAAAGGCCCGGATCGGCCAGCGTGGTCTGCAGATCAGTCTGCTCGGCTTCCAGCTGCTCAATCATCAAGGGCAACTCTTCCAGTTCCCTTTTTTCCTTGAAACTCAGTTTGCGCGGCCGCTCTTTGCGCACGGGGGCTGCTGTTTTCGCTTTTTGTTCGGGGTCAACCCGTGGGGTCGGCTTCTGCGCGAGCCAATCGTCATATCCACCGATAATCTCTTCGACCTTACCGTTACCGGTAAATACCAGGGAACTGGTGACCAGATTATTGATAAAGCTGCGGTCGTGACTGACCAGCAACACGGTCCCCTGATAATCTAGAAGCAATTCCTCCAATAACTCCAGGGTTTCCATGTCAAGATCATTGGTCGGCTCATCAAGAATTAACATATTGGCCGGGCGGGTAAAGAGTTTGGCCAGCAACAAACGATTTTTTTCCCCACCCGACAGAACCCGGACCGGCGTTCGCGCCCGTTCAGGGGTGAAGAGAAAATCCTGCAGGTAACCATAAATATGGCGTGGCTGGCCGTTGATGATGACCTGATCATGATCGTCAGCAAGATTCTGCTTGACGCTGCGGTCGCCATCAAGTTGTTCGCGCAGTTGATCAAAGTAGGCAATTTCCAGATTGGTTCCCAGGCGCAGGGTACCGGCGGTCGGCTGCAACTCACCGGTCAACAACTTGAGCAGCGTGGTCTTGCCACAACCATTGGGGCCGAGCAGGCCGATACGATCACCGCGCATGATACGCAAATCGAGGTTGTCGATCAGCGGCGGGCTGTCAGGATAGGCAAAACTTAATCCTGCAGTTTCAACGACCATCCGCCCGCTCCGCTGTGCCTCATCGATATTCAGGCGCACCTTGCCGATGCGATCACGACGCTGGTATCGTTCTTCGCGAAGCTTGAGCAGATCGCGCACCCTCCCCATATTACGGGTACGGCGTGCCTTGATCCCTTTGCGGATCCATATTTCCTCTTCGGCCAACTTTTGATCGAAGCGGTCCCAGGCTTTTTCTTCGGCATGCAGAACGTCCTGCCGACGTTCCAGAAAAGTGTCGTAATCACAGCGGTAGTCATGCAAGCGGCCACGATCCAGCTCAATGATCCGGGTGGCCAGGCGACGGGCAAAAGCACGGTCGTGGCTGACAAACACCAGGGTCTTGCCCAGCCTTAACAGCAGTTCCTCGAGTTTGATGATCGCTTCGATATCCAGGTGGTTGGTCGGTTCATCGAGCAGAATCAGATCAGGTTCAAGAATCAGTGCTGCTGCCAGCAGGGTACGACGCTGCTGGCCACCGGACAGGTCGGTCGGTGGTTCATCCAGCACCAATTCCAGTCGCCCGGCGAGCTGATCGATCCGCACCTGCAGGGTAAGATCATCAAGCCCGTGGGTCTGGCCACTTTGCTGCAGATAGTCACGCACCGTCCCGGGCCAATGGGTGGGGAAGTCCTGGGGCACGTAAGCAGTGTGCACGCCCTGACGGCGCTGGATTTCACCTGAGTCAAGCGGAAGGTCACCATTGAGCAGGCGCATCAGTGATGATTTGCCGGCACCGTTACGCCCGAGCAGACAGATACGATCACCGGCCTCGATCTGCAGGTTGACAGCGTCGAGCAATTTAGGGCCACCGAACGCCAGGCTGACCTGATGGAGAGAGAGAATATTCATGGAGAGTGTGGGAAATCCTGACAGAACACAGAAGCAACGGCTGGACCGATCTGCAGTGATCAGTCCAGCCGTTATTCATAGTAGTTATTACTGAAGTTTGAACACCATCAGTGCGGAGTGACCGCGCTGGAGAATATTTTTTTCCTGGAAACGCATGGCTACCAATAGCTCAAGCTCACCGTTATCATCCAGATCAGCGACGATAAAATCAGCGATATAACCTTTTTGTACGGGGGTACGCCAGCGTTCGAGCAACTGCCGGCTGTTACTGTCCCATTCAAAAGCCACCAGTTGTGAATCAGTAAAGGTGCGCAACCCTTGCAGCAATCGTGATCCCTGATTCTGAACGGTCAGAATGTCTCCTGTTGCCAGGCGCTCCAGACGCTGCTGGATGGCGAGCGGTACACGGTTGGTCGCCTCAGATTCCGGACGGTGATAGAAGCTGGTATCCGATCCACCAAAATAGTCGCTGGATCGCCACAGCCGATCATTGCTGTCGTTAACCAGCTGCAATCGATCCTCGGCCGACAGAGAGACATAGATAGTTTCGCCTGAGGCGGCGGTAACCGGCAACATACTGAACAGGTTAACCCGTGCCGGCAGATCGAGAGCCTCCCCGCGCACGAGTCGATCAAGACTGCGCTCAATGCGAAATACCGGTGGTGCAAATGGTTCATCACTGCGGCTCATGCGCTGACCGAGGAGGACGGCGCCTTCGTCCGGCAGATCAACCACCCGCATGAACCAGTTGACCATGGTAATAACCCGCTCAAAACGGCCATTGCGGAACTCGACAACCTGGCTGCGCAGATCGGTATCAATAACCGCAGTGATATAGAGTTCGGCCTGGCCATCACCACCCAGATCATGGGCATCAATAGCGAGCAAACGCGTCCCGGCAGGGAAATCGACAACCCCGGCATCAACAAACCGGCCCTCCTCCATGCGCATGATCCGCAGTTCATTTTCAAGGGCGACAGCGATCTCCGTACGTCCGTCCCCGGTCAGATCACCGCTCGCCAATCCCACCGGATTCTCACCTAAGGGCGGGCTGATCCAGACCCCATCGGACTGCTGATGTCGAGCAACCCCCGGCGCCTCCAAACGGGTATCACCACGCGTCAGACCGACGGTGCCAAGCAGCGAATCGACGCCGCGATTAAGGGCACTGCGCTCGGGATCAAGCGGAGCTACCGGCTCGCTCTGACGAATGGTCGGGGTCAACGGGGCCAACACCTGCCCCTCGCTGTAACGATAGCTGCCGACAACCGCGCCATCCCGTCCACTGACGTTCAGACGTTCATCCTGCAGACGAAAAACCAGACCCGTGTCAGTTGTTTCGATTGGCTGGTCAAACCACTCAAAATGGCTCAGGCTGCGTTTGAGTTCCTGGGCCAGAGACACAGGGACAGAACCATCCATATAGGCAGGGACCTGCTCAAAGCGACGCACCTGATCTCCAGCCTGCAGGTTTAATCCCTCGGTCAACAGCTCAGCATAGGAATAACCGGATAAAACCCGTGTCACTTCCAGAAAACCCGCAACATGATCGGTGTGACCAATAATGTCGCGGGTCTGCGGATGGATGATGGTTTCTCCGGGGGCTATAACCGAAAGAATATCGCCGGGACGGATATTCTGACTGGCATCCAGATCCACCAGCCAGGAGTCACCCATGGCCATCAACACAACCCCATCGACCGGGGCCAGGTCCTCTAACAGCTGGCCCGGTAGCTGGGCCAGAGCAACAGTTGGTAATAAGAATAAAAACAAAAGAGAACGATACAGCAGTGTCATAGAATCAACCTGTGCTTAGGTTACGAGTATGGGGAAGCGACATATAAAAAGATGTATTCTGCCATCAATGCCCTGATGTAGCCAAGTAAAACCTTTCGTTGCCTGGTTAAGAAACTGATGAAAATTATTGCCCGCTGACCCCCTGTAATCCTTCGAGCAATCTAAGCTGCGACACAGCATCACAATAGCCGGCATATCCGCCCCAGCGCAGCAATTCACTTACCAAAGGGATGGGATCGCCGACAGTCTGTCCTATCCGCACCAGGAGCTGGCGGGTACGTAGCGCGTCAAACCAATGATGAAAGGCACGCAAGCGCTGCTCGCTACTGGCGTGATTGCGCTGCAACAGGACCCAGACGTTGAGAAAATGGCGCTCCATCAGAAAATCGGCCAGCTCCGGTGAAATCTGCTGTGCCCCTCTCAGCAGACCGTCACCCGAATCATCGGGCTGCGCTGCTACCAACAACAACCACTTCTGCAATAAGGCAAAAGCCTGTGCCTCAATAAAACGGTAAGCTGGTATTTCCCCTCGCTGGTGCTGGGCGACAATGAGCCCGGTACCAAAAGGTACACGGGCAGAACAACGGGATGCAGGGTACACCACCGTCCCCTGGAGCGGCACAACCCCGCTGATCTTGCTGAGCTGTTGAAGAAAATAGAAATCCTCGCCGGCCAGTCGTCGGTTCATTCCACCGGCAGCAATGTACCCTTGCGCCCGACAGGCAAACGCACTGCCGATGCTGTGATAGGCGTAGGGCGATCCGGCCTGCTGTAAGCCGAATCGGTAGCTGCGCAGATAGAGTTCATAGGCACGGATCGCCTCTTCTTCGCCGGAATCGGCCCCTGCCTGATGGCGAAAGGGGAGCACAGTGCCGCTTGGTTGTACTGTGGCAAAATGACGGAACAGGGCGGTGAGATAAAATTGATCAACCAGGGTGTCAGCGTCGAGAGAGACCAAAAAGGGCTCGTTGTTCCAGTTAAGGCGTTGCAATGCCGCATCAAAGCCGATTTTGCGCGCCAGTCCCACCCCCTGTCCGGTCGGCAGCTCCAGACCGGGACTTGCAGCATCAATCCACGCCAGCTGCAGTGGCGGATAGGACTGGGACTTGAGCCAGGACAGAGTGATGTTATTGTCCTGCCGCAGGGTTATCGCTGCATCCGGCTGCTGATTTACCACCACGACCACCAGGGTACGATTCAACAGCTCGGGATCGTTGGACGCGAGGGACTGCAAGGTCGCCGGTAGCGTCTTTGCTTCCGCCAATGCGGGAATAACAATAACCGCATCAACTTCCGACGCGCGGTGGCCTGCCAGCTGCCAGGGCATCAGCACCGCCCGGCTAGTCAGATACTTTTTCAGCTGACCTTGCATCTACAGATTGATCCGATACTGATCTACAATGCGACACAGTTGGGAAAAAGAATCTTGCTGAGCGTTAAGCCAGTTAATCTTCGTTCCGTGTTTTTCCATCCGCCGGAAGAAGGTTTCCTGACGCTTGGCAAACTGGCCAATGCCATTGGCCAGTTGCTGAACCATCTCGTTACGTCGCAACTTGCCCTGGAGGTAATGGGCAATGTACCGATATTCGAGGCCATAAAACTCCAACCGCTCCCAGGTCACTCCACCGGCATGGAGGTTCTCCACTTCCGTAATCATCCCCTGCTCCAGCCGCTGTTTCAAGCGTTCGCTGATCCGGTGGCGCAGCACCTCACGTGGCCATTTCAAGCCGAATACCAGTGGTTGCCAGACCAAGGGATCGACCGGTTCAGCACTGGCTTCTCCCAGAGCAATCTCGTAGGCTCGCAGCAGACGGCCACGCTCAGCAAGGTCGGTACGATTGTGTTGCTGCGGCTTGATTTCCAGCAGTTTCCGGCGCAACTGCTCATCACTTAAGGTTGATACCTGCTCACGCAGTTGTGGATTAACTGGTACCTCGAGAAGATGATAACCCTTGAGTACCGCGTCAAGGTAGAGCCCGGTTCCGCCACAAATCAGCGGTAGCCGATGACGCTGATGGATCGCGCTGATAGCTGCGTAACAATCGCGCTGAAACTGAAAGAGGTTATACTCACTGCCGGCCTCAACGATATCGATCAGGTGGTAGGGAACCTCAGCGTATTCCGCCAGATCTTTACCGGTTCCCAGATCCATCCCACGGTAGACCTGACGGGAATCGGCGGAGATGATCTCACCGCCAAAATGACGTGCAGCATTGACTGCCAGGGCGGTCTTGCCACCGGCAGTTGCTCCTAAAATGACCAAAGCATCAATCGTATTTTGCACCGTGTCCACCAATCCTTTGCGACATTTTATGGGTTACAGGATACCGGATGAATTGCTATAGTCCGCCCGACATCAACTATGTTTTTAAGTACCGGACTGCCATGAATCCCGATTTACCTGTTATCCTCAAGCGCGACCAGCACCCGATCTCACGCCGGCAGATCGATGAAGACTGCCTGAAAGTTCTGTACCGACTGCACCGCCACGGCTTCCGCAGCTATCTGGTGGGTGGCAGCGTACGTGATCTCTTGCTGGGACGCACGCCAAAAGATTTCGACATCGCCACCGATGCCACTCCCAATCAGATTAAACGCCTGTTCCGTAATTGTTTTCTGGTCGGACGCCGGTTTCGTCTTGCCCATATTCGCTTTGCCGGCAACAAGGTGATCGAAGTTGCCACCTTTCGCCGTGAGGTCACCGCTGGAGAGTTGCCGGAGGATCCGGACGACCATCTGCATTTTGTCCAGAACCTTTTCGGCACTCCCGCTGAAGATGCTTATCGCCGCGACTTCACCATCAACGCCCTGTTTTATAACATCGGCGATTTCAGCGTCATCGACCACGTTGGTGGCCTTGCCGACCTGAAGCAACAAAAGATCCGGGTGATCGGTGATCCAGTGATCCGTTTTGTTGAAGATCCGGTCCGCATGTTGCGCGCCATCGAGTTTGCTGCGCGCCTTGATTTCACGCTCTGCGATAACATTATTCCAGCTATCGATCAACACAAAGAACTGTTGGCAACGGCGGCACCGGCCCGGGTTCGTGAAGAAATCATGGCGCTGTTTCGTTACGGCATTGCTGCCCCGGTGCTGCATCAGTGCCGCGAACTGGGAATGCTCCCTCATTTGCTCGCCGGTTATCCCGGCAGCGACGAGGGGATTGCCATGCTCGCACAGGTCGATGCCCGCACCCGCAGCAGCATCTCCATCGATGAAAGCTTTGCCCTTGCTGCTCTTTATCTGCGCTTGTTTATGGATAGCTGCCAACCCGGACGCAGCACCCCCATCACCACCGCCCTGCAATCTGCCAACGATATTCTTACCCCTCACTGCCGCTATTTCAGTATAGCTGCCGGCATCCGTCTGCAAGCACGTGACCTGCTCATCGGTTGTTTCCGGTTGGTTCGCGGTCGCGGCCAACGCGGCGAGCAGAAGTTTCTGCGTCATCCAACCACCGCCACGGCGCTGGAACTCTTTACCCTCTGGACGAAAGTGCGCCCCGATCTGCTCCCGCTGCTGCAGGAGTGGAATAGCGCGATCATCTCCCCCGGCAAACCGGTGGAGGCTCCCGTTCGCCGCAAACGTCGCCGGCCCAAAAAGAAACCCGCACCAACAATGAAAAACCATACCTGAGTACCTCAAGACACTTCTTAAGTCGCAGTCGGTTTATTTTTTTTGACAATAATAGTGTGAAACCCCGTTCATTGTAAGTCTATTATCCGCCGTTTACAGTTGCCAACTAGTTAATAAATTTCTTGTATTTATGTTTTTTTATTGCTCTAGGGTTTTTTCAATGATAGCCTGCACATGAGCTTGTACCAATTTATCGCAACTTCTCATGTAAAGGCCGATACCATGAAACTGAACAGCATCCAGACCAAACTGGGAGGCGCCCTTGTCCTTATCCTGCTGATTATTCTGGGAATCAGTTTTACTTTGTCAGCACTGCAAACGCGCAGCATTCTAAAACAGCAAGAAGACGAAGCCCTGGAGACGTTGCATGACACGATTCTTGAGCAGGCACATGGCGTCTTCAGCAGCCTGGAGATCGGCACCAAGGGATCCCTTGAGCGTGGTGAAATGGATGTTTTTGATGAGTTAGTCGTAGGTCTGGGTGGTGTCCCCGGGGTCATAGAGGTCGGCCTGACCAATCCGCAGGGGGTTACCACCTATTCCAGTCTGCGGGATAAAATCGGTTCCCGCCAAGCGACCATCAATATCACTCGCACCGACCAGAACTACAGTCTCAATCAAGAAGGCAGCGAAAGCTATTTCATGGCCCACGGCCACATGTTTGAGTCCCACTGCATGGGCTGTCACCCAGACGCTGAAGTGGGCACCCTGTCCGGCGTTCTCTATGTGGATTTCAGTCTCGACAAACTCAACCAGGAGAGAGAACATCTGCAACAGATGGCTGCCGCCGGTAATCAAAAAAATCTGACCAACAGCATTGTCATGGGATTCAGCTGCTTGATCATCATCTGGCTGGCACTGTTATTTCTGCTCAAAAAAATCGTTGTTAACCCTCTTCAACGCATTAAAGAGTTTTTAACCCAGATTGGTCACGGCCACCTGAATGA
>JAWOFG010000077.1:0-23741 GCA_046482365.1 Pelovirga sp. | reverse complement strand
TCACACTCCGCTCGTACTACCAGAAACAGCAGGGAGCTATCGAGAAAAGCACCGAAATATTCCTGAAACATTTTAACCCGAGCATGTTCAAGGTAGGTAAAAAATATTGCGTTGTTGACATGACCATAGGCATCAAGATCAGCAAATCGGATGTCGATAGAGGTTGTGTAGGTAAAGTCTTCGTAACTCATCGTACAGCCTGGGCCGTGCCGTCAAGAATACCGAGGATACGCGCTCGATAATCAACTATTTCTGACTTAAGCGATGTCAGGCTTGCAATTTTTCTATCTATTTTCTTAATGTGAAAGTCGAGGATATCAAGCAGTTGGGGAGTAATGGTATGAAAGTCGCGCTGGTTAATATCAAAGTTTCGAGCCAATTCCTGCATCTCTTTCAGGGTCAACCCGAGTTCCTTCATTTTCAGGATAAATTTTAAGCGCAATACTTCATCACGCTGGTAGCTGCGCATCCCACCTTCGGGGCGCTGTGCTGACCCCATTAAACCGATTTCCTCATAGTAACGGATGGTTCGGGTAGTGATCCCAAGCTGCTTGGCCAACTCCCCGATCGGTATCGGTTTATCTATTTTTTCGGTCATAGCGATGACTTTCAGGCAAAGGAATACATATATGTAAGCATCAACTTCCTTTAACCAATAACACCACCCTATGAGCCTGTCAACGCAGGGTTGCCTGGCATTCTGCGCCACTGGGGTTCTTTGGGATCTATGATAATGCAGTTATATTTGCGCTATACCCACTCCATCCAACGCTACAACAGCAAGAGGGCTATTCAATGAAATTCGAATAGCCCTCTTGCTGTTCGTACAAAGATAAACCTGATGCCTTATTTAATGTTGCTCACTGTCGTTGTAGGCGCGCGGCCGGCGCAATAGACGGATCATCGGTACCAGTGCCGACAGCACTACCAGGACCCACAGTACCATCACCAGGGGAGAAGCAAAAAGGATGCCCCAGTCACCGTTGGACAACGACAGAGCCCGACGCAGGCTGGTTTCCATCATCGGCCCGAGCACCAGGGCGAGTATGACCGGTGCCAGGGGGAAATCGGTTTTACGCATCAGATAACCGAGCAGGCCGAAGCCGGTCATCAACATCAGGTCGGTCATCGAACTGCTGGCCGCGTAGATGGCCCCGTAACTGATCATCGCTACGCCCGGCACCAGGATGTATCGGGGGATCAGCAGGACCTTGACAAACAGGCCGACCAGCGGAAGATTGAGGATCAGCAGCATCACGTTGCCGACATACATGGACGCGATCAGTGTCCAGAACATGTCGCCATGCTGGACAATAAACAGTGGTCCGGGATTAAGATTGAGGGCCAGCAAGGCGCCGAGGATCACCGCCGTGGTGCCGCTGCCGGGGACCCCAAGAGTCAGCATCGGAATAAGTGCGCCTGACACTGCCGCATTATTGGCCGATTCCGGTGCTGCCACTGCGCGGATATCACCTGTGCCGAAGGTTCCTTTTTTATCCGTCAAGCGTTGCTCGGTGGCATAGGCCATGAAACTGGCGATGGTGGCTCCGGCACCCGGCAGGACCCCGATCAAAAAACCGATGACGGCAGAGCGAATCATCCCCCACCAACAGGCGACAAACTCCTTTGCCGTGACCATCACCCGTCCCAGTTTGGTATTCACCTCACCGACACCCCGGGTCTGTTCGATCAACAGAAACACCTCGGAAATGGCAAACAGCCCGATGGTGACCACGGCAAAATCGAGTCCGTCATAAAAAGCGAGATGACCAAAGGTATAACGGGGAATGCCGGTACCAGCGTCGATGCCGATGGTCGCCAGCATCAGACCGATGCCGGTGGCCAGCAGGCCTTTGATAAACTGTTTTCCGGACAAAGCCGACAACATGGTAAAGGTAAACAGGATCAGCACGAAATATTCCGCCGGGCCAAAGCGGATCGCCCATTTAGCCAGGACCGGAGCCAAAAACATCAGACCGATAACCGCAACCGTCCCACCGATAAAGGATGCGATGGCTGAAATGGCCAGGGCCGGGCCGGCTCGTCCACTTTTAGCCATGGGGTGCCCATCAAGAGCAGTAGCAACGGACGACGGCGTCCCCGGCACATTGAGCAGAATGGTGCTGATGGAATTGCCATATTGAGAACCGTAATAAATTCCGGCAAACAGGATCAGCATCGACGTAGGATCGATGCCTAAAGCGAAGGTAATGGGAATCAGAATGGCAATCCCGTTGATTGGACCGATGCCGGGGAGCATGCCGATGATGGTCCCGGCCGTGACTCCGAGAAATACGACCAGCAGATTGATGGGAATCAGCGCACCGGAAAATCCCTGCATTAATGATTGAAAGGCATCCATCAGAACAACTCCTCAAAAAACGACCCGAGGGGCAGGTACATATCCAGGGCCAGAACAAAAAGTGCGTAGAGAACAATTGCGGCAATAATCCCGGTAACTGCAGTCTTCCCCCAGGAGGCGCCATAGAGCTTCCCATAAACAATAAAGACGCCCATTGTTGCGAGGATAAATCCGATGTGTTCGATCACCAGCGCGTACACCACCAACACCGACAGGGCCAGAATCACCACACGCCAGGCTCGCGCACTTGGCCAGACGCCGGCCACATGCCGCCCAAAAAACAGAACCAGGGTCAAGGGCAACATAAACAGGGCAACGGCCAGGGGAAAAACCCGGGCGCCCAAATGGTCGGTAAAGCCAATCGGCACATAGGCCCAGGCCTGAAGGCCGAAAACCAGGGCCAGTACCAGCAGCAAGACTGCAACAATACGATCGCTCATGATTCCGCTCTCTTATGGTATGAAGCAGATGTCGGATCCGGGTAAAAAGACCGGATCCGACATATCAACAATTCTGAATTATTGCCCCATGCGGGCGAACAGTTTTTCCAGCGATTTGACTTGGTTCAGGACAAACTCATCCATTTCCGCTCCGGTCCGCTCAAAGGCGGCGAGTCCGTTCTGTTCACGCAGAATTTTGAACTTCTCGGATGCCGCCAGCTTTCTCATGGCATCACTCCAGTAGGCATATTGCTCATCGGACACGCCGGCAGGGATGTAAAATCCACGCCAGTTGGCACCGATGACATCGTAGCCAAGTTCCTTGGCCGTCGGCACTTCGGCCAGTATCCCACCCAGACGATCATCACCGAGCACCGCAAGCACCTTGAGACTGCCGGCTTCCAGTTGGGTCAGGGACTCGCTGACGTCACCAGTAAAAACATCGGCACGACCACCCATGATCTCGATAATTGCCGGGCCACCACTGCTGAAACTGGTGTAACGGACCGATTTCAGATCCTCAACACCGGCAGCGTCGGCAAGCATCAACATTTTCAGATGATCCCAGCCACCGACGGCAGAACCACCGACGAAACTCATCCCGGCGGGATTTTCTTTCAGGGCTGCGATCAGATCATCCAGGGTCTGGAAGCGACTTTGGGGGGATACGGCAACGATGCCATAATCGGCACCCAGAGCCGCAAGCCAGCGGACATCGTCAGCGTCAAAGCCCTGGAACATCTTCTGGGCCAGACGGGTCGTCGTTGCCGTTGATGCGGCGACCAGGAGATTAGCGTTGCCCTTCTGCTGTCCGACCACATGGGCGTACGCGACCCCACCACCGGCACCCGGCATATTCTGGGTGCGGATGCGACCTTTCACCAGATCCAGATCGGAGAGGATCGGGGCCATATTACGGCAGGTAAAATCCCAGCCGCCGCCCGGATCGGAAGGGGCAATACACAGAACGTTACGCGGCTCAAATGCCATTGCCGACTGTTGAATGAACAAAAACGCACAGATCAGAGCCAGAACCTTGAAATACTTCATCATCATCTCCTTTACACGCAGGGGAACAAGGAATACAGGAATACGGGCATGACCGCAGTCCACCAAAAAACACTGTTTGATTTTCTGTTGATCATTGTAACTCCCGAAAACAACTTGTAAAGAATTCCGCCATAATGGTTTTTTGTTTCATAAGGGCTATTCTGTTTATTTTGTTCATGCAACAATATCAGCCTGATGGGGCACGGGAGTATTGGTGATTTCGACAGCTTGAAAGCTTTTCCCTAAAGCAACATCATTGTTCGAAGCAAAAACCCGGGAGACAAAAAACCACCAATGCAGCCGCTCCTGACCCAACTATTCTCCAGCCTGCAAAGCCGCATGATTCTGCTTGTGTGTCTGCTGGTCCTGCCGTTGACCCTGATTGTTGGTGGTCTTCATACCGTTATTATCGGCAATGTCCTGGAAGAGGAAATCGGCAAACGGGCACTTCAGGCCGCCAGAATGATTGCCCGGCTACCCCAGGTAAAAGAACTGGTAGGCACATCCGATCCGCAAGCGATATTGCAGGAACTGGCAGAAAATCTGCGTCAGGAGACCGGCGCTGAATTTATTGTTATCGGTAATCGGGACAGCATCCGCTTTTCCCACCCGATGCCGGATCGCCTCGGCAAGGAAATGGTCGGCGGCGACAATGACCGGGCTCTTGTACAGGGTGAGTTTTATGTCTCCCGTGCAGTTGGCACATTGGGGCCCTCCATCCGGGGCAAGGCCCCGATTTTCAACCAGGTCGGCGAAATCATCGGGATTGTGTCGGTTGGCTACCTTCTGGATGATGTTGAGAATATCGTCCTGGTGCATCGTCTGCGGGCGGTGGGGATGGTCAGCCTCCTGATGTTCCTGGGAATTCTTGGCGCCATCACCATTGCACGACGATTCAAAAAGGCAATTTTTAATCTGGAACCGGAACAGATTGCTCATCTTTTTACAGAACGCGATACCATCATCCAGTCGATCCGCGAAGGGATTGTCGCCATCGATCGCGAGGCTGTCGTAACGGTTGTCAACCAACAGGCGTTGGAAATCCTCGGCAAACAGGATAAACAGGAGGTCCTCCAGCATCAGATTCGTGACGTCTTACCAGGAGCCAAACTGAGCAAAATTCTTAATGGTGGCGAACAACGGGTCGATCAGGAGTTGATGGTAGACAACCGTTCCTTGATCATCAACACGGTACCCATGATTGAAAATGGTGCCATTTGTGGAGCTGTTGCCAGCTTCCGCAGCAAGGACGAGATTGATACCCTGGCGCGTCAGCTTTCCCAAGTTAAGGAATACTCCCAGATGCTGCGAGCACAAACCCATGAATATTCCAATAAACTTCATACCATCGCCGGACTCATCCAGACCGATCATGCCAAACAGGCCCTTGAACTGATCAGCCGTGAGTCGGCCGGCTATCAAGGGCTGATCGCCTTTCTGGCGCGAGCAGTTCCACATCCGATTCTGGCCGCTTTTTTGATCGGCAAATACAACCATGCCAAAGAACTCCACATCGATTTCATGATCGACCCGGAAAGTCAGTTGATTGATGTTCCAGTCTCCCTCAACCGGGAAAAAACCATCACTATTCTTGGAAACCTGATCGACAATGCCTTCGATGCCGCCCTCAACCATTCCCGTCCGCCCCGGGTGAGGTTGACCATGACCGATATCGGCAATGATCTGGTTTTTGAAGTAGAGGACTCAGGTGCCGGCGTCCCGGCTGAATGGACGAATGATATATTTGTGCGAGGATTCACCACAAAAAGCAATGACAGGGGTCAGGGTTTGTATCTAGCAAAAAATGCCCTGACAGACCTGTCCGGTCAGATTACCATCTCCGATAGTGATCTGGGCGGGGCAATGTTCAGTGTTTTCATCCCGAAACCAAAGGATACTCATTGATGACACTACAAATTCTTATTGTTGATGATGATCCCCAGATTGCCGAAATTCATCGCCATTTCACTGAAAAAGTTGACGGTTTCTGTGCTTGCGGCATTGCCGGGAATCTCGAAGATGCAGAAAAGATGAGTACCCTGCTGAAGCCGGACCTGATTCTGCTTGATCTGTATTTTCCCGAAGGGAAGGGCACTGAAATTCTCTGGAACCTGCGTGCCCGGCATCAGGCAACCGATGTTATCCTGATCACCGCAGCCAAAGAACTGGAACCGTTGCAGGAAGCTATCCATGGTGGTGTCTTCGATTACATCCTGAAGCCGGTCATGTTTCAGCGTTTCAAAGAAGCCCTCGAGCGCTTCCGTGACTACCGATTGCGTATGACGGCTGAAGCCACCCTGGATCAATACACTGTCGATCGCCTGCTGCATCCCTATAAGACCGCTACCGCCGGCGAGCCGATCCACCCGAAAGGAATAGACGCCCTGACCCTGAAAAAGATCCAGGCAGTTTTTGTTCAATCTCATCCCCAGGGTTTAAGTGCTGAAGAGGTGGCTGCGATAATCGGCGCCGGACGCACCACGGCAAGGCGTTACCTTGAATACCTGGTGGCCCATAACGAACTGATCACCGAACTGGTCTATGGCACCGTCGGTCGGCCTGAGCGCCGTTATTTCAAGCAGAAAACCCATCCGTCAAGCTGATTCTGACCCGCCGGCGAACAGCGTTTGATTAAATCTCTTTGACAAAACAAGCACCTCCATTCATGATGGTTTGCCGTCTCGGTTGTTATATCTACCGGAGTGTCTCTTATGGTTTCCCTCATCCTGATTCTTGTCAGTGCCGTTTTCGTCAACAATTTTGTTCTGGCGCGCTTTTTAGGCATCTGTCCGTTTCTTGGCGTTTCCAAAAAAGTCGAGACCTCCATCGGCATGGGGATGGCGGTTATCTTTGTTATGGCGGTTGCATCCGTCGTCACCTGGTTCATTCAATATTTCATTCTTGCCCCCTTTAACCTTGATTATTTGCAAACCATCGCTTTTATTCTGGTCATCGCCTCACTGGTGCAACTGGTCGAGATGATTGTCCAGAAAGCCAGTCCGGTCCTTTATCAATCGTTAGGCATATTTCTGCCGCTGATCACCACCAATTGCGCCGTGCTCGGGGTCGCAGTTCTTAACATTCAGAACTCTTACTCGTTTATTGAATCACTGGTCTTTGCCATTGGCGCAGGGCTCGGATTTACCCTAGCCATGGTGCTGTTTGCGGGACTGCGCGAACGCATTGACCTGTGCCCGGTTCCTGATGCCTTTCGCGGTACCGCCATCGCCCTGATCACCGCCGGATTGTTGTCTCTGGCGTTTATGGGTTTTGCGGGACTGGTAAAAGTATGATGAGAAAAGGGATAAGCTGATGCTCGCAGCCATAGCCTGTCTGGGTGGCATCGGCCTAGTCGCCGCCACCGCTCTGGGGATTGCCGCCAAAAAGTTTGCGGTCGAGGTCGATCCCAGGGAAGCGGCGATTCTGGCCGCATTACCCGGAGTTAACTGTGGGGCCTGTGGCGAACCAGGCTGTTCCGGCTACGCCCGGGCAGTGGCCGAAGGACGGCTGGCTCCGAACCTGTGTCCGCCGGGTGGACAGCAGACAGCAGAAGCACTGGCGACTATCCTGGGGGTCAAGATCTCGGTTAAAGAGCCGGCGGTCGCCGTGGTGATCTGTCAGGGCGGCGATGATCTGGCCCGGCAGAAGTATCATTATCTGGGGCTGGAAGACTGCAATGCCGCGCAAAAGCTGGCCGGTGGCCCCAAATCCTGTCCCGGTGGCTGCCTTGGACTTGGCTCCTGCGTCCGCGCCTGCCTGTTTGGGGCGATCACGATTACCCCGGAGCATCTCGCTATTATCGATCGCGACAAATGTACCGGCTGCGAGCAGTGCCTTAAAGCCTGTCCCCGCCAAGTGATGATCATGGCACCCAAAGCGGTGACCACCCACGTGTTGTGCAACAGCCACGACAAGGGGGCCGAGGTGCGAAAATACTGTCAGGTCGGCTGTATCGGCTGCAATATCTGTAAAAAAATCGTCCCGGAGGCCTATACCATCGACAACTTTCTCGCCCGGGTCAATTATGCTCAGGCCGACAATGCGGCCCAGGCCATTACCAAATGTCCGATGAAGTGTATCCGCGATCTGGCTGACAACAGCAGGGCGCAAAACCCTGAGCCGGAAGCAACGGCTCCAGCAAGATAGCACTCGGCTGGTTTTAACAACCCAAAAAAGTGTCAAACCATGAAGCTACCAACATTTCCCGGCGGGATTCATCCCCCTGACAACAAAGCCACCACGGCCACCAAGGCGATTGTTGACTGCCCGCTGGCCGATGAATTGATTGTCCCTATGCAGCAGCATATCGGCGCACCGGCAGAGTGTTGTGTCACAGTTGGCCAACAAGTTGCCAAGGGAGAGCAGATTGGTTCTGCCGTCGGTCCGGTGTCAGTGCCGATCCACGCCCCGACCTCGGGCGAAGTGATTGCCTTTGAACCACGGCCCCATCCGGTTGGACGTAATCTGCCCGCCGTCGTTATCCGCCCCGATGGCGATGAGCGCTGGCATGAGGGGTTACAGCAACACGAGCCGGACAGCCTGACTCCCGATGAGTTACGTCAGTTGTTGCAACAAGCCGGTATTGTTGGCCTCGGCGGCGCCACCTTTCCGACACATATCAAGTTATCACCGCCCGCTGATCGGCCGATCAGCGCCCTGATTATCAACGGGGTAGAATGCGAACCCTATCTGACCGGCGACCACCGTCTGATGTTGGAAGCAGGGCCCACCATTGTCGACGGGATTCTGATCCTGGGTAAAATTCTTGGCGTTGACCGGGTGATTCTCGCCATCGAAAACAATAAACCCGATGCTATTGCCGCCATGAGCAAATTGTGCGCCGATACACCGATCCAGGTTCAACCGCTGCCGGTCAAATACCCGCAAGGTGCCGAGAAGCAGCTGATCGAAGCAATCACCGGCCGCCAGGTGCCCAGTGGCAAGTTACCGATGGACTGTGGCGCCGTCGTCCAGAATGTCGGCACCGCAGCAGCAGTCAGCGCGGCTGTGCGTCAGGGTCGTCCCCTGGTGGAACGGATCACAACAGTAACCGGGGCTGGAATTCGCATACCCAAAAACCTCAGGGTCGTCATCGGCACCCCCCTTGCTCATCTGATTGAGCAATGCGGTGGTTTTAGTGATGATCCGGGGAAAATTATTCTGGGTGGGCCGATGATGGGCAATTCCCAGATTTCACCCGAGGTACCGGTTATTCGTGGCACCTCCGGGCTGTTGGTTCTGCGTCACCAGGATATCACAATTAAAAAGCCTGGCCCCTGTATACGCTGTGGTCAGTGTGTCAAGGTGTGCCCAATCCATCTACAGCCGACGGTCATTGCCCTCTGTGCGCGGCTCGGCCTGGTAGAAAGAGCCGACTCCTACAACGCCCTTGACTGCATCGAATGTGGCTGTTGCACCTACCAGTGTCCGGCCACTCTGCCTCTGGTCCAATCGATTCGTGAAATCAAGGGGGCGATTATGGAACATAAAAGGAAACATTGACGTGGACAAAGCCCTCTATATTTCCTCATCACCACACATCCACAGCGGCGTCACTACCGACAAAATCATGCGGCTGGTGATCTATGCCCTCCTGCCGGCGGTAGCCGTTGCGGTAGTCTTTTTTGGTCTGCCGGCACTCAAGGTGCTATTGATCTGCACCCTCGGTTGCGTTGCCTGTGAGGCGCTGTGCTGCAAACTGATGAAGCAGCCGGTGTCGATCGGTGATGGATCGGCCGCCCTGACCGGTATCCTGCTGGCCCTAAACCTGCCGGCCTCCAGCCCCTGGTGGATGGCCCTGTTGGGCGCAGCCATCGCTATTATCATCGGTAAAATGATTTTTGGTGGCCTGGGCTACAACCCCTTTAACCCGGCCCTGGTTGCCCGCGTTGTCCTGCTTATTTCGTTCCCTATCCAGATGACCAGCTGGACCGCACCGGCCCCATTAAGTATGGGATTTGATGCAGTCAGCAGCGCTACCCCTTTAGGTGAAATGAAGTCGGCGGTGATGCTCACCGGGCAATTGCCCGAGATGGCTACCAGTGGTTTTGACCGCTATTTTTACGGACTGATGGCAGGCAGCTTAGGGGAAGTTTCGGCCCTGGTCCTGCTGCTGGGAGGCCTCTTTCTCATTTTTAAGAAAGTCATTACCTGGCACATTCCAGTCAGCTTTATCGGCAGTGTCGTGGTTATGGCCGGCATCTTCTGGCTGATTGACCCGACCCGCTACCCCAGCCCGCTGTTCCACCTCGTAACCGGGGGTTTAATGCTGGGCGTATTTTTTATGGCCACCGATATGGTCACCTCCCCCATCACCGCGAAAGGAATGCTGATTTTCGGCTGTGGTTGCGGTCTGTTGACCGTGCTGATCCGCCTGTTCGGTGGGTACCCGGAAGGGGTTTCCTTCGCTATTCTGCTGATGAACGCGACCACCCCACTGATCGATCGCTATACCAAGGCGGAAATCTATGGGGGCCGCAACCATGAACCCGGAGGGGTGCAATGAAGGAATTTTCGCGCCTGCTGATTGCCCTGACCCTGATTTCCGCCGTCGCAGGCGGCATCCTGGCCGAGGTTGAAAGCGTAACCCGCGAACCGATTGCCGAGCAACGCCGTCTGCAGATGCTGCGGGCCTTGAGCGCAGTACTGCCTGAATTCGACAACAGTCCCGATAGCGACACCCTGACCATCACCACCGGCAGCGATCGGCAGGGAAGAGAAGTTGAGACGGTTTTTTACCGCGGACGTAAAGAGGAACAGCTGGTCGGAACCGCCTTCAGGGTTGTGGCACCTGATGGCTACAGCGGCAACGTAGCGGTGATGGTCGGTATCCGACCCGATCACAGTGTTCATGCGATTGAAATTCTCACCCACGCTGAAACTCCGGGCCTGGGGGATAAAATCAGCGAACCCTGGTACAGGAAGATGTTTGTCGATAAGACCCTTGACGGCAGTGATTGGCGGGTCAAAAAGGACGGAGGAGACTTCGATCAGCTGACCGGCGCCACCATCTCCGCCCGGGCGGTGGTCGGCGCAGTGCGAACCGGCCTGGAACTTTACCGTGAGCATGAAGATAAAATCATCGCACAGGAGAATACCCAATGAGCCTGGCAACTGATTTCAAGCGCGGTATCTGGAAGGAAAATGCGGTTTTTAAACTGCTGCTGGGGTTATGTCCGGTGCTGGCGGTTACCACCAATGCTGAAAACGGCCTCGGCATGGGACTGGCCACCGCCTTTGTGCTGGTTTGTTCCAACGCTGTCGTTGCCCTGTTCCGCCATCTGATCCCTGCCAAGGTCAGGATTCCCTGCTTTATCCTGATTATCGCCTCCTTTGTCACCGTCGTTCAACTGATGATGGAGGCTTATGCCTACGATCTGTTTCAGGCGTTAGGCATCTTTATCCCCCTGATTGTCTGCAACTGCCTGATTCTGGGACGTGCCGAAGCCTTTGCCTCAAAACATCCGGTCAGCCATTCCATTGCCGATGGTCTTGGCATGGGTGCCGGCTTTACCCTGGTCCTCTTTATCCTGGGCGGCATTCGTGAACTGTTCGGTGCCGGTGAGTTTCTTGGTTTCTCGATTTTCGGTGCCGGCTATCAACCGGTCATATTGATGATCCTGCCGCCCGGCGCCTTTATCACCCTGGGATTGCTGCTGGCGCTGATGAACAAGGTAGAGAAGCGGTAGGGGAGATAAAAGACTTGCACCCCGGCAAATGTTGACGAGTATTTGTCCATTTGCGCTTATTAAGATCGTTTGTCAGCGCAGGGTTTGCTCAATCTTTTAGTTGTTTTATAATCCGTTGCTGAGCTTGCTTAAAAACTTCTTTTTTATCTCTTCTGCCAACTGCAATCACCAAAACACATATTTCTTGATCGTTTACTTCATAAACGAGACGGTATCCACTTGCCCTTAATTTTATTTTGTAATGATTGACAAAACCCGAAAGCTGACTTGCCGGCAAATGGGGTTCCTGGAGACGTTCTTTTAATTTCTTTTTGAGCTGTGACTGAATGGAGCCATCGAGTTTGTTCCACTCCTTAAGAGCTGTTGGCAGGAATTTGAGGTTGTATTTATAACTCATCAATATTCGCTTCAATGGCAGAGATTTTTTCGTTTTGCCTTTCTCTTACAATCACACCTAACTGATAGTCTTCGAGTTTCTCCAGCAGTTGTTCATATGTTTCAGCCGGAACAAGATATGCGGTGGGCCGGTTGTGGTTGAGAATAGCTATGGGTTCCCCTTCTGCCTGATCGATGAGGGCACTGGGATTCTTCTTGAGTTCGGAGATGCTTGCGGAGCAATTTGCTAATAAAGTTTTCATGATTGGCACCATAGTTTAGTCTTAATATAGGTCCATATTATGGTTATACTTTAGGTCCTAACCGCTGCCCGGTCAAGTGTGATCTTTTATTATTGCTGTTGTTAAACCTCATTTTTGATTGTGACGCGGCGGTCGGGGCCGCGATCACGCGACTCTGTCGTTGGTGTTGGTATTGATAAAATAAAACCGATATTCTCTTAATCGGTATTATGTCCACGGAATACCACGGTTGATTAGTTTGTTATGTGTTTTCTTTTGTGGTACAGTATTCAGTACATGTACAAAAAGGAGGTCAGCACATGGAAGCTATTTCGTATACCAACGCAAGAAGCAACTTAGCAAAAACAATGGCAAAAGTATGCGAAGACCATGACCCCGTCATTATTACGCGACGGAATGAAAGCTCGGTCGTCATGATGTCTCTTGAAGATTTTCAAGCCCTTGAAGAGACAGCGTATTTACTGAGAAGCCCGAAAAATGCTCGACGTCTTTTGGAGTCGATTGCCCAGTTGGAATCAGGCGACGGCACCGAGCGGGAACTTACTCTGTGAAACTCATATTTTCCGAAAATGCTTGGGATGATTACCAGTATTGGATAAAAACCGATAAGAAGATCCTCAAGCGGGTGAACGCATTGATTCAGGATATACAGCGTTCACCTTTTTCTGGTATCGGGAAGCCCGAACCATTGAAACATGGTCTTTGCGGCTATTGGTCCAGGCGAATTAACGATGAACACAGAATCGTTTATAAAGCTACGGATGACTCCATTTTCATCGCTCAGGTCCGCTACCACTATTGATTTTCGCACCTAACTTGTTTATAGCGGACCCGCATAAGATGACAATTCAGGTGCCCTTGTCCGCATAAGACGCCTTTTGTATTTTCTAACGATATGCTGACATCATGATGACCAAGCAATCCTTGTATCGTGCTGATATCATAGCCGCTTTCGAATAAATGTGTAGCAAAAGAATGACGGAATGTGTGACAACTGACCCGCTTGATCAGACCCTTCCCCCAGATTTGTCATACCCCCTCACAAATGACCAATGCCCCAACAAAAAACGCCACCGACCGGCATAATGCCGACGCGGTGGCGTTTGATATTCAGTGTGATGTTTCCCTCATCTTCAGCCCCCCTGAAAATTTGCTGGGGAAAACCGGGGCGCAATGAATTGCGCCCCTTGTTAAATTTGACCTTCCTCCCCATTGTGACGCAGCGGGCAGGAAGATGACGGCGTGGCGATACAGGGCGGCAACTGTTTAAGGCGCTAGCCGAGTTTTACCGACCCGTCATGTAGTCGGCTTGCTGACCGGGATCCGCGTCAGCGGACCAGGAGCATGGGTGCCTTTTTCTGCATACTCTTTTGTGGCACGACAAAAGAGTATGGCGGCATGCGGGGCCGCGACCCCGCGACTTTGTCATTGGTGTTGATTTGGATTGGTCAAAACAGTTTCAACAACATCACAACCGGCGGTTCGCGCACCGCCGAGCGCAGCTTCAGGCACTCCTGTCCTTGCCCAACCTCGGCGGGAAACGCCACCAGGCCCAACCCACTAACAGCGCAAAGCCGGTGTAAACCACCGCAAAAACCCACATCGGCGCATCAATATAGAGGATGCGCTGCACCCAGTGCTCGACAAAGCTCCGTTCGTAGCCACCCTGGCCCGCCTGCTCCCGCAGCGATGACTCGAGTTTCGTCAGGGAACAATAACGGCCCAGCCAGGCCTGCAGGACAACAACAACAATCGTCGCCAGATGAGCCAGCCGCCACCACAGGTTGTTGACCCAGGACCAACCGATCCGGTTGCCGACAAAAATAAGCGGAAGCCCCACTACCACGAAGATGACGATGCCAAAATGAAGTAGCAGGACGGTGTCTGCGAGTGTTTGGTAAGGCAAGGGTGGTTCTCCCTGCGACGAATAACATTACGCCGAAACGGACGATATAGGAAACCCCTAGAACCAGCGGTGCTTCATAACGAACTTCCAGAACAGCCAGAGATTCCTACGGCTCTTCGAGGTCGTGCTCTTTAATGGCGGTGCGGGCGCCCCCGTGCAGAGGGGTGGTTACCCGGCCCAGGGTTCCGCTGACACAGATAATTTTCCTAATTTTTCATCCCCCACATCCTTGTACAGTATAAACCGCTGCACAAACCATTGATCATTTTTTTGGGTCTCCGGCAACAGAAAAAAGGGCGCCGAATACCCGACGACCCTTTTTTTCTGTGACATGCTGATCACGTTATCAACTCATCTTCTGATTAAAATCCCAGGCGAATGACAATATTGGGCACTCCGATTATGACTGAACTGCCACGAACCGGCGCATGATGCCTTACCGCTCGTTTTGGCTGGTGGCGGTGTGAACGATGATTTTTATAGTAACCATAGGCCGGCGCACGGCGCGATGGACGGTGATAATTTCTGGTTTGCCGATAATCCCGTCGGTCTGAGCGATAATCTCGTCGGTCTGGGCGATAATCCCGCCGATCTGAGCGATCATAACGGTGTCGATTCGATCGATCGTAACGATGGTCACGTTGCTGGGTGGTTTTGTAAACAACCACCTTCTCCCTGGTAACAACTTTCTGTCCGCCACCATGACCATCGCCTCGTGCAGCCGCTGCCAGCGTCGGGGTTACCAGAAACAAACTTGTCGCCAATAATAACACCAGAGTCCTTTTCATATTTTCCTCCTAAGTCTGAAGGTTCGCAGGTGATCTTTGGCCCGATTACATTTTCCTACACCTTGACCACCTTGCTGCGTGTTGACTTCAGATATAACTGAGAAAAATCTTCTGCGCATTGGACATCGACTGGAATGCCTCTGGATGTCGGGTTATATTTATCTGTTTTCAGTATGTTAGCCATAAGTTTTGAAGACAGATAAAAACAATAAGAATTCGCTCAGCCCAGTATTACAGGCTCTTTTGGTGTCAAGTAGACCTATTTGTTCAGCACCCGCTTGCAAGAATAGGCTGAGGCTCGTTTTGCAAATCTAAAAACCTGTGTTAGTGTTTGTCATTATTGATAATGATAAACCCTCTTATTGATGTCGCATGTCAGATCGGGCAGTCTGCACCTGAATAGCTTTTTACGGTGCAGGCCAGGACGACAGTCACGTTAAAGCTGTGCTCCGCAATCTCCGAGCATCAGTGGCCAGCGTGTTCTGCAATCAACAAGCCATCGAGCTTAATCGTCTTTCCCCTTAGGTTACAATCTGGCCCGGGATCCTCTGCTCCCGATTTTCATGCGACCCCTTTTTTCGACCGTTAATACGTAAAATGGTCCCAGGAGATGTCCATGACCCAAAAAAAAGATAAAAATCAACCGGATGACCTCGAAGAAGTCATCGCCCACCTTGACAAGATTGAGCCGGAAGGTGAGGTCAATCCTATCGACACTGACTATAAGGTCGGACAGGATAATATCAGTTTCAAACTGGGGCGTTACGGTTTTGATATTCACAATCCGGTGTTCGGTACTGCAGCTGGGACGATTATTCTGTTTGTTGTCCTGACCCTGATCTTCCAAGCTCAGGCTGAACCGCTGTTCGGTGCCCTGCGGGATTGGCTAACTTCCAATCTTGACTGGTTTTTTATCTCTGCCGGTAATGTTTTTGTGCTGGTTTGTCTTGGTCTGGTTGTCTCTCCTTTGGGAAGGGTGCGCATTGGTGGTACTGAAGCGAGGCCGGACTTCAGCTATCTGGGCTGGTTTTCCATGCTCTTTGCCGCCGGCATGGGCATCGGTCTGATGTTCTACGGCGTATCTGAGCCACTTTCTCATTTTAGCAGTGCCTTTGGCGGCCCTACTACTATAGAGAATGGTCTACGTACTGACTGGGCACCCCTGGGCGGTGCAATCGGTGATGCATTGGCCGCAGAACGACTGGGCATGGCGGCCACCATTTATCACTGGGCACTCCACCCCTGGGCGATCTATTCGGTGATTGCGTTGGGGCTGGCTCTCTTTTCCTTCAACAAAGGTCTCCCCCTGACAGTGCGCTCGATCTTTTACCCCATTTTGGGTGAGCGAATCTGGGGCTGGCCGGGCCATATCATTGATATTCTGGCAATTTTTGCGACCCTGTTCGGGCTTGCTACGTCCCTTGGCATCGGAGCATCCCAGGCAGCGGCAGGTTTAAGCTATCTATTTGATATACCCCCGGGGACAACCACCCAGGTCCTGCTGATTGTCGCTATCACGGCGGTGGCTCTCATTTCCGTGGTCGCCGGGCTGGAGGCTGGAGTACAGCGCTTGTCGCAGATCAACATGACCCTTGCGGCGCTGCTGTTGCTCTTTGTCATCATTGTTGGCCCGACCCTGGCGATTATCACCGGTTTTTTCAGCAATCTCGGTGCTTATTTACAGTATCTGCCGGCCCTGGCCAACCCCATCGCTCGCGCCGACACTAACTTTGCCCAAGGCTGGACATCCTTTTACTGGGCCTGGTGGATTTCCTGGTCCCCCTTTGTCGGGATGTTTATCGCCCGCGTCTCACGTGGTCGGACAGTTCGGGAGTTTCTGATTTCAGTCCTGTTAATTCCTTCAGCAGCTTGTGTTCTGTGGATGACCGTTTTCGGCAGCACCGCCATCAGACAGTTTGTCAAGGATGGCTATACCGCCGTGGCAGAAGCCGCGCTGCCGCTACAGCTCTTTATCATGCTTGACGCACTGCCCCTGGCGCAGATCACCTCTTTTATCGCGATTATCCTGGTCATTGTCTTTTTTGTGACCTCGTCCGATTCCGGCTCCCTTGTTATCGACACTATTTCTGCCGGTGGCAAGGTCGAAGCGCCCGTTCCCCAGCGAGTGTTCTGGTGTACCTTTGAAGGGCTGGTAGCGATCGTCCTGATCCTTGGTGGTGGACTGGTCGCATTGCAGGCCATGGCGGTTTCGACCGGTTTTCCCTTCACTATTATCCTGTTGATCAGTTGCTGGTCATTAATCAAAGGATTGGCTTCTGAACCCCGTGGCTAGTAAAAATTTACCGACAGGTCAGGGCGTGGGAAGACCCCGCTCCCTGACTACCACCACTTTGACGAGTCAGGCGTAAATGGAAGTTGAACTGCTGGAAATTTCCGATCACCTGCGGCGCTTTGAACCCTTTGAGGAGCTCCCGCTTGAGGTCGTGCAACAGCTTGCCGCTCAGGTTGAAGTTGCTTATTACAAAGCCGGCAGTACGATTCTCACCTTTGGCGACGAGATCCACGAAATTTATTTTATCCGCAGCGGATCGGTCGAAATATTCCGACGTAACGGCAGCCTCTATAGTCGTCTTGAAGAGGGATCGCTGTTTGGCCAGATGAGCCTGCTGATGCATAACCGCGTGCGTTTTCCTGCCCGTGCTCTCGAAGATTCCCTCTTATATATTATCCCTGAAGCGCAATTTAACCAGCTCTGCGATGATCACGATGTCTTTGCTGACTACGTCGAGTTGGGGGATCGAGCGCGTTTGCGCCAGGCGGTTTCGCGTGCCCACCAGTCCAACGAGTTGATGCAGACGCGGATCCAGCAGCTGATTATCCGTGAGCCGGTCAGCATTGCGACATCCGCCAGTGTTTTTGAGGCCGGACAACGGATGACTGAAGAAGGGGTCTCGTCCCTGCTGATCAGTGCTGCTGATGATCCTGCGCAGATGGTGGGAATTATCACCGATCGGGACTTACGTACGCGTTTTATTGCCGCCGGTTTACCTTTGGAGACAGCGGTTACCAGCATCATGTCGGAAAACCTGATCAGTATCGAGGCGCAACAATACGTCTTTGAAGCGATGCTGGCTATGTTGCGCTATCGTATTCACCATCTGCCGGTCATGCGCGATCACCATCCTGTCGGCGTGATATCCCTGTCTGATTTGATCCGTTATGAATCACAGAACAGTTTACTGGTAGTGGCGCGAATCCTGCGTGCTCAGGATGTTGAGGAGCTATCCGGGTTAAAACCTGAGATTGAAGCCAGTTTTGTGCGGATGGTCAACGAGGGAGCCAACTCCCGGATGGTCGGCAGCGCCATGTCAGTGTTCGGCCGCAGTGTCAAACAACGACTGTTGGAACTGGCGACAGAAAAACTCGGCCCACCGCCGATTCCCTGTTGCTTTGTCGCCCTTGGCTCGATGGCACGTGACGAACTGCTACCGGGCGGAGATCAGGACAACGCTCTGATTCTTGATGATTCCTACGACCCGGCCGTCCATGGTGAGTATTTTAAGCAACTGGCTACTTTTGTCTGTGATGGTCTGGCAGTAAGCGGTTATCCCTACTGTAAAGGGGGGATCATGGCGACCACAGAACGTTGGCGACAACCGAGAAAGGTCTGGAGTCGCTATTTCACCCAGTGGATTACTAAACCAACGCCTGAAGATCTGCTGAACAGCTCAATATTTTTTGATCTGGAGGGCATTTGGGGCGAGGTTGACTGGGTCGAGCAACTCAAACAACAGATCGCCGGGCAGGCCAAAAAAAGTCCGTATTTTCTTTTTGCCCTCGCTCGTAACGCGCTGAGCCGCACACCACCACTAGGCTTCTTCAAGGATTTTCTGGTTGAGCGCAACGGTAAGCACAAGGATTCTCTTGACCTCAAACGCCGAGGTACAGCGCCGCTGGCGGCCCTGATCCGGGTTCACGCTCTGGCGGCAGGATCGACTGCGCAAAATTCTTTTGATCGTCTCGACGATATTCGCGATGCGAATTTGCTTCCCTTAGGTCGTACCGAGGCGATGCGTGACGCTCTGGAGTTTATGTCGATGGTACGGATAAGACATCAGGCACAAAGCCTGAGCCGTGGTGAAGAGGTTGACAACAATATTAATCCGGAAACCCTAAGCCAGTTTGACCGACGCAATCTGAAGGATGCCTTTCAAGCCCTGTCCAATGCCCAGAAGTTCCTTAAATTTCGCTACCCAGCCAGACGCAGCACCGTGCAAGAATAGACAATGCTCTATCTTAAATCGGAAAAAAAAACTGCCGGCCATAGCCCGCCTCAATGGCACCAACTGTTTGACCAGTTGGCAATATCAGCCAAAAACGCCAGTCTTAAAAAATATTACCAGGCCGGAACGGTAGTACCTGAGACCCCCCTGGCTGATCTGTCGCTGGTGGCACTTGATATTGAGACCACCGGGCTTAATCCAGGACGCGACGCTATCGTCAGTGTCGGACTGGTTCCTTTCGACTTACAGCGTATTTACTGCAATAAGGCTCGCTACTGGGTCCTGCATCCGGAAAAACCTCTGACCACCGGCTCGGTCGTTATTCACGGAATCACCCACGCGGAAGCACTGGTTGGCCACGATCTGAAACAGATATTACCCGAATTGCTGCAGGCTTTGGCGGGTAGGGTGGTTGTGGTTCATTGTCGTCAGATTGAACGCCGTTTTCTTGATGTTGCTCTAAAAGAGCGGATTGGTGAGGGGATTGTCTTTCCGGCCATCGATACCATGGAGCTCGACAATCGCTATGTCCGGCGACGTTTTTTTCAGCGTATCGCCCAGTTCTTCGGGCGCACCCCCGCATCAATTCGGCTGGCTGCCTGTCGCAGCCGTTATCATCTGCCGCACTATACCCCCCACCATGCCCTGATCGATGCCCTTGCCACTGCAGAACTATTTCAGGCGCAGGTCGCCTGGCACTTCAGCCCACAAACTTGCGTAAGGGAGGTGTGGCATTAAAAACTGTATGATTAGCGCTCAAGCCCCCCCCGTGTCAGGATAGATGTCGCCTCTCACCGAGAGATTTTGATAAGATGATGACAATGGAAAAAGTGGCTTAATCAACTGTCCTTTTTTACTTGACCACCTCACCTGTAGGTGGTGCAGTTTTAATGCAACTATTTAGCAGGATTGAGTGAGTTAGACTGCTGGAGTTTTTCGAGCAACAGCATCAGATCTTGACGCACGGATTCATAAGTATACTCATCGTCGGGATGGGGTTTCACCCCTTCAGACTGAAACAGGGGGCGTTCGTTATACATTTGTCCCCAGCGGACATCTACCTGGCGCACAAATTCCTGTAACGAATAGTTACTCGACAGGATGCTATCAATTATCTTCTGTAGCACACGGTATGGTTCTTTCAGGTTGCGAGCCACCAGCAATTCGTTGTCTCGTACCCGGTCGCGCAATACTGACTTCAATGCCCCCGAAGGGTCCGGAGTGTGTTGATCTATCCATTGTGCTAGCATGGCAATGGACTGCTCTTGTTGGGTGATGGGAGATTCTCCCTTCATCAGGCCACTGCCGGCCCGGCCAATGGCTCCGGATATGCTGAATTTTTGCTGGTCACGCAGTTCACGTTGTACTGTATCTTTTCCGGGATTCAGTTTCTTGCTCATCTCGATGCTCCTTACGGCAACTATTTATAGTGGAGAATGTCAGATTAACACGTTTTTTATCTGGTGGGATTTCTGCTTCATGCCACTGCCGACACCCCACATCTTGGAACATTGGACAGTCTTAAATTGTGTCCTGGATTTAAATTATTGCCCTATCCGGTGGTCAACGATCCTTTTTAACAAACCCTGCACTGCCTGAAAGCTCGCTTGGATCTTCAGGGGCGATATCTATGATTGGCTTGATACTTATTGGCCAGACATTGAACCGTGCGGAGAACTCAAAAAAGACCCAAAGTAAATAATTACTTTTTTGGTCATTTTTCGCTTGCAATTGATAACCGCTATCAATATAGTAGGAATCAACAGAACAAAGCTTGTTGTGGCAGGCGAGCCGAGTTCCTCTTCATTTTCCTCCTCCTTGTGTGTTTAAAAAAGCCAGTTGCGGCACCTCCCCGCAACTGGCTTTGTCTTTTTCTGATTTTTTAATTTTGCTCCTACGAGTATAGACCCCGTGATTGTGGTTGTATCTGAACTGTAGGAATTATTTTAAGCTTTGACTATGTCATTCCTGGTTAGGATACTCAGCCCTGCCAAATCGCTTCAAACGCATAAGGAACAGCATGAAAGAGTTTGATCCTGCCGCATACAAAAAAATGGTCAAATCCTTCCAGGACAGAAATGATCCCACCGGCTGGTTTGACAGTATCTACGTAGATGCACAAGGAGACCATCGCGCTGTATTCTGGGCAGACCTTGAACCCTGTCCTTACCTTTTGCAATGGCTGAAAAACTCTACGTTGAGTCATGCCAAACGCTCAGCGATTGTGGTTGGATGTGGGGTTGGTGATGATGCTGAAGCATTAAGCGAGGCCGGCTATGAGGTAACCGCTTTTGATATTTCTCCGGAAGCGATCCGACTATGTAAAAACCGATATCCAAAGACCAGGGTTCACTACCTTGTAGCAGACCTGTTTGCCTACCCGGCAGAGTGGGCTGAACGTTTTGACCTGGTCTATGAATGCAACACCATTCAGGTTTTGCCTGGGAAATACAGAGTCCAGGCCCGAGATGCAATGGTATCACTGCTGGCACCGCAGGGCTATCTCCTTGTCTCATGCCGAAGCCGTCTCAAGAAAGAGCAGCAGGATGACATTCCCCTGCCTCTCGACAAAGAGGAGATAGATGGCTTTATCCGCTGTGGTCTAAGGGAAAAGAGTTTTGCAGCTTATGACGACACCCAGGATCCTCCTGTCCCGCATTTTTTTGCCGTTTATCAAAACTGAGCCCCACCCAATGGTCAGACTCGTGGCAGTCGTCCTTCAAACAACTCACGTTGTTCCTCAATGTTCTTGATCAGGTAATCACGAAAGGCCAGCACTCTGGCCGTGCGTTTCAAGTCCGGATGCAGCAATACCCACAAGCCCAGGTCGTGCTGGGGATCCGGGTCAGAGTAGCGCTGCAGATACCTCAAGCCGGGCGGATATTCGAACCTGTCCGAAGAGCTGTACAAACGGTCGTTCAACAACCCGGTCAATCTGGATTCGGATGGTCTGCAGAAATTCAGAGACCTGTCGACTGCGGCCGGTGGTTCTGGTGCAAAGATGCCTGAGTTTGACAGTTGATTGGAAAAAAGGTGGTGGCAGAATGGAGAATGCGAATTTGCCGGAAGAGGGTAGTTCTTAAACGCCTTGCATCATAAGAAACGCCCACGATTTGGTATCCGTGGGCGTTTCGTGTTCTGCGGATGATGAATTATAAGAAAAGGTGTTTTTACATCCTGAATCCATGAAAACCCCCCGGACAGGGCAGCTTAATGATTATGATTATCTCCGTCCTTTTTATCTGCTGAGGTCTGAAGGTTGAAAATGTAATTCACAAGATGCCAACGATCGACCGGATCAATATCTTGAAATGCAGGCATCCCGGTTTCACCGCTGCCGTTACCAATAATCCAGTATTTCTCCCCTGGACCATAGATTGAACTGTGCTCAAGGTCGAGAAAGTTTGCGGGAGGCGGTTCTAAACCGTTCGCAGCAGGCCCGTTGCCACGGCCATCGTCGCCATGGCACTGCGCACACTGCTGCTGGTAGAGAGCCTTTCCTGAAGTAATTGACTCTTGGTTGGGAACTATCGGTGTACGCTCCATGATTCGGTACTCTTGAGGAATCTTATCTTTCAAGGCATACATGGCCTGCATATGGGATGTTTGCTGGTTGTTATCAGGATGTTTTTCGTCGCCATGGCCCCAAAGTGTTTGCCCTGCCAGCAAAAACCCAGCAACGGTAGAGATCGTGACAAAAATCATCAGGGTATTCGCTTTATTCATGTCGGACTCTCCTTACCATTCGTAAAACTTCCAAGTACTGGGCCTTTCAATTTATATGTTGGCGGACATAGCGTACAAGCTCCGGGACTTCAACATACATGGTGCGGTCCGGGTTGTCAGGCGCACCATAATCTTTGATCCAGACAATTTTCCCGTTACCATTGACCAAAACAAAGGTATGACTTGGTTCGCCGTTGCCGATGGCCCATTTCAGCACATCATATTCTGCTGACACATTCAGGTCTGGGTCGGAGAGAACCGGGACAGAGGTAATGTCCAAGCGGCTGACTTCGGGGGCCATTTCGGCGACGGAGTCGCGGGCAATACTGATAACCTGCACGTTCAAGGCCTGGAATTCGGAGCTGTTTTGCAAATCCACGATTTGCTTCATGCAAGGCGGTCAGCCAACCGCCATGTGGAAATAGAGCAGAACCGGCATTTCTTCCTGAATGTAGTCGCTTAACGCGACCTGCCCTCCGCGGGCATCATCCAGTTGAAAAGCGGGCGCTTGCATTCCCACGAGCGATTCAGCGGTCACGTTATTCTCCGAGCACGCGGTAGCTACAAAAAGCAAGATAAGCATCAGGAATATCATGAGGTTTTTTCTTTGCATATTTCTTTCTCCTGTTTGGAAGCTGGGGCACTGTCCAGCTTGGAAGAAGTTCTGGCTTCTCTCTCTTTATTCTCGCAGGTCCCGCTTCATCCGATCGTATTCATCCCTGGTAATCTCTCCTTTTGCATAGCGTTTTTTCAAAATATCCTCCGGAGAATTATTTTCAGATTTCTTGGATGACAGGCTTTTTACCACCCAGATTCCAACGACAATAATAACGACCCAAAACAGCATCATAGCAAATCCGCCAAAACCATGTCCCATACCGTATCCATTGCTTCCAAAC
>JAWOFG010000168.1:0-15568 GCA_046482365.1 Pelovirga sp. | reverse complement strand
CGAAAAAATAGCTAAACCGATACCGATTGGGGAGTTGGCCAAGCAGCTTGGGATCACCACCCGAACCCTCCGCTACTATGAAGAAATCGGTTTAATGGGGTCGACCAAGCGTCCCGATGGGGGGATGCGCAGCTACCAGCGTGATGAGGTGTTGCGCTTAAAATTTATCCTGAAAATGAAGGAGCTCGGATTGACCCTGAAAGAGATGCAGGAATTGGCTCGAAACTTTGATATCAACCAGCGCGACTTTCATACCATTACCCCCCAGCTGCTCGATATCCTCGACTTTCACATTAAAAAAATAGATAGAAAAATTGCAAGCCTGACATCGCTTAAGTCCGAAATATTTGATTATCGAATGCGTATCCTCGATATTCTTGACGGCAGGGCCCAGGTTGTATGATGAGTTACGAAGACTTTACCTACACAACTTCTATCGACATCCGTTTTGCTGATCTTGATGCCTATGGTCATGTCAACAATGCCATATTTTTTACCTATCTTGAACATGCTCGGGTTAAAATGTTTCAGGAATATTTCGGTGCTTTTCTCGATAGCTCCCTGCTGTTTCTGGTAGTACGAGCGGAGTGTGATTACCGTCTACCTATCACCTTGAATGATAATTTGCTGATCACCCTCAAGGTGGAACAGCTCAGACATTCAAGCTTTACTTTCACCTACCTGCTGCATGATGGCGATGGACGTGAATTTGCTAACGCCAGAACGGTTATGGTTGGCTATGATCCGCAGACCAAAAAGCCAGCAGCACTGCCGGCTGAAATCCGTCAAACCTTTGCCCGATATAGTTAAGTCTGGCAGAAGTTCCCCACGTGAGGAGAATCCTGTGACAGAAGCTCAGACAAAAACCTATGAGATTTCCGGGATGCAGCCGATTTCCCGTGAATGTCTGGTCTGTGGGACGGAAAACGCCCTGGGCATCAAGGCCCGGTTCTTTGAAACCACAACCAGGGAGTTGATCGCTCTTTTTACGTTGCACAATCAGCACCAGAGCTACCCCGGCATCGCCCATGGCGGCATTTCTGCCACCGTGCTCGATGAAGTGATCGGGCGGGCGATTATGATCGATCACGATCATCAGACCTTCGGCATGACCCTTGATCTGCAGGTGCGTTACCGTAAACCGGTCCCTTTAGATGTTGAACTTAAGGTAGTAGGGCGTATTGACGCCGCCAAGGGGCGCATGTTTGAAGGAAGTGGCGAACTCTATCTACCTGATGGTTCCGTTGCCGTTGAAGCCCATGGCAAATACATGAAGCGCCGTATTGACCAGATTACCGCCACTGATTTTACGGAAACCTCGTGGGTGCTGCCGGAGGGTGAATCACCGGCAACCATTGCCATATAGAGCGCGCGAATCAGTCCTGCGTTAAGGCAGTACCTTGTTCCAGCGATCAATCGTCACCTGCTCAAACAGCCCGGCTCCGGCGTAGGGATCCCCGGCGGCAAAGTTTTGCGCTGCCGCAAGGTCGGGTAGATCGAGAATAACCACCGAGCCACACATCTGCTCATCCTGGTCAAGGAGCGGGCCGGCGGCAAAGAGCTGGTCGCCGAAACTTTTCAGGTAGTCAACATGGGCCGGGCGGTTTTCCTGGCGCACAGCAAGATGGTTTTTCTTGTCGATACAGCGGATGACAAAAAGCATGGCTGGTCTCCATTTATTGGGGGGTGTGAATGGTTTTACAAGAGCCCCGAGTCGCTGACAAGCGGATCGGTTTATTTTAACAAAATCTTTGGATCAAAGCCGATTCTCACCGCTCCCCAATGTTTGCCGTTGATGTGTACAGGGAGTGACAGGTCGCTCAGAATCTCCCCCGTGTCGCGCATATAGGTCTGGAGCAGAAAGTTTTCGCTGTTTCGGGCGCTACGTAAACCGGTTTTGTCATTGAAGAGGCGCTTGTCGCGGCTATTTAAGGTGTCGATGTCGGGGTCACCGGTCAGGGGCCTGGTGTACTGGCTGTTGTGGGTCGGGGCATAACCATTGCTGTCAACACAGATGGCATAGATGCCGGAGGCAACCTGTTTCAATACCTGATCACAAAGAGACTGCAGTCGCTGGGCAAAGATCTGATCGTAGCTGGTGCGATATTTGGTCGGCTGGGTGCCGGGAACCTGCTGGTAGGAGGTATCAAACAGATTGGCACCGGATTTCACCAGGGTCGTGATTTGTTCTGTGGCTTGATTACGGAATTGCCGTCCAGCGCCTAAAACCTGTTCAAAAGGTCCTTCGCCGGTAATAAAGCGGGATACCAGTTCCTGTAAATCTTCGCTGGTTTTTTGCAGATCAGTGGCGACTTCTTCTGAGGAATCGGTTTTTTCAGCAACGATCATGCTTAATTCATTAATGTTCTCGACCTGCTCATGGGTCTGCATGTTGGCCGCCGAGATTTCTTCAACCGAGGCGGTGATGTGGGTCAGCAGGTTGTGGTTTGCTTCAAAGTCCCTGATCATCCCCTCATAGCTGTCATAGGCCGTACGTGATGCATGCATGGTATGCCCGGCAGCCTCGTTGATCGCCTTGGACTCACTTAAGGCGCGGTCGATACTGGTTAACATATCAGTGATTTGACCGGCAATCTGCTCGCTGGCCTGATTGGCCTGCTCGGCCAGTTTTTTTACCTCACTGGCAACAACGGAAAATCCTTTGCCCGCCTGGCCGGCGCGGGCCGCTTCGACCGCTGCATTAAGGGAGAGCAGCCCGGTCTGGAATGATATCCCCTGAATGGTGGAAATGATCTTGCGAATGTCACGGGATTTGTCTCCCATCTCTTTAATTGACAGGTCATGTTGGTGAATCTGTGTCAACATGGTTTCCATGTTCTGGTTGACCGACTGCAGCTCATTCATGGCTTGACGGCCAGAATCCAGATTGTCTGAGGTTGAAGAGGCAATCTGTTGGGTATTGTCGGAAATAGTGTTCAGAGTTTGAGTAGCAACCTGACTGTTACCAAACACCAGTCGCGACAGCTCGCCCTGCTCACAGGCTTTGGTCGATGCTTCCCTGGCCTGGGTTACCACAGTAGCAGCGCCCACCGCCGTATTGATGCCCATCCGCCGCAACGTCAGAACCGTGTCTTTGAGCCGTGATGTGAAATTATTATAGTTTTCCGCTAAAATACGAAACTCATCGTGGGTTTCGGCCGACAGTTTCCCGGTCAGATTCATGTCGCCGGTATTCATGGCTGAAAGTTGTCGATTGAGGTTGCGTACCGGACGGACAACGAGATAGGTCAAAAACAATAGTGAGCCGACCATGGCGATCCCTGATACGCCGATAATGATTGCCGCCTGCCACAGGGTACGTTCGGCAATCTGGGCAATCTGTTCCGTTTGGGGGACGATGTTGCCGGCCAAGAGGTCACGCAGGTCGCTAATATTAAGATAAAGAGTTCCCAGCAGGATCAGTTGCAATGCCAGCAACAGCCCAATATTACCGGCAAGCTTAAGGGTCAGATTGTAAAAGAAACGTTTTTCCAGCCAGACGTATAATTCACGAAAAAGATTCATGGAGAAACCTCATAATGTTTGTTTCGAAGATTGAAAGCCATTGGCTTATTGGTTCTTCTCAGGATCATTCTATGCTACGTTTGCAGACCGATTTTTAATAATTAATGGTTTGCCAGGATTCTAACCAAGGAAATAGAACAAGGTTATGTTTTTTGCTTTGGGTGCTCAGATTCTTACAGAAACTGAAGAAAGTCAACATAAAAAATAAAGATTTGCTCATTGTTGCTAGTCAATAATAAACAGTTGAAGTTTTTTTTAACCAGTTACTCAGCATCCCTTGGTGCGTCAGAATGTAGCAGCCTACAAACACCAAAAGATGAGGAATTTCGACCATGGAAAAGATAGAGATTGGTGGCAGCTTTGACGTGCAGGGGAATCTGGTTGATAGCAAGGCACAGGAGCAGATACGCGAGTTGCCGGCGGCATTCGGTGATTGGCATAGCAGGGTCAGGAGCTGATGAGGGTGGTTTTGCGTTTGATGCTGATTGCTTGTGTTGTTCTGCTACCGCTAACAGGATGTCAGCAGCAGCCGGCAACGGATCCGTATTTGCAACTGTCAGGGCAGACCATGGGCACGACCTGGTCCGTTGCATTGCGTTCCACCAACACTGCAGATGCAGCCTGGATCAAGGTTGGATTGCAGGAGCGCCTTGACGGCATCAACGCGCTGATGTCGACTTACGATCCGGACTCGGAGGTTTCCCGCTTTAACGTGCAGACCTCAACCGACTGGTTCGAAGTCAGCGCCGAGACCTTCCAGGTGCTTGAGCTGGCACAGCAGATCAGCAAGTTGACTGCCGGGGCCTTTGATATCAGTGTCGGACCCCTGGTCGATCTCTGGGGTTTTGGTGCGCAACCGCCCGATTCTTTACCTCCTACCCCGGAACAGATAGCAGCGCTTGTGACCACTGTCGGATATGAAAATCTGCAGCTGCGCCATGCGCCGCCGGCGATCCGCAAAAAAAATCCGCAGCTACGGATTGATGTCGCAGCTATTGCCAAAGGTTATGCCGCTGATGTTCTGGCCCATTACCTTGATCAGCAGCAGATCGAACATTATCTGATAGAAATTGGGGGTGAGCTGAAAATGAAGGGGGTACGCAGCGATGGTCATCCCTGGCGCATTGCGATTGAACAGCCGTTGGACCACAGTCGCAAGGTGGAAACAATTTTTCCCCTGACCGATATTGCCCTGGCAACCTCAGGGAATTATCGAAATTATTACGAGGAAAACGGCCAGCGTTATGTCCATACTATCGATCCGGTCAGCGGCAAGCCGATTCAACATCAACTGGCCTCAGCAACGGTTCTTGACCCCCTTGCTGCCCGGGCGGATGCCCTGGCCACAGCGTTGATGGTGATGGGGGAGCAGCGCGGGAGACAGTTCTGCGAAGAACATCATATTGCTGCGTATTTTATCATCCATAACAATACGGAGACGACCAGTTACTCCAGCCCGGCATTTCAAGCGTTGCTGAAGCAGAGATCATCGCTATGAGACGTGAAATCATCTATTTTGCCGGTGGATGCTTGTGGGGCGTACAGGCATTTGTGAAGACCCTGCCGGGGGTGATCCAGACCGAGGCCGGGCGGGCCAATGGAAGGACGAATTCCCTTGATGGTGATTATGATGGTTACACCGAGTGCGTGAAAACCATCTTTGACGCTGAACTCACGACGGTAGAGCAACTGTTAAGCTGTTTTTTTGAAATTATTGATCCTTATAGTGTCAACCGGCAGGGAGAAGATGTGGGGTTGAAGTACCGAACTGGAATCTACAGTAAGACGCCGGAACATTTAGAACAGGCTGAGCGGTTTATTCATTCTCGAGCAGATGCTGAAAAAATTGTCGTTGAGGTCCTTCCCCTGACTCAATATGTAAAAAGTGCAGATGAACATCAGGATCGGCTGCAACGATGCCCTGCCGATTACTGCCACATCCCACTGGAAATATTGAATAAATATCTAATTCCAACTGAGTAGTAACTGCTGTGCGCTGCAGATTCACTGTTCAAACAATGGAACCTGAAGAGATGAACCTGCTATCTCCTCTCTTCCCTCTTTTATAGCCGTTGATAGACCCATGCGGGTTTCCCGTCCGCCAGGGTTAGTTGGAGGCGCTGGTAGCGTTCTCCCAGCCGTTCATAGCGATCGAGACGTCGCAACCCTTGCGGGGTTACGCTAAAGACCACCCCTTTCGTTTTCGCAGAGTCAGCTTCAGTAATATCAAGTCCCTGTTTGCGGTAGCCGGGCAGCTGTGCCGGGGTCGAGTCCGTCAGTTCGCGGGTAATGAGCAGCCGCACCAGCGGATTACGCAGAGTACCGTAGGCAAAAACTCGCTGCTCGCCGGCGTCTCTTTCAACAACAGTGGAACTGGGTGGTGAATAATTAAACGGGCTGACGAAGGTCCACCACCCCCAGGCGCCGATGGCCAGTAGCAGGAGCAGCAGGATAATGCCAATGCTCTTCAGCAATCTGCGCCGGGTCGATGGGCGGCGAGCCGGTCTGCTTAGGGTGCCAGCCATTTATTATCAAGTTCTTCACGCCAATCACCGAACCAGCGCCGTAATGGGTTGCGTTGCAACTGTTGAAACCTTTCACAGCAGGCATTGAGTCGCTGCGCATCCGCTGCCAATTTTTCCATTCTGACCCAGTCGTTCCAGGCAAGATGAAGGCCCCAGTCGGCTTTATGGATATCACAATTGGGCAGGCGGTAGTGAAAGGTCGGGCGTGGTTTGATCAGCTCATCAGCGGTGACGTTGCGCACTCGTTTTTCATCAAGATGGAGAAACAGGGGGAGCATATCCAGAGCACGATTGCGGGTTGGATTGTGCTGCAGGTAGTCGTCGATCAGGGTGACCATATCAGGCTGGTAAGCAGGATCAACAACCTTGAGAATGTATTCATGGGGAAAAGGGTCCACATAACTGGTAATACGGCGGGTGAAGTCAACCTTGACCCGCTCGACTATCCAGTCGTAGCAACATAAAAAGGTTTTCAGGATAGCGGTAATGATGGCCGGATCGTTGGCTGGAATCTCCGGATTAAGCTGCATACCGAAGGCGTTAATAATATGATCGGAGGTGCCCCTGGCTCCTGTCGCGCGAAGTTCAGCAATGAGCTCTTCTACCTGGGGCAGGCGGTCAAAGGGCAGTGGTGGGGAAACAATTTCCATCGGCACAATGCTTTCGGCGGCCCAGGCAATGGCTTCTTCAACTGAATTTTCGAGGCCCCCTTCCAGGGTGCTGGAATCACGGGTTTCGCGCCCCATTTTTTTCAGCAGGTTAAAATCAAGCTCAACTATCCATTCGCCGGCAGCGTCACCACGCAGGATGCGGGCATAGCGGCCGTCGGAGGTAATTTCGAGCTGAAGAAAGTCGGCGACAATGGCAGCCAGCTGATTGAGATCAAGGCCGCTCATCTCCAGTTCAATGCCCACCCGGCGCGGTTTGTCTTCAGGGTTTTTAAGCCATGGTGGCATCTTGAGATCTTGTGGCTGTTTCATTTTGTTAAAGGCTCCAGAGCGGTCAGTCTTTAATTGCTTTATCCTTATGGATCCAGCTGGGTGCCGGCTAAAAGAAATACTTTTCCGCTTCAGCCGCAGCCTTCGCCAGGATGTCGATGCCGACCAGATCGGCTGTCCGAAATGCCGCTGATTTAGGGCCGGGATTGGCCAGATGGGCGGCAATGGTGGCTTCCATTACACTGGAACCGAGGACGGCAACACGGTTGATCTGCCTCATGGTAAACCTCCATGGTTAAACGAAGCCCCATCCATCTGCTGGTAAAGAGCGTCAATCCGGCTCTGGTAGAGGGCATAAATTTCCTTGCGCTTAAGCTTCAGGGTCGGGGTCAGTTCGCCCCCCTCAATGGAAAACTCGCGCGCCAGCAAGACAAATTTTTTGATGGTTTCATGTGGCGCCAGCGCGCGGTTGAACTGCTCCAGGCGTTCAGCATAGAGGTCAATAACCTGTGGGTTAGCGACCAGATCTTCCAGCCCTAAGTAGCTGATGTTGTGCTGATGGCTGTATTCCAGCAGGCGTTCCAGATTCGGCGTCAGCAGGACGACCAGATAGGGTCTGCGATCGCCATGAAGGTAGGCCTGTGAGATATATTTATCAAGTTTCAGGCTGTTTTCCAGGGGCTGTGGAGAAATATTTTTACCGCCTGCAGTGACGATAATCTCTTTTTTGCGATCGATGATGTACAGATAACCTTCCTCGTCAATCCGGGCAATATCGCCGGTTTTCAGCCAGCCGTCAGCCAGCACCTGGCGGGTCAGTTCGTTGTTACGGTAGTACCCCTGCATCACCTGAGGCCCTTTGACCAGCAGCTCCCCCTTAGCGTTCAATTTCAGCTCGGTCTGGGTGATCGGTCGACCGACGCTACCGAAGCGGTTTTCCTGTAAGCTGTTCACCGCAACCACCGGGCTGGCCTCGGTCAAACCATAGCCCTCAAAGACCGGAATGCCGAGAATCCACATGAATTCATTAATTTTGCTATCGAGAGGGGCACCGCCACTGATAAAAAACCTAAGCTTACCACCAAACTTCTTGCGGATTTTGCGAAAAATCAGCCAATCGAAAAAGGTGTGTTGCAGGCCGAGCAGACCGGTCGGCTGATGGGTAATGTAACGCCGATAGACGTAAGAGCGACCAATCCGGACGGCAAAATGAAAGAGTTGACGCCTGACCGGACTCATTTGATGGACACTTTCATAAACCCGCGAGTGGATCTTCTCAAACAGTCTCGGAACGCTGATCATGGCGGAGGGTTTGACCTCGTTGATGTTTTCCACCACCGTGTTGATGCTCTCGGCGAAAGCGATATGGGAACCGCACATCAGCACCGCATAGTAACCGGCCGTGCGTTCCAGTACATGGCTTAACGGCAGAAAACTCAAAAAGGTTCCGTCCATCCACTTGCGTCCGGTATGCTCAAGGCAGTTCCAGGCATTGATCGCGACATTGAAGTGGGTCAGCATCACTCCTTTGGGTTCCCCGGTGGTGCCGGAAGTGTAGATGATGGTCATCAGATCATCAGGACTGATGGCGCTGATATGGGTTTCAATATCGCGTTGTTCCGCCGCCGTGATGGGATGGGAGGTTTCGGACAGCTGATAGAGGGTGTAGACCGGCAGTGATTTTTCCCCGAGGAAGCGGTCAAAGGAGATGACCATGTCGACATGGGGAATCTGCTCACGTACCACCAGCAGTTTTTCATATTGCTGCCGGCTGGAGATAAAGACGATACGCGCGCCACTGTGGTGAATAATGAAGGCGGCCTGATGGCCGGTGCTGGTAGCGTAAATGGGCACGCTTACCGCGCGCGCTGCCAGAATTCCCATATCGGCGATAGCCCAGCCGGCACGGTTTTCCGAAAGGATGGCGACCTTGTCCTGCGGGTTGACCCGGGCCTTGCGCAGGCCACGGGCGGTCATCAACACCCGGGTGTAGAATTCTTTATAAGAAAAACACAGATAACCACCCCCGCGTTTAAAGCTGATACAGGGATGATCGGGAACCTCCTGGGCAACGCTTCTGAGCATGTGCGGAATCGAGCGCCAGGGGAGTGCTTTGGTCGTCGTGGTCATCCTAGTTGCCTTTGCGGGTGATTGTCGGGACCACATCTGGAAACGGTTATATCAGGAGGAGTTGTCGCTCTCCGGTTCGGCATTTTTGTGATTAGGATAGAGGATACATGCTAATGCCGGCAGCAGCAGGATAGCACCGAGCATATTGACGAGGAACATGAAGGTCAGCAGGATCCCCATGTCAGCCTGGAATTTCAATGGCGAAAAAATCCAGGTGGCAACCCCGATGGCCAGGGTTACGCCGGTAAAGAAGACCCCGTTTCCGGTGATGGCCAGGGTGTGAAGATAGGCTTGTTGCAGCGGCATACCGGCATTCATGTTTGTGCGCAGGCGGCTGAAGATATAAATGCCGTAGTCGACTCCGACCCCGACTCCGAGAGCTACGACCGGCAGGGTGGAGACTTTCAGGCCGATTTCAAGGACGCTCATCAGCGCATAGGCCAACAGGGATACCAGGCCCAGGGGCAGAAGAATACAGAGAATTGCCCGTAAGGAACGGAACTGAATAAAGCACAACAGGGTCACGGCACCAAAGACATAAAGCAGAATCGGAAACTGCGATGCCGAAACCTCCTCGTTGGTCGCGGCCATGACCCCGACATTGCCGGTTGCCAGGCGAAAATGGATGTTCTCGGCAGGGTGGTCGTCCCGGTACTGTTTAACCGTTGCTACAACCCGGTCGATGGTTTGCGCTTTATGATCTTCGGTAAAAATCATCACCGGCATGACACTGCAGTCGGAATTCAGCAGGCGGGTGCTGGTGGGCACATAACCAACAGCCTGAACCATACTTGACTGGTTGCGCGGCAAGACCCGCCACTTCAAGCTCCCTTCGTTCCAGCCGGCATAGATGGTTTTGGCCACCTGCGGCAGACTGATCACCGACTGTACCCCATCGACGTTCTTCATATGCCAGGCAAACTGATCAATCTGTTCCATGATCTCGTAATTAATACAGGCATCCGCTTCGGTTTCTACAATGATTGAAATGAGATCGATGCCGATGGCAAAGTGTCGGGTAATCACCTCGCTGTCGAGATTGTAGCGGGAGTCGGAGCGCAGTTCCGGTACGCCGCGGTGCATATCACCAATCTGGACATCGCCGGCCTTCCATACACCAAGGGCAAAAAGCACCAGGGCCATGCCGATAATCATCTTGGCCGGACCCGGTTCGGCGGCACGCTCAAAGAAACGCCAGACCGGCTTAAGGGCTTCAACCTGCTGATTGACCCGGCGATGGTAACGGTTGCCGGTGCGTACATAGGAGAGCAGAATCGGTAGCAGTACCAGGTTGGTGAGGATGATGGCAGCCACGCCGACGCTGGCGGTTATGGCCATTTCCTGAATTACCTGAATCTCGATCAGGCGGATGGAGATAAAACCGATCGTATCACTGGCCAGGGCGACAAAGCCGGGGATCAGCAATTGGCGAAAACTGGCCCTGGCTGCGGTCATGCGATCAGCGCCGGCACGCACCTCAGCGATGTTGGCGGTCATCATCTGGACGGCATGACTGACCCCGATGGCAAAAATCAAAAAGGGGACCAGCAGCCCCATCGGATCGATACCGTAGCCGAGAACCGGCAGCATACCGAGCTGCCAGATCACTGCAGTCAATGAGCAGGTGAGGGGAACCAGGGTCAGGATAAAGGAGCGGGTGTAGAAAAAGACCAGTAGGGTGGTGATGGCAAAGGCAATCACAAAGAACAGGATAACCCGCTTGGCGCCCTGCGCGATATCGCCGATGACTTTGGCAAAGCCAATGATGTGTACGTCGATCTGGTCGCTCTGGTATTTATCCCGGATCTGTTCTTCGAGTTGCCGGGCGACCCCGATAAAGTCGAGACGCTCCCCCGTGCCGGGATCAAATTCAAGCAGTTCAGCGCTGATCATCGCACCGCTGAAATCGTTGGCCACCAGTCGCCCGACAATCCCGGCTTTGAGGATATTGTCGCGCACCCGCTCCAAACCGGCGGTATCAGCAACAAAGTCGGCAGGAACGACGTTGCCGCCGGCAATGCCGTCTTCAACTACTTCGGTGTAACGAACATTGGGGGTAAACAGGGAACTGACCTGAGAACGATCGACACCAGGGATAAAAAACACATCATCGGTGGCCTGCTCGAGGGTGCGGAAAAAATCAGCACTGAAAATATCCCCATCCTTGACCATCAGGGCGATCATGATGCGATTGGCACCCCCGAATTCCTGGCCGTGGTCAATATAGGTCTGCATATATTCATGCTGCAGGGGCAGTTGCTTGGCAAAGCCGGCGTCAATCCGCAGGTTGGTGAGGGAATACCCCATCAGCAGGGTGATAACGATGAATAGGCCCAGCAGCAGGGGACGATTATTGAAGATAAAGCCTTCCAGCAGGCTGGTGATCCGTTGGCGTTTCATGGTCGCGTCTCGTACTGGTCTGGTTACCGAAACAGGTTGTCGGATAACAGGGTGATACCGAAGTCGCCGATGGCCAATATCCTGCCTTCGGTTGTTTGCAGCAGTTTACTGAAACCTTTGCGCTCGGGATCATTGCTGGGAACCACCTGCTTCTCAGCAAGATCAACCGTCAACAGGGTGCCGCTTAGTCCGGCCACGAGCACGGTGTCATCGGCAAGCTGGATGGCGCTGGTCAGTCCGGCATCGGTGTCAGTAGCGAGTGGCTGCCAGCTGGCACCGCCATCACTCGAGTGGAACAGGTTGCCACGCAGGCCATAGAGCAACAGATCGTTATCGGCGATGGCAAGAATACCAAAAAAGGAACCCTCATAATCGGGGTAGAGTTGCTGGAAGGTTTCAGCGTTGTTACTGGATTGGTATACCGTGCCTGCTTCAGCTGCAATATAGATAGCCTCATTGGTCATAGTGATAGCATTCAGATGAAAATCGTCTTCGCTGATCCAACGCGCCTCCCAGTTGCGGCCACCATCGGTCGATTCCAGAAAAGTTCCGTAGGCACCAATCGCTAAGACAGTATCTTCATTGATAAACAGGACATCGAGCAGTGGCGGCTGTTCGTCAAGGTCTTGGTGAACCAATTCCCAGTTGTACCCACCATCTGTGGTGCGCAGAATAGTCAGGTCGTGGCCGACAGCCAGTCCCAGGGTATCATCAACAAAGGTCACAGCCGTCAGGGTTGTGCGGGTCGGGACAATGATCTGCTGCCAGCTCCGGCCGTGATCGCTGCTGCGCAGGATATGCCCGCGTTCACCAACGACAATCAGCTGTTCGCCGGCCCTGGCCGCCCCGAGGAGCAGGGATTTCGGGGCCAGATGTGCGGGTACGGAAAAATTGTCGGCAACAGCAAAGCCTGGCGCAATGGCCACAATCAACAGGCAGATCAGACAGAGGAAGTAGTGTGGTCTTTTCATGCAGGTATTCATAACACGACCGATATGGCGAGGGCGATGGAAATTGAATGGGGGGCGTAGGGGCGGGATTCATCCCGCCCAGGTGTTGCTTAGAGACGATTTGAAAATCGCCCGATGTTCCAATGTAGACGGTGACAACCGGCGCAAAGAAAGGGCGACGCATGCGTCGCCCCGATTTAATGATCAACGCCGTCCGGCGCGGCGCAAGGCACCCGGGGAAAAGTCTTGCTCACTTAAGGTGACATCGAAATTATAGGTAGTCGATTCATTGTCCATCCCCAGCGCCAGATAACGGCCGGACTGCAGGTCATAATGAGCTTCCACCGTGGTCCAATAGGTGGGGACGTCATAATAGTTGATGCCGTGCCCTTCCGAGACCCGCCAGAGCTGGTCACGGTTGTCGTAGAGGTCGGCGGCGACGATCTGCCAGGAATCTTCATCAATATAGAAGGTCCGCTTTTTATACAGGTGCCGCGATCCATCACGCAGGGTTGCTTCGATGACCCAGACCCGATGCAGCTCGTAGCGCAGATGTTCGGGGTTCAGGTGCAACGGGGTCAACATATCGCGGTAGCGCAGCTGATTGCTGTGGAGTTTGTAGCTGTTGTAGGGGACGTACAGCTCTTTTTTGCCGATCAGCTGCCAGTCGTAACGGTCGGGGGCGCCGTTGAACATGTCGAACTGGTCGGTGGTGCGCAGGCTGTCGGAGGCGGTGCCGGGGTTGTCGTAGGCGACATTGGGTGCCCGCCGGACTCGGCGCTGACCGGGATTGTAGACCCAGGCACTGCGCGGCTCGGCGACCTGGTCGAGGGTTTCATGAACCAGCAGCACTTCACCTGCCAGCCGGGCCGGAGCGGTGACTTCCTGACGGAACATGAGGATGCGGTTGTTCATTTTCTCTTCGGTCATCCCTTCCTGGGAGTAGACCAGGCTGAACATATCCTCAAACTGGACCAGGGTGTAATCGCCACCGCGGGTCATGGCCGCTTGGGCAATACTGCGGGTGGCAAAGTCACCACGATAGCGCAGCATATGGTTCCACAACACTTCAATACCGCTTGTGGGAAGCGGGAAAGGGATGCCGATGACGGTGCCTTTGACACCGTCACCATTGTTGACCAGTTCAGCGGTCTGGGCGACCTGCTTTGTGGCGTCGTAGATACGCTGCGGCACTGAGGCACTGCGGTGGGTCGGATACACATTCATTTTAAAGCTGTCGTAGTTTTCCAGCAGGGCCTGATGACCAACGGTCAGCTTGTCACGGTACTGATCGATATTGGCAGCGGTGATGGTAAATTGAATCTGATCGCCGGCAAAAGGGTCAACATGGTGTTGCCCTTTGGCATAACCGGCGGGCGGAGTGGTGATTCCCCCTTCCCAGGCAGGGATGGTGCCGTCAACGTTGCCGGCGCGCTCAGCGCCTAACGGGGTGAGATCCTGCCCGAGGCGGGCGGCTTGGTCAGCAGTGATGGCGGCAAGGGAAAGTCCGGCGGTCGCTGTGATCAGCAGAACGGCGACTATCAAGACGAATGCTTTTTTCAGCATGATGGTTGCTCCTTCTATTTAAGGTGATTTGACTGGGGGATCACAGATCCCATGTCAAGGGACGCTTTTCGTCGTCCATGATCGCTTGCTGTCGCCGTCCATGGCGACAAACACCCTTGTCATGGAACCTGCGATCCCCCGATTACCCTGCTCGTTATCAGAAAAAGTACTTGATCTCGGCGGCCAGAAAATCACGGTCGTTGATCAGGTTGTAGCGCCCGGCACCGAAAAAGTCGGTGTAGCTGATATCCGCAGACCATTTGTTCTGGTAGTTGGCGCCAAGGCCCAGGGTGATGGCTTTACGTCCCTCAACAAAGTTGCCGCCGGGGCCGGGGGTGGTGCCGTTGACATCATGCGCCCAGGCAATCCGCGGTGACAGGGTCACAGCACCAATGGCGTTGTTGAAGTCCAGCTTGGCGACCATGCGGTAACCCCAGGAGGTCGCGTCGGCGAAGGCGGAGGAGGGTTCGGCGTCTTTTCCAGGGTGGGCACCGGTTGCTTCAGCTTGCTCCGGATTACCGGACACCGGAGTGCCGGGGCCGTCGAAACGCAATGTGCTCTTGCTCGGCATTCCATGGACATGGGTGAGTCCTACTTCACCAACCAGCGTGAATTGGCTCGCGCCTAGCGTGGGCCCGAAGAGTTGGGTTGCGGTCATTTGAACCTGACTGACATCCATGCGTTTGTAGCCGCGAATGTAGGTGTCTGTGCCGAAGGTGTCAATTTGATTGTTGTCATAAGCAGGAATAGGCAGTGGGGAAAGCGCGGCCAAAAGAACCTCAATGTCATCCATTTGTAACGGTACATCTTCACGATAGGAATACTCGCCCTGGAGTGCAGTACCTGTCGCGTTGATCAGGGTATTAAAGCTAATCCCGTAAAGTTTGATATCTTCAGGATATTCAAGAAGATAATTGGCTGTTTTTGCATATTGGTGAACGGCTATGGGGTTGAGGTCTGGATTGTCCATCATTAATATAGTTGTTGCGGCGGCTACCCCCTCTGCGGAACCAGTTTTTGCACTAATTAGTGGCAGACGGCTATGGTAATTGATGAAATAGAAACCGAACTCTGTGTCATTCAGGTTGGGAGCAAAAACTCGCATGGCTAAACCATATTGACCATCGTCTTTAGGTTTATTATCGAGCATGCGAGAAACTGATAAAAAATTAGGTTCGAAGGCATCTAGACCAAGACTGTCGAGTATAGCAGTGTTAATCACCGGATTTGGATCTAAAATCAGTTCTGTTCCAAGATCTGAAACATCCCCCCACCCCAGCATGACCTTATTTCCCCCTTCACCGGCAAAATCATTAGTGCTCCAGTAACTGCCGGGCGGGTCAATCTTGGTTTCTTCCCATTCGTACTGATAGAAGGCTTCAAAACTGATATTTTCCGTTGGACTGATGGAGCCGGAAACCATGCCGACCGGAACCAGTCCTTCACGCAGTTCAGCTCCGGCGACCCGCAGTTTGCTGACATCGACGGGGTTGATGATGTTGATGCCGTTCTGGATGAAGGTGCTCTCCCCCCA
>JAWOFG010000155.1:0-12705 GCA_046482365.1 Pelovirga sp. | reverse complement strand
CTATGAAGATTATATTGACAAGTCCGACCTTTTCTCCTATCTCGATGGGTTCTCTCTGGCACAGGTTCAGGTGGTTTATCATCTAGGTGCCTGCAGTTCAACTACCGAGATCGATGCCCACTATCTGGCCGAGAATAACTATCGTTATACCCGCTCCCTGTGCCAGCGTTGTTTAAACGCCGGGGTCCGTTTTGTTTATGCCTCGAGCGCGGCGACCTATGGCGATGGAGCCCTGGGTTATTCTGATCTGGACAGCACGACACCGACCTATCAGCCGCTGAATATGTACGGTTATTCCAAACACATGTTTGATCTCTGGGCGCTGCGCACTGGTGTTCTGGCATCGGTTGCCGGCTTGAAGTATTTTAATGTTTATGGCCCTGGAGAGGTTCACAAGGGTGATATGCGTTCGGTGGTGCACAAGTCGTTTGAGCAGATTTCTCAGACCGGCAAGGTGCAGTTGTTCAAATCACACCGCTGCGACTTTCGCGATGGCGAGCAGGTGCGCGATTTTCTCTATGTCAAAGATGCTGTGGATATGACCTTGTGGCTCGGAGAGAATCCCGCCGTTAACGGGTTGTTCAACTGTGGTACCGGTACGCCGCGCACCTGGGTTGATCTGGCGACGGCTGTTTTTACTGCCATGGGAAAAACACCTGACATCGAGTTTGTCGAGATGCCACCGCATCTGCAGGGTAAATATCAGTATTATACCTGTGCTGATATGGGGAAAATCCGTGGTTTCGGCTATCCGACGCAGTTCCATGAGCTGGAACAGGGGGTGGAGGATTACGTCTGCAACTATCTGTTGCCGGCAATGGCAGAGCGTTGAGGCGCCTTGCCAACAACCAAAAATCCTCAGAATTATCTAAACGGACTAACCAAACGGGACACTAGGGTTGCGGCATGTCACTGAGCTGCTGGTTCTCAGCGGTAAATTCAACTTCAATCGAGATTTCCCTGTCATCACGCAGCAGCTCAAAGGTTACTGTCTCACCGACCTGTTTGCCGGCCAGTGCATAGGTCAGGTCTAACCGGTCGGTGAGGCTCTCGCCATCGATCCGTAACAGCAGGTCACCGCTACGCAGATCATGCAACGCTGCGGCTGAATCGGGCACTAGCTGGTTGATAAGGACTCCCGTCTGGGGCGATGTCTCTTGGGTTACCATTACGCCCAGTTTAACACCCGTTGGTGGCAACTGCTCGTAATCGCTAACATAGAGAAAATGGTAAGGAAGGAGCGGATGCTCCGGGGCGGCGACGCTCATCATGCGGTCCGGGTTGAGTTTTTTGGACTCCTCTGTTTCGGTCGTGCCGATCAGCAGATAGCTGACTGGCAGGCGCCGGAACAGCCGCCGTGGGATGCCAAAGCCATACTGGATGTGGTTGCTTCCGGCAACAACCATCACCTGATGGGTAGAATCCTGTCTGCTCAGATAGTCGGCCAGATTGGCGGCCATGGTCTCATCCCAGAGGGTTTGCACCCTCTCAAACCCGCTCGTGTTGCCGTGCCCCAGCGGATGCCCGGACATAAAGGCGGTTAACATGGCACGATAGTGCGGGTCGCTGAAGTCCATGTCCGGCAACCGGGCCTGGTCCTCTAGCGAGAGATCTTCGATCGCCGTGCTGCTGAGCAGCTGCCTGGTAGCGGGTTCGGCGTTCAGGGCGAGAATTTTAATGCCCTGATCCCGACAGAACAGCAGCAGGTTGCGGTAAAGGGCAAAGTCTATTCTCCAGGTTGAGTACCAATCCACTCCCCTTAAAAAATCCTTCTCGCTCAGTTCGCCGGCGCTCCATTGGTCAAGGATCGGTTGTTGTGACGGGGTGAACATTTCCATCCCGAGAGCAACCTTCTCTGGATTGTTCTCTGTCAGCGCGCGCAGAATGTCTTCCTGAACACGGTGTGAAGCGGGATTATCGTGGGTTTCACCAACATAGATGACTTGAGCTCGCAAGGCATGATCAATGACGGTCTCGTGTTCGACCCGGTAACCGCTGGGCAGGTGAAATATGTCGCCGGCGATGATTGGTGGCGGCAGCGGGTACGGTTGCCGGGCGGTGGTTTGAGGGGTTACATTGGTCATAGTGCAGGCACCCAACAACATCAGCCAAAGGACAAAAGAGGTTAAACGGATCAGCAGATACACAATAACAACCTGTCGGAAAGTAAGATAAGGGATCGGAAGTCGACTACACCCAGAATTACACCATGAATCCCTGTGCAGATTCAAGGGGTGGGAGCCATGGCAACTGTGCCTGATCTTTGTCCCCGGTTTGCCGGATAGGCTGGAAGGATGTATCCGTTTTCGAGGCGGCCGCTGTTTTCTGTTGACAGGGTGCTCAGGAAAGGTAAATTCATAGATTGTCTTTATTTCTTGGATCCATGAGAAAATTACCGTTTCGCCGGCGGTTGATGTGTTCGCACGGGCGTTGGTGATTTTTCTGCAAACGCAAGGGAGATGAACATGAGTAAGGTGTTGATTATCGGTGCCGGTGGTGTCGGCCGTGTTGTTGTACATAAATGCGCCCAGCGCAAGGATATTTTTTCCGCTATTACCCTGGCTTCGCGGACCAAATCGAAGTGTGATGAGATCGCCGCCGAAATCAAGGGGATGACTGTTAAGACAGCGCAGGTTGATGCCGACAATGTCCCTGAACTGGTGGACCTGATTAGACAAGAGCAACCACAACTGCTAATCAATGTTGCCTTGCCCTACCAGGATCTGACCATCATGGACGCCTGCCTTGAAACCGGCGTCGATTATCTCGATACCGCTAATTACGAACCCCACGAAACGGCAAAATTTGAGTACAGCTGGCAGTGGGCTTACAATGACAGGTTCAAGGAACAAGGGGTGATGGCACTGTTGGGCAGCGGCTTTGATCCCGGTGTGACAAACGTGTTTACCGCTCTGGCAGCGAAAAAATATCTCGATGTGATTGAGGAAATCGACATCATTGATGCCAACGCCGGTAATCATGGCCAACCCTTTGCGACCAACTTTAATCCGGAAATCAACATCCGTGAGATTACTGCCACTTGTCGGCATTGGGAAGAGGGGCAATGGGTCGAATCCCCGCCCTTGGCAACCAGTCGAACCTTCGATTTTCCTGAAGGGATTGGGCCGATGAATATCTACCGGCTCTACCATGAAGAGATGGAATCTCTGGTCAAGCATATCCCGACCATCAAAAAGGCCCAGTTCTGGATGACCTTTTCCGACAACTATCTCAAGCATCTGGAAGTATTGCAGAATGTTGGGATGACCCGTATCGATGAAGTGGAATTTCAGGGGCAGAAGATTGTTCCGATCCAATTTCTCAAGGCACTGCTCCCTGATCCGGCCAGTCTCGGTCCCCTGACCAAAGGCAAAACCTGTATCGGTGTGATCGCCCGTGGACTTAAGGATGGTCAGCGCAAGCAGGTCTATATCTATAATATCTGTGATCACCAGGCCTGCTATCGGGAAACCAACTCACAGGCGATCAGCTATACCACCGGGGTTCCGGCGGTTGTCGGCGGCATCATGATGGTGACCGGCAAATGGCATGCACCCGGCGTCTGGAACATGGAGCAGTTTGATCCGGAAGTCTTTCTGGCTGAGCTCAGCCAGATGGGGTTGCCGTACACAGTTGTCGAGGGAGAATGGCCTGAGCTGTGACAGGTATCGATATTCCCAACATCCTGAAACTGGCGCCGTCACCTGCCTATGTCATCGATCTGGGACGATTGCGTCATAACCTTGCCGTTCTTGCTGAGGTGCAGCAGCGTAGCGGAGCAAAAATTCTTTTTGCCCTCAAGGCTTTTTCGTTCTGGCCGGTATTTCCTCTGATTGCCCGGACCCTCAAAGGGGTTTGCGCCAGTTCACCGTGGGAGGCGCGACTTGGTCGCGAGGAGTTCGGTGGTGAGGTTCATTCCTTCTCTGCAGCGTTCAAGGAAGCGGATGTGAAGGAATTGCTCTCTATCTCCGATCATCTTGTTTTTAACTCCTTTGCCCAGTTGGAGCGCTTTCGTCCCCTGTGGCAAGAGACAAAAGGGCGGGTGTCCATCGGTCTGCGCGTCAATCCCCAGCATTCGGAAGGGGCGGTGCCCCTTTATGATCCCTGCGCACCCAAGTCGCGCCTGGGGATACCGCGGGCTGAATTTGATGGTCGCTGTTTGGACGGTGTTGATGGTCTGCACTTCCATACCTTGTGCGAACAGTTGTTCGAGCCGCTGGCGCGTACTGCGGTGGTGTTCGAAGAAAAATTCGGCGAGTTTTTGCCACAAATGAAGTGGGTCAATCTGGGTGGTGGTCATCATATTACTCGTGAGGGGTATGATATTGACGGATTAACCAGGTTGATCCATCATTTTCAAGATAGATATGGAGTTGATGTCTATCTTGAGCCCGGAGAGGCGGTCGTCATCGGTACCGGCCTGCTGGTCGGCGAAGTTCTCGATCTGGTCCACAACGAGGTGGATAACGCGATCCTCGACGTGTCTGCGACCTGCCATATGCCGGATGTGCTGGAGATGCCCTATCGTCCGGAAATCTATGGTGCCGGTGCGCCCCGGGAAAAGCCTTTTACCTATCGTCTTGGTGGGCCTTCGTGCCTGGCTGGGGATGTGGTCGGCGACTGGTCTTTTGATCGGCCCCTGAGGGTTGGGAGCCGCCTGGCGTTTGAGGATATGGCTCATTACACCACCGTTAAAACCACAACATTTAACGGGATTCAACATCCACATCTGTGTACTTACGAGCCGACAACGGGTAAATTGACAGTGGTGAGGCGTTTTGATTATTCAGATTTCAGAAATCGACTCGGTTGATCGGCTCCTTGGGTGTTTACTATTAATTGAAAGTTGGATGGGATCGGATATCGTAGCGCTGGTTGCCGATTTTGTTGATGACAACGATCCGCCCCCGATTTTCTTTAGGGGCGAATATCACAATGATGAAAGGTTCCGTTCATGGAAAAATGGACCACTGCTAGTTCCGACAAACTCTATAACTTAAGCAACTGGGGGGCTGATCTTTTTTCCATCAATCGTAAAGGGAATGTCTGTGTTCATCCCTCACCAAACTCGAAATATTCGATCGATCTGCGGGTACTGATTGACGATCTGATCAAGCGCAAAATCAAGCCGCCGATTTTGCTGCGTTTTATGGATATTCTCGAAGGACGTATCTCTGCCATCAATCGAGCCTTCAAGGGCGCCATCAGCGATAATGAATATCCGGCGCAGTATCGTACCTTTTATCCGATCAAGGTTAACCAGCAACGTCAGGTCGTCGAAGCTATTACCGAATTTGGCAAGCGCTACAATATCGGCCTCGAGGTCGGCTCCAAACCGGAACTGCTGATTGCTATATCCTTTGCCACCGGCAAGGATATTCCCATTATTTGTAACGGCTATAAAGATAAAGCTTTTATTGAGACGGTTCTTTATGCGACCCGTCTTGGCTACGATATAACGATTGTGGTTGAGAAACTGTTCGAACTGGAAAAAATCATTGCCCTGACGCGTGAGATCGGGATCAGTCCCAAGCTTGGTGTTCGAGTGAAACTGTCTTCGAAGGGGACCGGTAAATGGGCGACCTCCGGCGGCGAAGGTGCCAAGTTCGGCTTGCGGATCTCCGAAATTATGACGGCTATCGAGTTGTTGCGTGAAGAGAATATGCTCGAGTGTCTGAACCTTCTCCACTTTCATATCGGCAGCCAGATTACGAAAATCGACAAGATTAAATCTGCCCTGATTGAAGGGACACGTGTCTATGTCGAGATGTGCAAGCTCGGCGTAAATCTCGAGTACGTCGATATCGGAGGCGGCCTTGGGGTTGATTACGATGGGAGTAAGTCGAGCTATTTTTCCAGTGTCAATTACTCGGTTGAGGAATATGCTAACGATGTTGTCTATCAGATAAAAAATATCTGTGATGAAGTCGGGGTCAGTTGTCCCAACATTATTTCCGAGTCAGGTCGGGCGATTGTTGCCCACTATTCGGTGCTGGTGACCAATGCCCTGGACACCAGTGCCCAAAGTCTGACGCCGGATTTTGAAGAGGTGCTGGACTCGACAGAAACGCTCGCACCAACGGTCAAAAAGTTGGTTGATATCTACAAGAGCATCGATCGCCATTCGTTGCGCGAGGATTATCACGACACCCTGCAACTGATCCAGGAGGCAGTCAGCCTCTTCAACCTTGGTTATCTCAACCTCCATGACCGCGCGGTTGCTGAATGGTTGTGCTTCAAGATTTTTCAGAAGATCAATAGTATCGTCGAGCGCTTGAAACTGGTACCCGAGGAACTGCAGAATTTTCAATTATCGTTGCGGCAGACCTGTTTTGCCAATTTTTCCCTGTTTCAGTCGATTCCCGATTCCTGGGCGATTGATCAGCTCTTTCCGATTATGCCGATTCAGCGTCTGCAGCAAAAGCCGGAGATCAATGCCTCGATTGCCGATATTACCTGTGACTCCGATGGTGAGATCACCAGCTTTGTCGGCGCAAACGGGCGCACAAAATTTCTGCCATTGCATCGGGTAAAAAAAGATGAGGATTATTTTATCGGCTTCTTTCTGATCGGCGCCTATCAGGAAATTCTTGGTGATATGCATAACCTGTTCGGTGATACCAACGCCGTGCACGTTACCTTTAATCGCAAAACCGGCTACAAGATCGATACCGTCATCAGCGGCGATGCCGTGTGGGAAAGCCTCAAATATGTCCAGTACAAGGGGCCGGAAATCCTCAAGCATGTACGCGATACCCTGGAAAAAAGTGTCGCTTCACGTAAAATCAGTATTGAGCAGAGCAGTCACTTTATTGAACTGCTCGACCGCACCCTGGTATCGTACACTTATATGGGAGAGTAGGGTGGTCGGCAACATCTCTGTTTAGCACCGGGTCGGGGATCCTGCGTTATGGAAATGAGCTGAAGTTACTCGGAAGACAAAAAGCCCGTGCTGCGCGGGCTTTTTGTCTTCCGAGTGTCAGGCTTGTGACAATAGTCGCTAAACTGCGGCTTTCGTCTGCTTCCTGTCGTTCATGACCTTGTACGCGCATAAGGCGCCACACATGGTGCAGGCACCGTGGCTTTCATCTACGCCCGACTCCTTGCGGATGCGCCGGGCCTTGTCGGGATCGATGGCAACAGAGAACTGCCCTTCCCAGTCGAGATTTTTACGAAAGCGGGCCATGGCATTGTCTTTTTCTATGGCTCCGGGAACCTTTTTAACGATGTCGGCGGCGTGGGCGGCAATGCGCACCGCCATAACGCCCTCATGGACATCCTCAACCGTCGGTAAACGCAGATGTTCGCTGGGGGTGACGTAACAGAGAAAGTCGGCACCGGCAGCGCCGGCGACAGTACCACCGATGGCGGCGGTGATATGGTCATAGCCTGGGGCAATGTCGGTTACCAGCGGGCCAAGCACATAAAAGGGTGCACCATGGCAAAGTCGCTTCTGCAGCTTGATGTTAGCCTCAATCTGATCGAGGGGTACGTGACCGGGGCCTTCGATCATGACCTGGATGCCGGCCTCCTGGGCGCGCTGGGTCAGTTCACCAAGGATAATCAACTCTTGTATCTGGGCGCGGTCGGTGGCATCGGCAAGACAGCCGGGGCGAAAACCGTCACCCAGGGACAGCACCGCATCATAGGGGCGCACCAGCTCAAGCAAGCGGTCGTAGAATTCAAATAAGGGGTTTTCCGCATTATTGTGGAGCATCCATTCGACGGTGAAGGAGCCACCGCGGGATACGACTTCAAGCAGGCGCCCTTCGCGCTCCATGCGGGCGACCGTGTCCCGGATAACACCACAGTGGACGGTGATAAAATCGACGCCATCGTCCAGGTGTTTTTTGACCCCGTCAAAAATATCGTCAACCGTCATGTCGACGATCGGCTTGCCCTGGCGTAGTACGGCATCGCAGGCGGCCTGATAGAGGGGAACGCTGCCGATGCAGAGGTCGGTTTCAGCAATAATCGCAGCGCGGATATCATCAATAGGGCCACCGGTTGAAAGATCCATCAGGGCATCTGCGCCGGCAGCAGCGGCCACCTTGGCTTTTTCCAGCTCTTTATCAATGCTGGTATCGTCGCCACTGGTGCCGATATTGGCATTGGTTTTAGTCCGCAGTCCTTCACCGACAGCCAGGGGGCGGGCGTTAAGGTGTTTGTTGTTGCGACAGATCACCGCCGTACCGGCAGCAATCTTCTGACGCAGAATTTCGGGTTCAATGTTTTCTGCGGCGGCAGCTTCGCGCACAAGATCGCTGATTTGACCTTGCCTTGCCATCTCCAGTTGAGTCATGAATATAAGTCCTTGAAAGGGTGAAAAAAAAGCGCGACCACAATAAATGGGAAGTCGCGCTGTTTGGTTAACAGATGCAGTACAGGCAGACGAAATCAGTTTAATCCATCGGTGCCTTTTCATGCAAGAGCTGCATCGCCGCATGGAAGTGATTAATCGGGCCATGACCGTGGCCGATAGGAACAGCGTGCTCAATGGCAATACTGATAAAACGTTTGGCACGTTCAACGGCCTGCTTGAGGGGATAGCCTTGTGCCAGGAAAGTAGCAATGGCAGCCGCCAGAGAACAACCGGTACCATGGGTGTTGGGACTGTCGATGCGTGGAGCTGTCATCAGATATTCCTCCTCATCAAGCAGCAGGACATCGGTAGCATCACCCTGCTCAAGATGCCCCCCCTTAATCAAGACATTGCGGGCGCCGAGCATCTGCAGGTTGCGGCCGGCCTCGATCATTTCTTCGCTGTTGCGAGGAGTGATCCCGGTGATGGCGGCAACCTCCGGCAGATTTGGAGTTAACAGGTAGGCTTGGGGTAATAAACGTGAAATAAGGCTGTCAAGGGCGGCATCATCAAGCAGACTTGCACCCCCTTTGGCCACCATGACAGGATCAACAACCGCCAGCAGTGAGCGTTCTTCGATGATCTGGGCAATGCGCCAGACGCTGCCCCCCCAATTGAGCATGCCGGTCTTAATGGTATCAGTGCCGATATCATCAAGGACCGTATCAAGTTGCTGTTCAATAAATTTTGTGTGAATGCTGTAGACCTCTTTGACCCCAAGGGTGTTCTGCGCGGTCAGGGCGGTCAGTACGCTGGTGGCATAACTGCCCAGCAGTGTGATGGTTTTGATGTCGGCCTGGATTCCGGCGCCGCCGCCGGAGTCGGACCCTGCAATCGTCATGACTTTGCCTTTAGGTAAGGGCAGATGACGGTTAAACAGCAGGGCAAACTCCCGTGCTGCACGCCCGGGATCATCATCGGCCATCACACCCGAAATGACCGCTACGGCATCGGCCCCGGCGTCGATCGCTGCCGACGCTCGTTCCGGTGTCATGCCGCCAATGGCCACCAGCGGAATCATCACCGCTTTGCGCACCATGCTCAAGCTTTTGAGTCCAACCAGGGTGATATCCTTTTTCGTGCTGGTTGGAAAAACACTGCCAAAAGCGATATAGTCGGCCCCCTGGGCCTCAGCTTTAAGGGCTTCGTCGACACTATGGGTGGAAATACCGATCAGTTTGTTGCGGCCGATAATCTGGCGCGCCTGAACCGCGGACATGTCGTCCTGTCCGAGGTGGACCCCGTCAGCATCGACATCGCGTGCCAGTTCAGGAAAATCGTTAATGATCAGCAGCGCCTGGTGTTCACGACAAAGTGTCCGCAGTTGGTTGGCAATGGCGCGGCGTTCGTTGACGTTGATATCTTTAGCGCGGTACTGGATGACGCGTGCACCACCGGTCAGGGCTTTTTTGACTTTGGTTAAGATGTTGCCGTCACGGTTGTCGTCAGTAATCAGGTAGAGGCCGGAAATCATCGATAATATTCCTTTGCACCTGGCTTGCTGGGGGATGTTGCTAGGGCATGTTTTTTGTTACATGATAAGAAGGTAGCTATGACACAATATGCAACACTAGCAGCTGTAAACCTTGGTGTCAATTAATCTTTCGCCGTGGTTATTAACGATGCATGGAAAAGGCCTCTTACCCCGATGATTTATCCAGAAAAAAATGATACCGGCAATCTTATGGCTCATCGCCAAGACCCGTCAGTTGCCCAGATCGGGCGACCGACTTGGGCCGATATTGACCTGCCGGCCCTGCACCATAACCTGGGTCAGGTCAATAACTTGCTTTACCCGGGGCAACGGGTGATGGCGGTTGTCAAAGCTGATGCCTATGGTCATGGTGCGGTGCGGGTCAGCAGAGCATTGGTCCGCGCCGGAATCAGCGATTTTGCGGTGGCCACCCTGGAGGAAGCCCAAGCTCTGCGTTGTGATGGAATCGACGCGAACCTGCTGGTCCTGGGTGGCTGTTTTCCCGGGCAGGAAGGGGGCTTTGTCCGAGACGGTTTGATGCCCGCCCTGCTTGATCTTGACACCGCCGAGCGGCTGAACGCGGTTGCGGCTTTGGGTCGACAACAGATCAGCGTCCATCTTAAAGTTGATAGTGGAATGGGGCGGGTCGGGTTTACCCCGGAGCAGTTGCAGGCGGCCTTGCCACGCTTGAAAAACATGCCGGGGCTGGTGATTCATGGGCTGATGTCGCACTTTGCCTGTGCCGATGAACGGGACTCAGTGATCTCAGCAGCGCAGCTGCAAGTCTTTAGCGACATGGTTGATCTGGTGCGTGCTAACGGGATCAATCCCGTTGAATTCCATCTGTCTAACAGCGCCGGCATAGCCGGTCGTTATTGCCCCGAGTGTACTTTGGTTCGACCGGGAATCATGCTCTACGGCGGACTGCCGGGGGATGACTTTGCCTCGCAGCTCGACCTGCGCCCGGTGATGCATTTGCGCAGTTGCGTCGCCCAGTTGCGCGAACTGCCGGCCGGCAGCGGTATCTCCTATGGCCATCAATATCGGGCAAAAGGGCCCATCAAGGTGGCGGTGTTACCGATAGGTTATGCTGATGGCTATAACCGTTTGTTGAGCAATAGCGGTCAGGGCATTGTCCGGGGCTGCCTGGTGCCGGTAGTAGGACGGGTCTGTATGGACTGGATCATGCTTGATGTCAGCACGGTCGCCGATGTCGCTATCGGTGATCCTGTCACCTTGCTGGGCCATTCGCACGGAATGACCATCAGCGGCGACGCCATGGCGGCTCAACTGGGAACGATTTCCTATGAGGTTTTTTGCCGCATTGGTGCCAGGGTCCCACGTCGTTATCTGTCTTGCGCCTGAAATCGGTTGTCACTAAGAGTCCAGCCATGTTAATAAAACGTCCTTTCTGCAGTGATCTGGGGGCAGCGAACAGCAGCACTGACTTTGCCGAATCTTCTTGTTGATATTGACGTTATTTTCCATTTACCCAATAGAAAAAAACAAAGAAAGGAATCAGGATGGCTGTCATCAAGCGTGCACTTATATCGGTATCTGACAAGACCGGGGTTGTCGATTTGGCCCGAACTCTCAGTAGTGACTACGGGGTGGCGATTCTCTCTACCGGCGGCACTGCCGGTCTGTTGCGTGAAGCGCAGATTCCGGTGACTGATGTTTCTGAATATACCGGTTTCCCCGAAATGATGAACGGTCGGGTCAAAACCTTGCACCCCAAGGTTCATGGCGCCCTGCTCGGTCTGCGTGATCATCCTGAACATGTCGCCGCCATGCAGCAGCATGCCATTGAGGCGATTGATCTGGTGGTCGTCAATCTTTACCCCTTTGAAGCGACTGTAGCGCGCCCGGATTGCAGTCTCGAAGAGGCCATCGAAAATATCGATATCGGTGGACCGAGCATGCTGCGTAGTGCCGCCAAAAATAATCGCTCGGTCACCGTGCTGGTCGACCCGGCAGACTATGAATCGATGCTGGACGAGCTGAAATCGAATGCAGGTACGGTGTCAGAGCAGACGAATTTCCGTCTCGCGGCTAAAGCTTATCAGCATACCGCGGCCTACGATGGTGCCATCTCCAACTGGCTTGGTCAGCGTATCAATGGAGAGGTAGCGGACTTCCCGGCCAGTTTGACCCTGCAGTATCAGCACAGTCAGGGGATGCGTTACGGCGAAAATCCCCATCAGAAGGCGGCCTTTTACGTCGAAAAGGGCTTCAGCGAAGCCTCCGTAGCGACTGCCAGACAATTGCAGGGTAAAGAACTCTCTTATAACAATATCGCCGACACTGATGCTGCACTGGAATGTGTTAAGCAGTTTGACGGCACTCCGGCCTGCGTCATTGTCAAGCATGCCAACCCTTGCGGGGTAGCGGTTGGCGATAATCTCCTGGCCGCCTATCGTAAGGCGTTTTCTACCGATCCGGAGTCAGCCTTCGGTGGCATTATTGCCGTCAACGGCGAGCTGGATGCGGAAACAGCAAAGGCTATTGTCGATAATCAGTTTGTTGAGGTGATTATCGCGCCGCAGGTTGCCACCGAAGCGGTAGCCGTTGTTGCTGCCAAAAAAAATGTCCGTCTGCTTGAGTGCGGCCAGTGGCCGGCGGACAGCACAGCACGTGTTGACTTTAAAAAGGTCCATGGCGGTCTGCTGGTGCAGGATGCTGATCTGCCGCTCAGCAGCGAACTGAAGGTGGTGACCCGCCGGCAGCCGACTGCGGCAGAGATGAGAAACCTCGACTTCGCCTGGCGGGTGGCTAAATATGTGAAGTCCAATGCTATCGTTTACGGTAAGGACGGTATGACCATCGGTGTGGGTGCCGGGCAGATGAGCCGCGTCAATTCAGCGCGTAT
>JAWOFG010000091.1:0-20451 GCA_046482365.1 Pelovirga sp. | reverse complement strand
GCCAATGAAGTGACTGCCGCCCAGTCAGTCACCACAGAGGACCTTGAAGCGCTGGCGCAGGCCCGCGCCGACGCCGTCCGCAATTTCATCCTGGGCGGGGGCGACGCCCCGGCAATCGAGCCCGATCGCGTACAGTGGATGGCGCCCGTTGAAGTCGAGGCCAATGGCGCGATCGTCCTGGAAATCGGTCTTGCCGCCGACTAGATACAGCCTCAGGGATTGGTCCGAACAAGAAGTCGTAACCGTGGCTCTTTCCACTATGACTTACTTGCATGCAGTCGGCCACGCCGATGCTGCGCAACGGGTGAACCCTCGCTTTGAGTCCGCAGAAAAAAAAGCTCTGAAAAATCACCACCCACAGAACATGAAACGCCCACGGATCGCAAATCATGGGCGTTTCTTATGATGCAGGGCTTGTAGGACTTGGGAACGGCAACAATATTTTAACTCAGCTGCTTGATTATAAAGGATTTCCCCTGTAGGTTTAGCGGTCATACTCAGTGGATCTCCTGTAGCGCCTACTGAATTCTATCCTTATGCATAGCAAACCTGGCCAACATCAATATAAAAAAGGACACTATGACAAACAAAGTTACAACCTTGCCTGACACCAAAGTGACATGTGCAAGCTGTGATGCATGCTGTTGTCGTCAAGAAGCAATGCTCTTTAATGATACTGAAGTGCCTGATAGATTTGTTGAGATAGATACGCGGGGCGAGATGAGTATGACGAGGTTAGAAGATGGTTGGTGTGCGGCCCTGGACAGAAGTACCATGAGTTGTACGATCTATGAGGTGCGGCCATGGATTTGCCGTGAATTTGAGATGGGCGGATACGAATGTCTTTCTGCACGAGTCGCTAATCTTTAGATTGCAGATGGATTCCTTTTTTCCCGCCGGTGCTCCAGAAGCAACACGGTTGCCCTCGCCTTGTCGAGTTGTCTCCCTGGAATTTGGCCACGATCGCAGCAGTGCCAGTCGCCGGGAGATGACGATAAAAAAATGTGCATATTGGAAAAAAGGTCTTTGCTCAAATCGGCAAAAAATCAACTGAAAGCACTTGCTGAACCAGAGTTTTTCATGTTGAAGTGTCCGGTGTACTGACATGCTGAAACGGAAGTACGGGGATTTTCGATGAAAACAATTGGACTCATCGGGGGGATGAGTTGGGAATCTACCCAGCTGTATTACCGGCTGATCAATCACATGGTAAGGGACGAACTGGGCGGGTTGCATTCAGCCAGGCTTGTCCTCTACAGCGTTGACTTTGCCGAAATTGAAGCTCTGCAGCATCAGGGTGACTGGCAGGCAACAGCACAGATCCTTGGTGCAGCAAGCCGTGCGCTTGAATCGGCAGGGGCAGATTTTCTGGTCCTTTGCACCAACACGATGCACAAAGTTGCCGCTCAGATTGAGCAGGCCGTCAACATTCCCCTCCTTCATATTGCAGATGCGACGGCCGGCGTACTCAAAAAAAATGGAATAACCTGTGTCGGACTGCTGGGGACCAGATTTACCATGGAGGAGGCATTTTACTGCGACCGCCTCAGAGAACATGGCCTCCAGATTGTTGTGCCTGATGGTGCCCAGCGAGAAGGTGTTCACGCTGTGATTTATAACGAATTATGTCGGGGTGAAATCAAGCCTGAATCCAAAGCCTTATATCTGGAGGTGATCGCATCTTTAGCAACGCGCGGCGCTCAAGCTGTCATCCTGGGGTGCACCGAGATTGGTTTATTGATTCAGGGCTCGGATACAGAAGTCCAGCTTTATGACACAACAGAAATCCATGCGCAGCAGGCAGTCCAGCTGGCGCTAGGGAGGAGTTACTCATGCTGAAAGAGCAACTTGAAAAGCTTAAAGAGACCGCGGCCCAAAAAATCTCACCTGAAAATATGAAAAAAATGCTTCATTCCCGTGACGCAGTGGAGAACTCCGGTATTCTTGCCGGGGCCATTCAAAAGGGAGAAAAGATGCCCGACTTTTCTCTGGGTGATGCCCAGGGAAAATCTGTTTTTCTAAAGGAGTTGCGGGCACGAGGTCCCGTGCTGATCACATTGTATCGGGGAGTGTGGTGACCTTACTGCAATGCGGAGCTGGAAGCTCTGCAACGGACATTGCCACAGATAGAAGAGGCCGGTGCAAGTCTGGTGGCAATCTCCCCCATGCTGCCCAAGTATGCCGGTCCCCTGGTCAGCAAGTTGGGGCTGACCTATCCGCTGCTGAGCGACCCTGGTGGCTCCTATCTGGATCAATTACGGGTGATGTTCGATCTGTCCGAAGACCTCATTGAGATCTATCGAGGCTTCGGCATCGATCTGGAACGTTTTAATGGAGATAACCGCTGGCGCCTGCCTCTGGTCGGCAGGATTGTGGTCGATAGGGATGGCGTCATCCAGAACACCTCCTTCTTTGCCGATCATACCGAACGCGTTGAGCCGGAGACGTCGGTTGCACAGTTACGGAGTCTCTAGCATTCAAGCTCTCGATTGCCTTGCGCTCATTTATCGATATTCAGACTATCTCATATCCTGCGGCGCGTATCCTGAGCGCCAGCTCTTTTATATGTGCGGGTCCTACTTCGCAGCAACCACCAACAATAACAGCCCCCTGTTCGATCCAGCACATTGCGTGGTCAGCGTAGGTCCCGGGATCCAGATCCCGGCGCGCTGAAAGGGTGTCGACGGTGGCCATGGGGTCCAGAAAATCCTGCGCGATCCGGGTAAAACCATTAGCGTAGGCACCGAAGGGTTTGTTCCCCCGGGCAAGAACACTGAGCGCTGCCGGGATCACCTCAGGAACGGAACAGTTGATCAACATTGCATTGACATCCCGGGCCACTTCTAATACCTCTGCCAAATTCTCGCCCGAACGCAAACAGGTACCATCAGCGTCATCAACAGTCAGCGCTAAATAGACAGGAAGACCTGCTGAAAAGGCTCCTTCCAGCACTGCCCGGGTATGAGCGACAGAGGCCACCGTTTCACAGATTAACAGATCACAGCCTTTGGCCAGTCCCTTCGCTACTTCGGCGTAAAGAGGTACCGCTACGTCATGGGGCGGGTGGAGATCAGGTCGGTAGCTCCCAATCAGTGGCCCGATGCTGCCGGCAATCCGGCCTGAGCCATGAGCGGCCAGCGCCGCCCGGGCCTCGGCGAGGGAGAGGTCAATCAGCGATTCCAACTGTCCTTTAAGCGGGGTTCCCTCTAACCGATCATGGTGCAATGCATAGCTGTTGGTAGTGGCAATTGATGCACCAGCAGCAAAATAATCGTCATGCACTTCCCGCACGATGCCCGGATGATCCACCATCACCTGCGCCGACCACAACGGTGTCGGCCGGTCGCCCGAGCGGTGCACCAACTCCTGTCCCATACCGCCATCCAGAAGGGTAATCCTGCTCATGTTCTACCTCCTTACGGATTAATTATAGCATCTGCCAAAGGAGCTGACGTTCGTTATTTGACAGGTGTAAGATTTAGGTTATAAACGAATAACATGCCATTAATTAAACCATAAATCAGGTGGCATCAGTCAGCAACATCGCCATGGGTTGATGATTCTGATAAACTTAAATTCTATGGAAAAAATATTTCAGCATCTGCGTCGCCATTTCATTACTCCTGCAAAAGCTGCAGAGAGTAAAAAATCGGCAGTTCCGGCTCATCTGCCGACCCTCTGGCTGTTAGGCAAAACAGGGGCGGGCAAGTCCTCTTTGATACAGGTCATAACCGGGCGTTCGGACGTTGAAATCGGCAACGGTTTCAGTCCCTGTACAAGAAATTCCCGGTCCTACGATTTTCCACCGGAAAAGGCGCTGCTGCGTTTTCTTGATACCCGAGGCCTTGCTGAGGCCGATTACCATGCCGACGAAGATATTGCCGCTTGTGCCCAGGCGACCAGCGCCCTCATCGTGGTGATGAAAGCGGAGGAACCCGAGCAGAGTGCTGTGATCAAAGCCCTGGCTGAGATTCGCAAATCAGGTGTCATCAATCATCTGTTGCTGGTCCATACGGGCGCCATGCATCTTGATGATGCTTTGCAACGCCGACAGGCCATTAGTCACAATCAACATCAGGTTGAATCGGTCTGGAAGCAATCGGTTAAATCTGTAGCCGTGGATTTCGGCTTCGCTGATGAAGAATCCGTCGGAGTTGAAGAGCTGCGCGCTGCTCTCGCCGCTTTTTTACCCATCGTAGCTCTGATGTGTACCAGAGAAAATCACGCCACTGCCGAAGAGAGCCGCTTTGCTCCACTGCACAATGACATTCTCTGGTACGCTGCTGCTTCCGGCGGCACGGATGCTGTCCCGCTGGTTGGTTTGGGCACTGTCCCGATGATTCAGGCCAAAATGCTGCATCACCTAGCCGGACAATACGGGATCTTATGGGATAAAAAAGCCCTGGCCGACTTTGTCACGGCCCTGGGAGCCGGATTCGGTGTGCAGTATCTGTCGAAACTGGGGATCAGGCAGCTTACCAAATTGATTCCGGTTTATGGGCAAACCGTCGGTAGTGCCACGGCTGTTGTGGTCAGCTTTTGTTCGACCTATGCAATCGGCCGTACAGCCTGCAAGTATCTCTACCACAAAAACAAAGGTGAAGCCGTTTCAGAGCAAGAACTTAAACGCCTGTATCAACAGGCGTTCAACGAAGCTCGCAAGGTAAAGAGTCGTGAAACACCTGTTGAAAAGCATTAAAACCACACAGCAGCTATCACCGGCAGTCTTGCCTCTGCTCGCTATTATCCTGGTCTTGCCTCTGCTGATACTGGTGATTTTCGGATTGATCGCCCTGATCGATTACGGTTATATCCTGTATTTCGTCGCCCTGCTGGCCCTTTGTGCCCTCGTGGTCATGGTCCTGCGTTGGGCCCGGCGACGACCGTCCCCTGAAAACGTGCAGCTTGCGGATGAGGGGTTGGTAACAGCTTCTGCCGATTGGAGTGATTACGATCACCAGGTCTGGAACAGGCTGAACCTGAAAATCTCTCTCCAGCTGAAGGAAAACGCTGAGTGGGGGCAATTGCAGGAGCACGCCCTGGCGCTGATCAAGGCTGCGGCTGAAAATTACCACGACAAAGGCAGTCGTAAAGAATTTTCCTTTTCCGTTCCTGAACTGTTGATGATGATTGAGGAGATCAGTCGTCGTTATCGTCTGCTACTGAAAACACATGTTCCCTTTATTGAGAATGCGCGATTGTCGCTCCTGGTCCAGGGGTATGACAACCAGGAAAAGTTAAAAGCCCACTACCGGTCGGCTAAATGGGTGTGGAACAGCTACCGGATGGTCAGACTGGTCAATCCGCTGACCGCGGTTCTGGCTGAGTTACGCAGTCAGGTGATTGGTAAAATGATGACCCAGGTCAGCGCTGAATTTCAGCTCAAGCTGAAACAGGCCCTGCTGCAGGAAGTTGTCTCCGTTGCCATTGACCTTTACAGCGGTCGCTTCAAGGTCGAAGAACTTCATCAGGCAACACCCGGACAGGATAGCAGGAACATGGCTCTGCCGCCCGATCCATTACGGATCTGCTTTGTCGGGCAGACCGGCTCAGGTAAATCCTCCATCATCAATGCCTTGGTCGACGCCATGGTTGCTGAAGTCAACCCGCTCCCCTCAACCAGCGCAACAACCATACATCAGTGCCGGATCAAGGGGCTGGAGATGGTTCATCTGGTTGATCTGCCGGGGCTGGATGGCAAGGAAAAAGCCATGAAGAAGCTCCTGAAAGAAGTGACCAGCTGCGATCTGATCATATGGGTGCTTAAAGCCAATCAACCTGCCCGCTCTCTGGATTGTGATTTCAAACAGCAGCTTGATGAATTTTATCTGGAAACCACCCGGCGCTCGCGCAAACGTCCCGCTATGATCGGCGTGCTTAACCAGATTGATCGTCTTCCTCCGGTGCAACAGTGGCAACCGGCTTATGATCTGAAAAACCCGGAAACTCCCAAGGCAAAAGCCATTAAAGCAGCCCTGGAGTACAACCGCGACCTCCTTGCTTTTAACGCATTGATTCCACTGGCTGTTGTTGAGAACCAACCGGCTTACAATCTCGATGAACTCAAAAGAATGATCGACCAACATTATCAGCAGGGGCTGCAGACTCAACTGAATCGACGCCGTGTTCAAGTTGGTGGGGTTGGGTCGATCAGTGATCAGGCCGGGCGGTTTTATCAGACAGGCAAATCGCTGTTTGCCATCATCAGAGATAAAAACTGATTATCGAAAATAAAAAAACCCCGTCGCACCGGAGGGGGGGTGGAGCGACGGGGTTAAAGGAAGCTGCTTGAGCCCCCTTGTTTATTAACAATACTCCAATTGTATTGGCCAGGCAAGGGGGCCAGCAAAAAAATCAAGCAGTTTGATGCAAGGACAATGTGCCATGATGATGACGAACTCTTTGATACCTGAATACTATTGATGTGCCATAAATTTTCTCCTGTTGTCATGAAAAAAAGCCCGATATCTCTTGCCATGCGGAAACTTTTGATGGGATAATCCACGATTTGTTGACGATTCATTTATGTCTACTGTCATTACGAATAGCTTGAACGATAACCTTGGAGTCAGCGGGTGGCGGTGAAGGCGATTGAAGAATATGAAAGTTGTGCGGGCTAAAAGTGCCGGGTTTTGCATGGGGGTCAGTCTGGCACTGCGCAAGCTCGATGAAATGATCGAAAAAGAAGGCACTTTCAGTGAAAAAATTTATATCCTCGGGTCGATTATTCATAATCCGCAAGTGGTTGAGGAATATTCTGCCAAGGGGGTGATAACGGCTGAATCACCGGACGATATTCCACCCGGCTCTACCGTTGTTATTCGTGCTCACGGCATTCCCAAGCGGATTCAGCAGTCACTGATTGACCGCGGTATTCGTGTTGTTGATGCGACCTGCCCGAAAGTCAAGGATGCCTGTCTGCTGATTGAACAGTACACGGCAGATGATCGCATTCTCCTGCTGTACGGAGAACAAACCCATCCCGAGGTGAAGTGTCTGCTGAGTTATGCTGCATCAGGTTCCTTTGTCTTTGACAATCTTGAGCAGTGTCGCGCGCAGCGTCTTGATGCCGGCAAAAAATACTGTCTTGCCGCCCAGACTACCCAGGACAAAGGAATTTTTGACGCAATCAGTGCCGATCTTGCGGGTCGCAAGGACCTTGACCTGACTGTACTGCATACGATCTGTGACGCAACGAAAAAACGCCAGGGTGAGGCAATTCGTATTGCTGAGCAGGTCGATTTTATGATTGTTGCCGGCGGCTATGAAAGCAGTAACACCCGCAGACTGGCTCAGGTGATCGAATCGCATGGGACAACTGCGTTGCACGTCGAGACGGCAACGCAGTTACCCCTTGATGCGTTGCGCTGTTATCACAGCATCGGCCTGACTGCCGGTGCCTCGACCCCAAAACAGATTGTTGATGATATTCAGTCTTTACTGGAATCCCTGTAGGAGTTCTTTGTGAGTTTCTCTTCTTTGAGCAATGGCAATCCTGTTGCCATGCCTTCGCACCATCCATCAACCAATATATCTGATTTGCTACGCACTATTTCAAGGCCATTGTGGCTGGTTAAGTCAGACGGTCAGTTGGATGTTGTTATGGATCCGGTCCCCAGCATAAGAGCAGAAGATATTTCCGGAATGGTACCTGCCTGTTTGCTGGACTCTTTGGGAAGCCGCTCTTTTTGTCATGACCACGATTTACAATACGCTTATGTCGGCGGCTCTATGGCCAAGGGGATCAGCTCGGTTGCCATGGTCAAGGCATTTGGTGAGGCCGGCATGCTCGGCTTTTTCGGCTCTGCGGGGCTCTCGTTTGAACAGGTTGAGGCGGCGATCGATGAGCTCCAGCAGCATCGATCCCATATCCCTTTCGGAGTCAACTTGATTCACAGTCCGACCGAGCCGGAGCTGGAGAAAGCTCTGGTCGAACTGTATCTGCGTCGAGGCATTCAATTGATTGAGGCCTCGGCCTTTTTAGGATTGACCTTACCGCTGGTGCGCTACCGCACCCATGGAATTCACCGTGATGGGCAGGGCCGTGTCGTTGCCCCCAACCGTATCATTGCCAAGGTCTCGCGCGAAGAGGTGGCAGCGCGTTTTTTTGCTCCACCACCGGAAAAGTTACTTCAGCAGTTGGTGGCCGCCGGCGATTTGACCGAGGAACAGGCACAACTCGCAGCACAGATCCCCATGGCTCAGGATGTGACGGCAGAGGCTGATTCCGGTGGGCATACCGATAATCGTCCCGCCCTGTCGTTGTTTCCGACCCTGCTCGCGCAAAAAGACCAGATGCAGCAGCACTATGGTTATCACCAGCCGTTGCGTATCGGCCTGGGTGGCGGAGTTGCGACCCCGTCGTCAGCAGCAGCTGCTTTTGCTATGGGTGCCGACTATCTGGTCACCGGGACGGTTAACCAGGCTTGCATCGAGTCCGGGACCTGTGATGCCGTGCGTCAGATGCTGGCTGAAACCCGGCAGGCGGATATCACCATGGCACCTTCGGGGGATATGTTTGAGATGGGGGTCAAGGTGCAGGTGGTCAAGCGTGGTACAATGTTTGCCATCCGTGCCCACAAACTGTATGAGCTCTACCGTGCCTATGAGAGTATCGAAGCTCTGCCGCCGGCCGAACGGGAAAAGATTGAACAGACCTTTTTCAAAGTGCCGCTTGACAGGGTCTGGGAGCAGACCCAAAGCTACTTTCAGGTTCGTGATCCGCGCCAGGTTGAAAAAGCCCTGAGCGATCCAAAATACAAGATGGCACTGGTCTTTCGCTGGTATTTGGGACAAACGCCGGTGTGGGCCAACCAGGGGATTGCTGATCGGAAAATTGATTATCAGATCTGGTGTGGTCCCGCCATGGGGGCTTTTAACGAGTGGGTCAAGGGGAGCTTTTTAGAACCTCCTGCCGCTCGCAAGGTTGTTACGGTCGCGTATAATATTCTTTTTGGCGCTGCGGTATTGCAGCGTGCCCGCTTAGTTAAGCAGCAATGGGGTGCGTATCGTGTCGATCCAACGATTGATACGCCATTGCCGGTTGAGCAGATCAAGGAGTTTCTCTGTTGAAAACCGATCAGCAAATGACAGATTCGACAATGACACCGCTGGCGATTGTCGGCATTGGCAGCATGTTCCCTGACGCCGAGAATTCACAGCAGTTCTGGACCAATATCAAGACCGGCGTCGACAGTATTCGCGAGGTCCCGGAAAGTCACTGGCGTGCCGAAGACTATTTTGATGCCGATCCCAAAACCAGGGATAAGGTCTACGCCAAGCTGGGTGGTTTTTTATCTCCGGTCAGTTTTAATCCGATGGATTACGGGATATTGCCTAACGCCCTGGAAGCGATTGACACGTCGCAGCTGTTGGGCTTGCTGGCGGTGGAACAAGCGCTTCAGGATGCCGGTTACGGCGCCGCTAAAGAATATAATCGCGACCGTGTCAGTGTTATCCTCGGGGTGACCGGAACCCTGGAACTGGTTGTTCCCCTCGGCGCTCGTTTGGGGTTTCCGCGCTGGAAACAGGCGCTGGCTGAAGCCGGGGTGGATGAGGAGACAGCAGCTGATGTCATGGCCCGGATCTCCGACTCCTATGTGCCCTGGCAGGAAAATTCCTTTCCCGGGTTACTGGGTAACGTGGTGGCCGGGCGGATCAGCAAACATTTTAATTTCGGCGGTACCAATTGTGTGGTTGACGCCGCTTGCGGCAGTTCGTTAAGCGCCCTGAACCTTGCGGCCCTTGAACTCGCCGCCGGGCGTTCCGACATGGTGATTACCGGCGGGGTCGACACCTTCAACGATATTTTCATGTACACCTGCTTCAGCAAAACGCCGGCTCTTTCCCCTTCGGGCCATGCCAAACCATACTCCGACAACGCCGACGGAACGACTCTGGGCGAAGGATTAGGGGTGGTGGTTATCAAACGTCTGGCGGATGCCGAGCGCGATGGTGACCGTATCTATGCGGTCATCAAGGGGATCGGTGCCTCCAGTGACGGCCGCGGTGCTGCTATCTATGAACCTAGTGCCCAGGGTCAGACCAAGGCCCTGCGGCGCGCCTATGAACAAGCCCAGGTGACTCCTGACACGATCGAGATGGTCGAAGGGCATGGTACCGGCACCAAAGTAGGTGACGCCATTGAGGTCAATGCCCTGCGCCAGGTTTACGGAACAGCGCAAAAGCCCTGGTGTGCCCTGGGTTCCATTAAATCTCAAATCGGCCACACCAAGGCTGCTGCCGGAGCTGCCGGACTGATCAAGGCGGCATTGGCTCTTTATCACAAGGTGTTGCCGCCGACCATCAAGGTCCAACAACCAGCTTCAATTTTGCTTGAAAAGGATTCTCCCTTTTACGTCAATACTGAGTGTCGCCCCTGGTTCCCGGCTGGAAATCATCCCCGCCGTGCTGCGGTCAGTGCTCTGGGTTTTGGTGGCAGCAATTTTCACTGTCTGGTGGAGGAATACAAAGAAGAAAAAAGCGAGGTTGACTGGACGGGAGATGTACAGATCCTGCCATTTTCTGCTGACGACAATGCTGCGTTGAAAAATCAACTGCAGGCCCTGCCTCGTGATGCGCAGTGGCAGCAACTGCGTCTGCTGGCCGCTCAAGGGCGCCTTGATTTTGATCGCCAGGCCCGGTGTCGGTTGGTGATGGTGATTGAGCGCGACCCCTTAAGTGAGAAGTTAAATATCAGCAAGCGAATTGATGCTGCTGTTGTTTTGCTCGATCAGCAAACCGAAGGTTGGCGTGAAACCCCGGATGGGATCTATTTTTCAAGCGACAGCCATACCGACAATGTCGCTTTTCTCTATCCCGGACAGGGGGCGCAGTACCCTGGCATGCTTAAGTCCCTGGCCTTACAGTTTCCCGAATTTCAGCAGGCGGTCAGTGAAGCTGATCAGGTTTTTGCGAAAAGCGCCCAGCGTGCGCGCCGGACCTTGACCGATCTGATCTACCCCCGCCCGGTTTACCCACCGGAACAACAGGAAACGGCTGTGGGTGCCTTGCGCGCCACTGAAGTCGCCCAGCCGGCCCTCGGTGCGGTCGAGCGTGCCGCTGCTGCCGTGCTGCAACGTTTTGGTTTGTCCCCCAAAGCCGCAGCCGGACACAGTTATGGTGAGCTGGTGGCTCTATGCCATGCCGGTGTTTTTAGTGCTGCGGATCTGCACCGTTTGTCACGTCTGCGCGGTGAATTGATGGCAGCCAAAGGCTCCGAGGCCGGCACCATGCTGGCAGTATCGGCTCCGCTGGATAGTATCAGTGCTTTTATCAAGAGCGAACATCTCGATCTGGTACTGGCCAACCGTAACACCCCGGAACAGGGCGTGTTATCCGGTTCTTATGCTGAAATCGAGCGCGCTCGAACGGCACTTGCCGGCCAAGGTATTTCCTGCACCCCATTGAGTGTTGCGGCAGCCTTTCACAGTCCTCTAGTGGCAGCTGCGGCCCAGCCTTTTGCCCAGGCGCTGGAAACAACGACCCTGGCCGAGCCCGCTTTTCCGGTCTACGCAAACACCAGTGGCGATCGCTACCCCCAGGCTGCCGGCGAGCTCAGGTCACTGCTGGCGCGACAACTGGCCAGTCCTGTTGATTTTGTCAAAGAGATCGAAGCCATGTATCGCGATGGCCTGCGAATCTTTGTTGAAGTGGGCCCGGGTGCGCGCTTAAGTGGCATGGTCAGAACGATTCTCAAGGGCAAAGAGATCCAAACCCTGGCCCTTGATTCTTCTAATGGCAAACGCTGTGCCCTGGTTGATCTGGCCCGCCTGTTGGCAAAATTAGCGGCCCTTGGAGTGAACGTTGCCTTGACCTCCTGGGATGAGAAGATCCTTGAGCAGGCAGCGCAGCAACCAGTCAAGAAGAAAGGGTTGACTGTTACCCTGACCGGTGCCAACTATTTCAACAAACCGCAACCGCGTCCACCGCGGCAGCAGACAGCGACCAAAAAGAGCGTCATCCAATCATCTCAGCCACAAGGACCACAAAGGGAAATACCCATGCCCGATCAAAGCCGGCCTCCAGCAACCGCGCCAGCCCAGGCTAAACCAACAGGTGTCACGGATAGCGGATTCTCAGCCGCCTTGCGCCTGACCCAACAGAATATCGAGGCCTTGCAGTCAATCTCACAGCAGACGGCTAAGCTCCATCAGCAATTTCTCGAGGGACAGCAGGCGGCTACCCGCTCCTTTATGCAACTGGTTGAACAACAGCGACAACTGCTCAGTGGGAATGCTGTTACTCCCACTGTACCGACGGCCATTGCCCAGACTGCTTCCTCCATAACCGCGCCCCCGGTTGTTGAACAACCAGCGCCGTCTGAATTGACTGCTCCCCTTGTCACAGCAGCCCCTGTGATTGATTCTTCGCCGACCCCCGGCGCACCCGCAAGCAATATTACCAGCGTGTTACTCGATGTGATTGGCGAGAAGACGGGTTATCCGGTGGAAATGCTGGAGCTGGGCATGTCACTGGATGCCGATCTGGGGATCGACTCGATCAAGCGGGTCGAGATCCTCTCGTCCCTGCAGGAACATCTGCCTGAACTGCCGGCGGTCAAGCCGGAAGACCTGGGCGTCTTACAAACCCTGGGACAGATTGTTGAACATCTGCAGCAGGGTGCAGCAGGGACCGTCGTCGGCCCGGAAAGCAGCGGCCCAGCAGCGGATGCAGGTGTCGATACGGATAAAATAACATCTGTGTTACTTGATGTGATTGGCGAGAAGACCGGTTATCCGGTGGAGATGCTGGAGCTGGGCATGTCACTGGATGCCGATCTGGGGATTGATTCAATCAAGCGCGTCGAGATCCTCTCGGCCCTGCAGGAACGGCTGCCTGAACTGCCGGCGGTCAAGCCGGAAGAGTTGGGCGTCTTACAGACCCTGGGACAGATTGTTGAGCATCTGCAGCAGGGCACAGCAAGGTCGGCAAAGGCCGCTGTTAGACCGGCTTCAGCATGTGTGGATGGCCCGCAAGTGACCACCGCTTTACTCAATGTCATCGCCGAGAAGACCGGCTACCCGGTGGAAATGCTGGAGCTGGGTATGTCGCTGGATGCTGACCTGGGGATCGATTCGATCAAGCGCGTAGAAATTCTCTCGGCCCTGCAGGAGCGTTTGCCCGCATTGCCGGCGGTCAAACCGGAGCATCTGGGCACTTTGCAGACCGTCGAACAGATTGTCGATTTTCTCAGCAGTGTCTCCGGCTCGGAAAAACCAGCTGAAGTTGTTTCAACCCAGGAACCTGAGCTGTTGCCGATCATCAAGCGGCAGGAGGTGCGATTAGCCAGTTTGCCCAAGAAAAGACCAGTTAAAAACTTTTCTTTTGATACCGGGGCCCAGGTCTGGATTACCGATGACGGCTCCGCTCTGATTGATGCCCTGGTGACAGGTTTAACCCGACATAACCTGATTGTGCGAAAGATCAAGCTGTCCGATATTTCTACCTTGAACGCTCCGGCAACCTTGTGTGGTCTGCTGATTGTTGCGCCCCTTAAGGGTTGCGATGATCGCTTTATCGCCGATAGTTTTCAGCTGTTGCAGTTGGCCGCTCCCCGATTGCGTGAGCAGGGACCAGGTCAGGGAGCCTTTTTTACTACTATTTCGCGGCTTAATGGTAACTTCGGTTTGCCCGCGCGTTCCGGTCTTGCTGATCCCCTCTCGGGAGGTTTGGCCGGTTTGACTAAATCGGCTGCTCTGGAATGGCCTGAAGTTCACTGTAAGGCGCTGGACCTGGGCATGGGAATGGAAGTGATTCCGGCAGCAACGAGCCTGGTCGAGGAAATCTTTACTACTACTCCGCTTGAGATCGGGGTGTCGTCAAGCGGTTTGACTACCCTGGAGCTGGTTTCTGAGGACGTTTCTGCCGACACCCGGGAATTAGCGCTGGAAGAAGGAGATCTGGTTGTGGTCAGCGGAGGTGCTCGCGGTGTTACCGCCGCTGTCTCCGTCGCCCTGGCACGTAAATATCGTCCCACTCTGGCATTGCTGGGACGCAGTCCGATCCCTGCAGATGAGCCGGATTGGCTGAAGGGCCTGGATACGGAGGCAGAGATAAAAAAGGCGGTGCTGACTCATAGCGAGACACCTCCGGCACCGAAAAAATTACAACAACAGTGTGACCAGATTCTGGCTGGACGCGAGATTCGCACAACCCTCGATACCATACTCAAAGCCGGCGCCACGCCCCTGTATCTACCCGTTGATTTACGCGATGAGCAGGCGGTAACCGCTACCATAGACAACCTGCAAGAACAGTACGGCGCGGTTAAAGGGGTAATCCATGGCGCCGGGGTACTGGCAGACAAGTTGATTATTGATAAGAGCCGTGAACAATTTCTTGCGGTCTATGATACCAAGGTCAAGGGATATCGCCATCTGCTGGCGACTATCGATCCAGAAAAGCTCGCATTTCTTGTTTTGTTTTCCTCATCCACCGGCCGCTTCGGTCGTATCGGCCAGGCCGATTATGCCGTTGCCAATGAAGTGTTGAACAAAATAGCCCAGCAGTTTTCCCAGAATCATCCTCAAACCAGGGTGTTATCAATGAATTGGGGCCCCTGGGATGGCGGCATGGTGACCTCTGCGCTGAAAAAAATGTTTGAGCACGAAGGGATCGACGTTATCGATCTGCATGCGGGGGCGGCTTATCTGCTCAAGGAATTGACTGCGACAGACAAAACTGTTGAGTTGGTGATTGCCGGTGGACATGCCCAGGACGCTGTTACTGAAGATCCTGAGCCGCCGCATAACCTGTATCTTTCAAATGCCTTTGATCTTGATCTGAATATCGATCAATTCCCCCTGCTTAAATCTCATGTCATTGACGGTAAAGCGGTTGTGCCCGTGGCCTTGATGATTGAATGGCTGGCCCACGCCGCAGTGCATAATCATCCGGGTCTTAAATTTCAGGGGCTGAATGATTTAAGGGTGCTTAAAGGAATTATTATCGATGCGGGGCAGACCTATAAGCTGCTTGCCATGACCGGCAAGGCGATCAAGAGCGACGGCTTACACGTAGTACCGGTAGAGCTTTCAGGCCATGATGAGCAGGGGCGTGCTATTGCTCACGTCCGGGCCCGGGTGGTTCTTGCTGCCGGCTATGGCTCTGTGCGTCAGGCCCGTTCAAGGCTGGATCTGGAGACCTACGCGCATGCGTCAGCCGGCATTTACGCTGACCACAAGCTGTTTCATGGTGAAGCCCTGCAGGGCTTGCGCGAGATTCTTGGTTGTTCGACGCAGGGGATCAATGCCCTGGTGAGTCCGGCACCGCAACCACAGGAATTGATCAGACAGCCCATGCGCAACAGTTGGTTTGCCGACCCGCTGGCATTGGATAGTAGTTTTCAGATGTTGATTTTATGGAGTTTTGAACAGTATCAAGCCGGCTCCCTGCCGGTTTTTGCCGGCCGTTACCGCCAGTACCGGGAGTTTTTTCCCGCTGACGGGGTGGAGGTTCGTGCCCGGATTATCAGCAACAATCAACATCGTGCGACTGCGGATTTTGATTTTGTCGATCCGACCGATGGGCAACTGGTTGCGCGCCTGGAAAATTACGAATGCGTGATTGATGCATCCCTTAATGCCACCTTTCAGCGCAACAAACTCACAGGAGTTGCCTGATAATGGCTTATGCCCAATCGGTTGCTGTTGTCGCCATGGGGGGGGAGTTTCCTGATGCAGCAAATCTTGGTGATTACTGGGATCTGATTCTCAAAAAGAGAAATTGTGCGCGTCGCCCACCCACCGGGCGCTGGTTGCTGCCGGTGGAAGAAGCTTACGATCCGGAAATTGGCGTAGCGGATCGGGTATACTCGGACAAGGCCTGTTTTCTAGCCGATACAGCAGATTCATCGGAGATTCAAGGGCTTGATATCGATGCCGAATTTCTCCGTCAGCTGGACCCCATGTTCCGTTTGTTGCTACGGGTCGGCCAGCAGACGATGACCCATGCCGGCACACCCTCGTTTGACCCGACGCGGGCCGGAGTTATCATCGGCAATCTGGCGTTGCCCAGTGAATCCTCCTCCGCCCTGGCCCGCCAACTGCTGGGCAAGATTTTTGTTGAAAAACTCACGGACCAACCTTTGACGGTTGATCAGTCTCCAATCGTACCGCAAAACCACTATGTTGCCGGATTACCGGCCGCCGTCCTGGCCCGCGGCCTGGGTTTTGGCGGGACCTGTTTCACCCTTGACGCTGCCTGCGCTTCCTCCCTGTATGCGATCAAACTGGCTGTCGATGAACTGCTGTCCGGGCGCGCCGATCTGATGCTCGCCGGTGGTCTTTCACGCCCTGATTCTCTCTATACCCAGATGGGATTTTCCCAGTTACGTGCCTTGTCAGCAAACGGTCGTTGTGCACCTTTTGACCGTTCCGGTAACGGGCTGGTGGTCGGGGAGGGGTGCGGCCTGTTGTTGCTCAAGCGTACCCGCGACGCGCAGCGTGATGGCGATCGGATCCTGGCGGTGATTCGTGGTATCGGTCTTTCCAATGATCTACAGGGGAATTTGCTGGCTCCTTCGTCTGAAGGTCAACTGCGGGCGATGCGCGCTGCTTATCGACAGGCTGGTTGGCAACCCACTGATGTCGATCTGATTGAGTGTCATGCCACCGGTACACCAGTAGGTGATGCGGTTGAATTTTCAAGTTTACAGCATCTATGGGGCAACAGTGGCTGGCGTAGTGGCCAATGTGTTATCGGTTCCGTCAAGGCCAACATCGGTCATCTGCTGACCGCAGCCGGAGCCGCAGCGACAATCAAGACCATCCTCGCCCTCTCACACCGGATGTTGCCGCCACAGACTCATTTTGAGCGGCCGGCCGCCGGAGTAGATCTGGACAAGAGTCCGTTTCGGTTGCTTGGCCAGGCCTGCCCCTGGCACCAGCGCCGTGAGGAAGTTCCGCGTCGTGCGGCGGTCAGCGCCTTTGGTTTTGGTGGTATCAATGCCCATATGTTGTTGGAAGAATGGCAGCCGGAGCGGGCAAACCGCAAGAAGGTGACCCTCCATCCCTCTGTCACGACCCGTCAGACCCCCATTGCCGTGGTCGGTCTGGCCGCTCACTACGGCCCCTGGTCTGATCTTCAGGCGTTGCGGCAACGGCTTTTCGGCGTTGATGCCAAGGTCGAGCCCGAAATTCCCAGCCATTGGTGGGGGGGCAGCGAGAGTCGCTGGCTTCAGCAGATTTTCCCGCAGGGTCTACCACAGGGTTTCTGTCTTGGGCCGATTGGTGCCGCTGCCGGTGACTTTCGCATTCCACCGACGGAGATGGCAGAAATGCTGCCACGCCAGTTGCTGATGCTCAAGGTCGCTGCCGCTGCCTTGGAGAATGCCCATGCTGACCATGACGATCATTTGTTTACCGGTGTTTTTATTGGTTGTGGTCTTGACCATAACGCGACCAACTTCAGTTTCCGCTGGGGTCTGGCACAGCAGGCACGTATCTGGGCCAAGGAACTGGGGCTTGAATTAACTGAGGACGAATTAGCAGGCTGGATAACCGAGTTACGTGAAGCTGCCGGGCCGGCACTGACGGCCAACCGTACCATGGGAGCGCTGGGGAGTGTTGTCGCCAGCCGGATTGCCCGGGAATTTGGTGTCGGTGGTCCGAGTTTCACTATTTCCAGTGAAGAAAATTCCAGCCTGCGTGCCCTTGAGGTGGCCATCCATGCTCTGCAGGAAGGCTCCATCAAGCGGGCCCTGGTCGGTGCAGTTGATCTCGCCGCAGATCTGCGGGATGTAGTCTGTCGTCAGTCCCTGACGCCATTTGGCGGTGTCGGTCAGTCACGACCTCTTGATCGGGAGAGTCAGGGTATCCAACTTGGTGAAGGGGCGGGGGCACTGGTACTCAAACGTTTGGAAGATGCTCGTCAGGATGGCGATCAGATCCACGCAGTCATCAGTGGTGTCGGTACCACCATCGGTGGCGAGGTTGATCAACTATGGCCGGTGGCCGACGTATTGCGTAAAGCCGTGATACAAGCGTGCAGCAGCGCTGGTGTGAAACCAGCAGACATCGGTTATCTGGAAATTGATGGCAGTGGTGATCCTGAGGCCGATGCCCTTGAAGCGGTGACTCTGTCCGAAACCTTCACCGGTGATAGCCGCAAAACAGCTTGCTGGCTTGGTAGTGTCAAAGCCGATATCGGTCATGCTGGTGGTGCGGCCGGGATGGCTGGGGTAATCAAGGCCATTCTGTGTTTAAAACAGCGGCTGTTGCCCCCCGTTCGCAGGTTAACTGCCCTGCGCTCTGAATGGAAAACCACTTTGCCGCTGTTTCAGGTAGCTGATGCACCCCAGTATTGGTTAACCAACCGCGTTGCAGGTGTACGCCGTGCCATGGTCACCTCGTTGGGCAATGATGGCAGTTGCTCAGCGCTGATTGTCGAGGAGCATCAGGGAAACCTGCCCGCTCCAGGTGTCGCTCGCCCCTTGGGGGATTTGACGGCCGGGTTGTTTGCCCTTAACGCCGACAGTTTAGCTGATATGGGAGAAAGATTGACCGAGCTGAAACAGCTTGTGGCGCAGTATAGTGATGAATGCTGTGATCAGCTGGCACGCCGCTGGTATCGCAAACACCCGTCTCCAGCTGAGGCTTCACTATGCCTGGCGCTGGTACTAGAAACTCCGGCCGAATTGAATGCCCAGCTTGACCAGGTGACCCGTCAACTGGAACGTCTTGCTGCCGATGATTCCTTGAAGTTCACTGATCTGTTATCTCCGGCACAACGTGAACGGGTATTTTTCAGCGGTGAACCCCTTGCGCCTCAAGGGAAGATAGCCTTTATCTTTCCCGGATCCGGCAATCATTTTGCCGGGATGGGGCGCGAACTGGCCGTGCGTTGGCCGGAAGTCTATGCTGCTCAGGAATCTGCCAATTCCCGTCTGGCCGATCAGTATCAGCCCCAGCATTTCTGGAATGGCGCTCTGAGCGATGCACTACTGAAAGATCATAACGCGCTGGTTATTTCCCATGTGGCTCTGTGCACCGCTCTGCACGATCTGCTCAGCAGATTCGCCATCAGACCCCAGATGGTCAGTGGTTACAGCCTTGGTGAATCTTCCGGGCTATTTTCAACCGGTGCCTGGTCCGAGCGCGACGCCATGCTGCAACGCCTTAAGGACTCCCCCCTGTTTACCCGCGAGTTGGCGGGTGAATGTCGTGCCGCCCGCCGGACCTGGGGATTGCCCCCCGGCCGGCAGGTGGACTGGTGTCTGGGGATTGTTAATGTTGCGGCTGATCAGGTCAAAAAGGTTCTGGACGGTAAAAAACAGGTCTATTTGTTGATTATCAATACCTACAAAGAGTGTGTGATTGGCGGTCAGCGCCGCCAGGTTGACTTGGCGGTTAAGGAATTGGGTTGTCATTTTATTCCTTTACAGGGAGTCACAACGGTTCATTGTGAAGTGACCAGAGCGGTGGCGGACGCCTACCGCAATCTTCACCTGTTCGATGTCAGGGCCCCGCGTGGTGTCGATTTTTACAGCTGTGCTTTTGGCGGCAAATATCCCTTGACCACCACCAATGCCGCCGACGCAATTCTGGCCCAGGCGCTCGACACCATTGACTACCCACGGGTGATTGAGCGTTTGTATGCTGATGGTGCCAGAATCTTCCTAGAAGTTGGGCCGGGCTCGTCATGTACGCGGATGATTACCAGTATCCTCGGTGAACGTCCTCATATGGCCCGTTCTTTCTGTGTCGCGGGACAGGATGCGGCGGTGCAGTTCCTTCGTTTGTTGGGGCACTGCCTGGCTGAAGGGGTCAACCTTGAGCTGTCACCACTCTATTCTGACGACAAGCTCGACTTGCACGTCAGTGCCGGCCAACGTCCGCAGATCCTTACGACTACCGGGGGCTCTGCTTTTACGCCGGCGTTACCACTGAACAATGATCCGACTCCCCGGGTTGATCGACCGCCGGCGGCAGCAGCAACCAGCGACGCTCCCGCTTTATCACCGGCACCAGAACCCCCGGTAGGCCTGCAACCAGTCAACCATGAGAACTCTGTGCTGGAGCAGTTAACCGCCGGATTTCGTGATGTTCATGCCGCTGGAGGGGCGGCCCATGCGGCCTTCCTGGAGCTGTCTGCAGACCTTGAACGCTCCCTGGCCGAGCAGATTGAGTATCAGCAGCATCTGTTGCAGCAGGCAGATGGCAAGTTGTTTGACCTGGATCAGTCATTCATCAGTGCAACGCATCATATTGATCAATGTTCAATGCCGGTTGTTCAGGGGGTAGCGGTAGAAGAGCAGGGGGGTAAGGGAATTGCCCCCGTCTTTGATCGCCACCAGTGTATGGAATTTGCGGTCGGATCGGTGGCCCGGATGCTCGGCAAGGACTTTGCCGAGGTCGATACCTTCCCAACCCGGGTGCGACTGCCCGATGAGCCGCTGATGTTGGTTGATCGGATTATTGCCCTTGAAGGTGAACCCCGCTCCATGACCTG
>JAWOFG010000062.1:0-5311 GCA_046482365.1 Pelovirga sp. | reverse complement strand
ACCCTTTGGTATTGCTGTCTGTAACACTCAACCCCTCGAAGCTCGATTGATCAGAATAGTAAAAAATTGACGCATGACAAAGATTGCCATAAAATATTGATATTATTTTCCACAAAAGGAGATCCTTATGGCGACGATGAATGTATCTTTACCCGATCAGATGAAAAACTGGGTTGAAGAATGCGTTAAATCCGGGCGATATGCCAACGCTTCCGACTATGTTCGAGACCTGATCAGACAGGACCATATAAAGCTGGAACAATTAAGGCAAGCTTTAATCGAGGGGGAGAATTCAGGCCCTTCCAGCGGCTTGGACATTGAAGCTTTTATTGCGACAAAAAAGAACTCCCTTGCCTTATGAGTGGAATAGTTTTATCTCCCAGGGCAAAATTAGATCTGAGTGAAATTTGGGACTACACTTTTTCGCAGTGGGGCGCTGATCAAGCCGAAAAATACGTACGTGAACTATGGTGAGCCATTGAGAACGCAGCCGGTGACCCCACAAAATCTGTAGATATTGATGACGTAAGGAGGGGCTACCGAAAATCCAGAGCGGGTTCTCACGTTATCTTCTTTAAATTTACTGATGATGGGCTCGACGTTGTGAGGATATTGCACCAGAGAATGGATTTTGAGCGTCACCTTTAGCGACACAAGTTATGGCATAAGAACACCAAATCCCCGCTCGGCGATCCAGACGGGATTTTCTGGTAATGCAGGGATTGTAAGACCAATCAGATTTGCTAACTCTTCTGCACCCAAAAAGTCCAGACACAACTTTCCGGACATTCTCTTTAGTGATAGTTATATTGAGGACTAACCGCTGTATCAACGACGGATCTTGTCATCCTCTTTGATTTCGTCACCCGCCGGTAGATGAGCGGATTGCCAAGTTGGAGAAGATGGTACTCTCTAAGAGCTATACAATCAGGCAGTAAAGATTTAACGTAACGGATGACGAACAGTCCTTCGTTTGAGGAAAGTATTGTTCAATGAGCATTGCATTTGTTGCCATCGTCTTAGGGCTAGCACTTTTAGTCTGGAGCGCCGACCGCTTTGTCGAGGGTTCATCCTCAACCGCCCGCCATTTCGGGATGCCGCCGCTTTTGATCGGCATGGTGATTATTGGTTTCGGGACTTCCGCACCGGAAATGGTTGTTTCGGCCATTTCAGCTTCGCAAGGAAATTTCGGACTTGCTCTGGGCAACGCTTATGGGTCGAACATTACCAACATCGCGCTTATCCTTGGTCTGACGGCGCTGATCAGCCCCATCGCTGTTCATTCACAGGTGCTGCGAAAAGAGTTGCCGATTCTCACCGGAATCACGATCCTGGCAGTCTGGCAGCTTTGGGATGGGGAAATCTCCCGAATTGATGCATTGGTGCTGCTGGGAGTATTTGCCGGCTTGATGACGTGGACCATTAGGCAAGGCATGCAGAAAAAAGCCGATGCGCTGGCTACCAAGATCGAGCAGAAATTGGCATCTGACATCATGCCACTTCGCCAGGCGGTTGGTTGGCTGGTACTCGGCTTGTTGCTGCTCATTGCCAGCTCCCGTCTCCTTGTCTGGGGTGCAGTAAAAATTGCCAATGGCTTCGGAGTCAGCGATTTAATAATCGGTCTGACTATCGTCGCGGTAGGCACTTCACTGCCTGAGCTGGCCTCGTCGATCATTGCTGCCCGCAAGGGTGAGCATGACATTGCCCTGGGAAATATTCTGGGATCTAATCTGTTCAATACCTTGGGCGTGGTAGGCATTGCGGGGATAATTTATCCCCTGGAGGTGGTGGCAGAAGTCTTATCTCGGGACATGTTGGTCATGTTCGTACTGACTGTGTCATTGTTCATACTCGGCTTTGGTTTCCGGGGACGACCCGGCCGCATTAACCGCTTTGAAGGCGCGATGTTGTTGATATGCTATATCGGTTACACTGTTTATCTGGTAAGTACAGTCTTTGTCCTGTAAAGCTTCCAGATGATCCACAAAAAAAGACCCGCCCCGTTTTCTCGCATTTTTTGCACCTTGGTCTGCCTCAGCATTGTTGCTTCTGATTTTGGAAAGCTGTTATTTACAACATAAGACCAGCAGTCGATCTCCCTCACACACATTCAGCAACTGTTCCCGAGGCGGATTCATCAACAAGTGACGGCCCTGTTCATCTGCTGCCGCCCTGAAAATGCCCAATGCAATTTCTCCCTTGGCCGCGACAACCTTTTCGAGCACTTGAAAATCCGTATTTGTCGGCAACGGATAATCACTGGGATCGCGGAACTGGATTTCCGGGCCACCCACGGTGAAGAGGTCATCCAATACAGCACGCAATTCCCGGCGCAAAGCCACCTGGGCCAGGATATGGCTTAAAATAATGGGGCTGATCAAGATTTCACTTTGATGACCATACATCAGGCTCCGGTTGTGTGGATCGCTCAGCTCCATAATCACCTGGGGTCGCTCTACTGACTTGGAAAGGATATCCTCCAGCTGGAGGTAACCGACCATGGCCCGAGCATCTGCCTCTTCTCCGGTGCCTATGCGATCGCTGCTCAGAAAAATCACGGTGTGATAGCTGGCCGGCTTCAGCTTTCTGAGCTCCTCTGCCACCATATATTCTCCTTCCAGCAACCGCCCACGGACAGTTTCGAGATCAACGCCGAAGCGGGCAATCTCTCGCCGACGCTCTTCCAGGGGGATGATCGAAACCATGTCCAACTCAAAATTTCGGCCCGAATAGCTGGCAAATTCTGCCACCAGACTTGGCACCCGGCGATTCCAGCCGAGCACCAGCACCCGGTGCGAATCTGTTCTTACTACAGGTGAGCTTGCTGCTGCCGATCGTTCGATTATCGTTAGCTGTTTCACTTTCGGATTCAGCCCGGTATGGCCGTAATCTCTGGCCAGCAACACCACCCGATCCTCGCGACAAATGACGGTATCTGAGGGTGCCAGCAAATTAACTTGCCAGCCATTATTGCCTGAAGCAGGGTGCAACAGACCCAATACAATAGCGTGAGGCCGTTGCGCTGCCAATTCACCAAGGGTCAGCCCCTCGGCGGTTTCCCCACCGCGGACAAAAATTTCGTTACCTTCACCGGCAGTCAGTAACTCGTTGTAAATCTCAGAAAGGCCAGGGTGCAGCACATTCTGAGCGATCAATCTGCTGATGGTGACATCGCCGGCAACCACTTCCACAGTTCCAGGATAGGCCCGTTCGATAACGGATATTTTGCGCATGTCCTGAATCTCTGCAACCACAAATGGCACCGCGACACCCAAATGTCGAGCCTGAACGGCAATTGACAGCAACGCCTTGACGGTTTCCACATCTGAAGTGACCAGACTGCGTTCATCGTGCCCCTGGCAGGGAATTATAACCGCCGCGGCATCCAGGCAGGCGACCCGCTGAAGAGCTTCCGGCTGAATGGCATAACCACTGCGCAGAATGACCTGGTTGGCACGAGCACCCAGCCCGGGTTCGCTCATCAACTGATGGAGTTTATCCGCTCCTGCTTCCTCTGCCAGGACCGCCAGTCGCAGTTTCTGGGTGTCGTACTTTTCAAGAAACCGCTTCACCCGTCCGGATGAACTGAAAAGTTCCGCCACTAATGGCGGTGTTTGGGCCGACCAACCAAGAATCACGATGTGATTTTTTAAGGTGACCGGCGTTAGCCCCCGCTCAAGATCTTCCATCTTGGCGATCAGCCAGCGGGTGAGAATGGCGACCAGAGTGCCCATGAACACCACATAGCCTGAAATCGTCAAAAGTGTTGAGACAATTCGCTGCCAAGTGCCTACATCGTCGCCCAGGTAGCCTGGATCTGTCAGACGCAAAAACGCCCACCACACCGCAGCACCAGGATCATCAAACTCACCACCCTGCGGCATGACAAGGACACCGCCGACCACTGAAATGAGACCGATAAAAAGCCCTACCACCAATAACTGAAAGCCGGCGCCCTTAACAAGCTGACGTTCTATGATGAACTTGATACGATCAATGATACGGAATGGCAGCTTGGCAACCTTCGCTTTCATATTTTTCTTACTCCCACGATCAAGAATTTTCACTGAGCAAGGCCAAACTCCACCGAAATACACACATTCGTTCGTACAACTCTGCCGCATTCCATATTGCCAAACAAGTTGTTTCCCGTTAAGCTTGCCCAATATTCCCTACGACATCTCTTTTTTATAGGTTGCCTAATTAAGCGGAAGGGTTTGGTCTAACAGGTCTTTTTGCAAGGGCTGTGCGCCGTAAAAAACCTTATCGCGCTCCACCCATATGTTCTAAGTAACTGACAAAAACCCATCATTCAGATTTGACTAATGCGTTTTGAGGCATAGATGAGAGAGCACCTGATACACAGACGACTCACCTTTGCTCTCCAGGCAATTCTTATTGTCGGGTTCATGGCTGAGGTCTGGTCCCAGCAGTGGTTTAATGCTGCTATTACAAGTGGGATAATTTTAATAACTTTTGCTCCTTTGTTACTAGAAAAAAGGTTTCGTGTTTTTATCCCGCCTGAATTTGTGCTTATTTCGATTGTCTTCGTTTTTGCGTCACTATTTCTTGGTGAAATTCATGGTTACTACACCCGTTACTGGTGGTGGGACATAGCCCTTCACACCGGATCTGGAATTTTGCTTGGTATTGTTGGTTTTTTACTAGTGCATGTATTAAACGAAACAGAAGATATTGGCGTACATCTGAAACCAGGATTTGTTGCATTATTTGCCTTCTTGTTTGCAGTCGGGATTGGTGCTCTTTGGGAAGTCTTCGAGTTTGCCATGGATAGTTTTTTCGGCATGAATATGCAAAAGGAAATGTTTGCCGATCCTTCTGGTTTGACCGACACGATGTGGGATCTGATTGTTGATACTCTGGGAGCCATGATAATCGCTATTTTGGGATATAGTTATATCAAAACGGCAAAAAACGAATCATTTCTCGAACGGTGGATTAACGCGTTCATTAGGGACAATCCACGCCTTTTCAATAGGCACCGATAGCCTGTTAAAAACGAATTAAAGTCAATGTCGCGAGGTATCAGGGCAAGTGCAACCAACGCAATAAGCATAGGGCTGATTAGCAGTGGTAAAATACCTTGTCTAATAACTTACCAATTTCTGCTCTCTCATATTCAACTATCAATGACCAGCGTGCTCTCCTATGAGGTCAAGTTCTATAAACAATCTACATTCTTTAGTGACAGGCGACACAAAAGTAACAAGCACTTAACACCTTTATATTTCTAGTCATTGACAATGACGATCTACGTGAAAGGGGCGTTATTTTTCATTGTTCCGGAATA
>JAWOFG010000217.1:0-3833 GCA_046482365.1 Pelovirga sp. | reverse complement strand
CCGGCATTAAGCACAGAGACTGAACCACCCTGTGAAGTCTTTACCCCCTCATCCACCGTTGAATAATATAAAGTGTTAGCATAAACCCCAACAGATTTTTCCACACAAAAAGTATTGAATAATAAAGATCCATTACTATCAAAAACTTTATAATCGCCATATTCGGCGCCGGAAGAGGACAGTTGCAACTTAACATCGCTACCGTCAACATCATCAAAAGAATACGCCCAAACCTGCCCCACCCCCAGCACCAGCAGAGCTGCCATAACCATCATTATCTTCACTAAATTCTTCATAACAACCTCCAGGAATCTATTCATTATTTAACCCGCACTTCAACATAGCAATGATCAAGCCAATATTCTGAAAGCTTTTCAACCCTATGAATTCATTCTTTAGTTTGATAAATTATCCATGCAGTTTCAAACTCTTATCTGATTTATATTAATCTATTCATCCGTCGAAAAAATTCCGATTTCCCAAGGGAAAAACCACCTGTCGGATTTCTTTACACAAACGGGCCGATCAGCAACGCCGACCGGCCCGTTTGTGTAAATTATTTCGACAGCCATTACTTAACCGTGTTGGACGGCAAACTCCTCCATGAAACTTGCCAGTTTTTCCACTCCAGCCATCGGCATCGGGTTGTAGATGGAGGCGCGTACACCGCCGACACTGCGGTAGCCTTTAAGAGCGTAAAGGCCGCGCTCTTCAGCCTGCTGCAGGAATTTAGCCGTCAGCTCATCACCGTTAAGCAAAAAAGGCACGTTCATGATGGAACGATCCTCTTTCCTGGAGATTCCACGGTAAAAATCTCCATCATCAATCACCTGATAGAGTCTGGCTGCTTTGGCTTCATTGACTTTCTCCATGACAGCAACGCCGCCCTGCTCTTTCAGCCATTCCAGCACCAGCTTGATAACATAAACGGCAAAGGTATTGGTGGTGTTGGTCAGGGAATTGTCCTTGTCGGCCCGGGTAAAATCAAGCAGGGTCGGAGTCACGGCATCAGCAAACCCGAGCAGATCATCGCGGATAATCACCATGGCCATACCGGAAGGACCAAGGTTCTTCTGCAGGCCGGCATAGACGACACCAAAACGCCGGTAGTCAATGCGCCGTGACAGCAGCTCAGAGGTCATATCGGCGATCAGCGGTACCTTGCCGGTTTCAGGGAAGTTGTTCCAGCGGGTACCGAAGATGGTGTTGTTGCCGGTGATATGCAGGTAGGCGGCATCCTGATCGATCAATTCCAGCGGCAGCTCGGGAATATGGTCGTAACCGCCGGCAGCACTGCTGCTCACCGTTTTGACCTGGCAGAACTTCTGCGCCTCCTGCGCTGCGACCTTGGCAAAGTTACCGGTTTCGGCATACAGACACTTGCGCGCTGCAGAGCGTCCGGCGAGATTAAGTGGCAGCGCCGAAAACACCATCCGTGCGCCACCATGCATGAACAGAATCCGGTAGTTATCCGGCAGATCGGTCAATTCACGAAACAGGGCTTTGGCTTCCTCGAGGACCGCGATAAACTCGTCAGCGCGATGGCTGATTTCGATGATCGACACCCCCATGCCCCGATAATTGAGCCATTCTTCCTGAATCCTGCGCATCACCGGTTCAGGCAACATCGCCGGCCCGGCACCGAAATTGTATACTCTGTCAGTCATAGATCACCGTCCACAATGATTAAGCAGCGGTCCACGGAATCCACGGAAAGGCACGGAAAACTAGACCACCATAGCAAAACCCACAATCCAATCATCAAAGGGCAAGAGCTATAATGTTCTATTTTTCTAGATTTTTTCGTGTCTTCCGTGCTTTCCGTGGATAAAAAAGCCGTTTTTAAATTAAATGGTATCCATCACTTAACCACCCGCAAGCCACCCTTACCCGGCGGATCCGGCTCATCTTCCGGCGCCTCTGATTCTGCTTCCGGCGATTCTCCCCCCAACATCGGCAGGGTGCCCTGTTGCAGCATCTGCTCCACCGAGCTTGCAACTGTCAGGCATTGTTTCATACACACCCGATAGGCCGGACACATGGTGCAATCGGCTTGGCCACCAGCCGCCTTAAGACAATGAATCAGCAGTTCAACACTTTCAAGATGAGACAGGGGAACCAGATACATATTTACTTCTCTCTTATTCAATCAGCCATGGTGCGTTCGCAGACCTCAACGAACTTACGCAGTTTTTTCATCATCGCGGCAAAATCCTCCGGGCGTAAAGATTGCGGTCCGTCACTGGTAGCATTTTCCGGACAGGGATGAACCTCGACCAGCAATCCGTCAGCGCCGGCTGCTGCTGCCGCATAACACATGGCCGGCACCAGGGCCGAATGACCGGTACCATGGGATGGGTCAATCACCACCGGCAGATGGGTCCGCTGCTTGAGCACCGGGATCGCCGACAGATCAAGGGTGTTGCGGGTAGCTGTTTCAAAGGTACGAATTCCGCGCTCGCACAGAATCACCCGGCGATTACCTTCGGACAGAATGTACTCGGCACTCATCAGAAACTCCTGAATGGTGGTCGCCATCCCCCGCTTCAGCAGAATCGGCTTATCAAGCTGGCCAAGCATTTTTAACAGGGCAAAGTTCTGGGTATTGCGCGCCCCCACCTGCATCACATCAGCATAGCGGGCGACCAGTTCAACATCACGCGGATTCACCACTTCGGTGACAATCGGCAAACCGGTCAGCTCACGTGCTTCGGCCAGCAACTTCAGCCCCTCTTCCTCCATCCCCTGAAAAGAATAGGGGCTGGTGCGTGGCTTGAAAGCCCCACCTCGCAGCATCCGCGCACCCGCCGCCTTGACGGCAACGGCAGTGTCGCAGATCTGCTCACGGGTTTCCACCGCGCAGGGACCGGCACCGACAATAAACTCCTTGCCGCCAATTGCCAGACCGGGGACAATCTCAATCGTACTCGGCTCCGGCTGAACTTCCAGGCTCGCCAATTTATAGGGCTTAAGGATAGGGACCACATTTTCCACCCCTGCCATCGACTGTAGAGTCTGTAATTTCTCTTTGCCGCGCTCCTCGCCAACAGCACCGATCACGTTGCGCGTCTCCCCATAAATCACATGAGGCTGATAACCCAGCTCCGTGATTTTGGCTTCCACTGCTGCCAGCTGTTCCCTGTTCGCATCTTTTTTCATAACGATAATCATTGTTGCGCTCCTTTTGTCGCTAGCGACACTTGAAGGCAAAAAGGCCACCAGATCTCCCGGCGGCCCTTACATCTACAAAGTAAAAAACCCGTGGGAGAATTGCTGTGAGCCATTCTGCCATGGGTTTGTATATCTGGTGAACTTTACCCGCACCCTTCCACGGCAGACGGCTTGAAAAAGCCGAAAAACCAGAAAAAGAAAAAACTGCGATAAAGACCGAAGGTTGTCATAACCATCCTCTCACGTGATGTTGCGTAGACTACACAAGCCCGCCACCACAAGCAAGTGAAAAATCAGTACCAGCTGCAACGCAAATCCCCGCATTTTCTCTTGACACCCCCGCGCCCTTTAGTTATAAACGGGCTTCGTTTCGCCCAGATAGCTCAGTCGGTAGAGCAGAGGACTGAAAATCCTCGTGTCGGCAGTTCGATTCTGTCTCTGGGCACCAGCAAAATCAAAGGGTTACGGCTTTCAAGCTGTAACCCTTTTTTGTTTTTGGTACACTGGCAACACAGCATAAAAACTCTGGGGAGAAAAGCTATGCCAACCTGCTGGATCATTGCCGGCCCCAACGGTGCCGGCAAGACAACCTTCGCCTTGGAATATCTGCCCAACGTCGCAGGGTGTACTCACTTTATCAATGCCGACCTGATTGCCGCCGG
>JAWOFG010000139.1:0-9898 GCA_046482365.1 Pelovirga sp. | reverse complement strand
TCTATCCAGCAGGGTATTTACAGTGATGCTGCTAACGCAAAAACCTATGGCCACCTCAACCAACTGGCAGATATCATCCTTGATGCCGGATTCAGTGCAATCGTTGACGCCACCTTTATCAGACAGGCTGATCGTCGGCAGATCGCACAACTCGCCACAAGGCGGAAATGCCCCTTTAACATTCTTGGTTTTCAGTTGAACGAAGAGCTGTTTCGCCAGCGCATCAAGCGCCGCGCAAAGCAAAGAGACAGGCTGTCTGACGCAGATGAAAAGGTGCTGGACTTTCAGCTTACCAGTGCGCAGCCCCTGACAGCAGCAGAGAAAAACATCAGTATCACCGTCGATGAGCTGTCCACGGTGGAGGCTGTCACGACAAAGATAAATAAATCGGCTAAGCCGCAGACACCATTGTAAGCATGTCACTGTTCAACTAGGAGTTATGGAGGTATTCTATGGCCCGTATCGAAGAAAGCTTGCAGTCTGGTGATGCTCTGATCATTGTCGATGTGCAGAAAGATTTTTGTCCGGGCGGCGCATTACCGATCGAAGATGGTGACAAGGTCGTGCCCGTTCTCAATCGCTGGATTAACGCAGCTATCACCAAGGAGGCGCCGATCTACATCTCACGTGATTGGCATCCACTTAACCACCCCAGCTTTAAACAACGGGGCGGACCCTGGCCACCACACTGCATCCAGGATAGCGACGGAGCGCGCTTTCACCCTGACTTGCAGGTCCCGGAATCGGCAATCAAGGTGACTAAAGGCGTGCGCTTCGATCAGGATCAAAACTCAGCCTTCGACCAGACCGGTCTTGCCGATCAGCTGCGTAACGATGACGTCCAACGATTATTTGTCGGCGGTCTCGCTGAGGACGTGTGTGTACTGGCAACGGTTCTCGATGGATGTAAAGAAGGCTTCGAGGTGGTGCTGATTACCGATGCAACCCGACCGGTGACGATCACGGCCGGCGAGGAAGCACGAGAGAAAATGCGTACTGCCGGTGCGTGGTTGGAACCAACCGATTGATCAGGACTTTTCCAGCTGAGCTTCCTAATGGTCGGTTCACAAAGAGTCCCTTTATCGGCAGGAGATAATCAAGTAGAATGGGCGCTAGATGACTATTTAGCCTGCCGGCATTTGTTTTTCATCCATCCCGACTACCCAGGAGACCACTTATGACCCGTAATGAGATCATGGAAGCCATCAAGGAACACAATGTCAACTTTTTCCGTCTGCAGTTTGTCGACATCTTCGGTTTCATGAAGAACGTCTCTTTACCGATCAGCCAGATCAACAAGGCCCTGGATGGCATGATGATGTTTGATGGCTCGTCGATTGATGGTTTTGTCCGGATCAATGAGTCGGACATGTATCTTAAACCCGACTTTAACACCTTTGTTATCCTGCCGTGGCGCTACAAGGACGGCGTTAATGCCGCTCGGATTATCTGTGATGTGTACAAGGCGGATGGGACCCCTTTTATCGGGTGTCCCCGGGTCAACTTGAAGAGGATTCTGGCTGAAGCCAAAGATCTTGGCTACACCATGAATGTCGGCACTGAGTGTGAATTTTTTCTGTTTCAAAAGGACGAAAACAGGATCCTCTCGACCCGCACCAATGATGTGGCGGGCTACTTTGATGTCGATCCCGATGATACCGGCATCAATTGCCGCCGGGAGATTATCGACACCCTCGAAGCCATGGGGTTTGAAGTTGAAGCATCTCATCATGAGGTCGCTGAGGGACAACATGAAATCAACTTCAAATACTCCGACGCCCTGACCGCGGCCGACAACACCGTCACATTCAAGTGGGTAGTGCGCTCGATCGCTGCCCAACATGGATTTCACGCGACCTTCATGCCCAAACCGGTCTACGGTATCAACGGCTCCGGGATGCATACCAACCAGTCGTTGTTCAACCTGGATGGCACTAACGCTTTTTTTGACGAAAACGGCCCCCTCAAGCTCAGCACCACTGCCTACCACTACATCGCCGGTATCTTAAAGCATGCACGCAGCTTTACCGCCGTCACCAACCCACTGGTCAATTCCTACAAGCGTCTGGTTCCCGGTTATGAAGCCCCGGTTTATGTCGCCTGGTCCGGCTCAAATCGCTCGGCTCTGGTCCGCATCCCGTCGTCCCGCGGCTTAAGTACCCGGACCGAAGTGCGCAGCCCCGATCCGTCCTGCAACCCCTATCTGGCCCTGGCAATGATGCTCAAATCGGGTCTGGATGGAGTTGTCAACAAGCTTTCGGCGCCGGATCCGGTCAATGTCGATATCTACCACATGACCCAACCTGAGATGGATGCTGCCGGTGTGATCTGTCTACCCGCCAGTCTGCATGAAGCCATAGAGGCCCTCAAGAGTAACCCCCTATCAAAAGCAGCCCTGGGTGATCACATTTACACGAAATATATCGCAGGAAAAGAAAAAGAATGGGACGACTGGCGCACCGCCGTTACCGATTGGGAAATCAACACCTACATGAAAAACTTCTGACCACCATATACAAAGCAAGCGACAATGATGCCGTCGCAAAAACCCTTCATGGTGATGGCTAGGCAAAAAACGCAAGGACCCTGCAACTCATAAAATGTCGCAAAGATTGCGCAGAATTTTGGCACGTCAATAAGGCACGACCAGCACTGCCTTGCTATAGCTAATCAGCGTTGGTCGAAACGCAGTTGACGCGCCAAAGGACAAGAAAGATGCGATAGGGTATGGGTTGCAGGGTCCTATATGCAAGGCGCGCAAATGTTGAGCAATGAGGCGTACTTATGTACGTCGAAGCAGCGATACAATTGCGGCAACGCAGCAGTTAGCGAGTTTTTGCGACGCCATCAAAAAAAAATGCCCCGTCAGGGAGGAGATCCTGACGGGGCCAAGCACGTGGGAGAGAGAGTCTCACGGCAACAACTGAGTTTTTTTAGTTTTTATTTTTAACTGGCCGGTGCCGGGCACCATCCGAATCAATAATGCGCTGGTAAGACCAATTTATATAATAACCACCCCGCTCCTGTCAATAAAATTCTTGACCGGGTAGGTTGTTTTGCTTTTTTTCTACCTTGAGCTTGTTACTCGTGCCAGGGTCCCGGGGCACAAAGGGCCCCTGCTTCGTTGGCCTTGCTACCGCAATTACCACAGACAAAACGAGGCTCTACAGCCAGGCGCTCAATCTCATCGTAACGTCCGGCAGCCTTCAATTCACAGATATGGTGCTGGTGATTTTCCGGATTACGACATAAGTTGTCGACAACGGGTAAACGTCCACTCATATTAAATTCTCCACAACCTGTTCTATAACAACCCTGAACAGGCCAGAAATTTGTCTCTACGGCCGCTCTGCAATTGCCTCAGCCAACAACTCCATGGTGTGGGCGCAGCGTACCGTCGGGTCGGCCTTACCCATACTGCCACCAACCATGATCATACAACCGGGGCAATCCATGGCAACCGTTTTAACGCCGGTTGCCTTGATGTTCTCAACCTTGTCGCCGGCGATCTGGCGGGAGATCTGCGGGTGGCTCAAAAAAGAATAGGTCCCGCCGAAACCGCAACAGCGATCGCTGTTCTTCATCTCCTCAAGCTGGTAACCGGTTGCTTTCAGCAGCGCGCGCGGTTCTTGCCAGACATCGTTGCCTCGTTTTAAATGGCATGAGTCATGATAGGAGACACTGGCGGTCGATGTTGCCGTGAGCAGGTCGGAAGCCTTGAGGACATTCTCCAGAAAAGCAACAGCATCCATGGTTTTTTCTGACAGGCTGATGGCGCGCTGCGACCAGATCGGGTCATCGACCAGCCGTTCAACGAAATCGCGCTTTACCCCCATGGTGCAGGTCGGGCAGACACATAACACGTAATCGACATCAGCTTCATAAAAGGCTTTGACGTTCTGTTTGGCCAGCTCAACCCCGGTTTGCGTATCACCGGCGTAAAGGGCGGGGATACCACAGCAGTTCTGAGCCTTCGGAAAAACCACCTCGACGCCCAGATGGTTGAGAACCTTGACCAGGCTGATTCCGACCTCGGGGTAGACAAAATCGGCCCCGCAACCTACAAAAAAACCAACCCGATAGCGCGGTTTTTCAACCTTCTGGTCAATTTCGGCAAACAGATCTCGGAAGGATCTGGGTGCCACCGCCGGCAGATCGCGCCATTGGGTCAGATCCTTGTCCATAAAATGCATCGGCAAATGGCGGATCACCCGGGTGGCCGGCTGTCCTTCTTTTTGCTGGGTGACCGGTTTCTGTAGTTTGGATGCGGCCTTGACCATATTGTGGAACAGGGCGCGATTGCGCATAACCGCCTTGAAGGTGATGTTTTTGACCAGCCCCATGCCGTATTCTTTAGTCACCTGCTGACGCAGATGAAGAATAATCTCCTCAAGGTCAATATTGGCCGGACATACGGCGGTGCACGAGCGACAGCCAATACAGGCGCGGGTAATCTCTTTGGCCTTATCCAATCCCTCATAAAAAGCCGTGAGAATAATACCGATGGCAGAAATGTAAATACTGCCGAAAACGTGACCACCGACGGTCTGATACACCGGGCAGACATTGGCACAGGCACCACACTGAATGCAGCGCAGGGCATCACGGCACACCGATGATTCGTAGAGAGCCTCACGGCCACCATCGATCAGCACAATGTGCTGTTCTTTATCATTGCCGGGAGTCGGCACCGTTCCACGAATCCAGGTCACATAGGAGGTTAGTAACTGACCGGTGGCATTGCGTGGCAAGAGCCGGGTGATCTTGACGGCATCCTCAATGCTGCGTACCAGTTTGTGGATGCCGGCAAATACCACATGCACCTTCGGCAGGGTGGCACACAGGCGCGCATTGCCTTCGTTGGTTACCAGGCCGATGCCACCGGTTTCAGCCACCAGAAAGTTGGCTCCGGTCAGACCGATATCAGCATCAAAATAGTCTTTACGCAGCTGCTTGCGGGCCGCATCAACAAGGGTTCTGATATCGGCTTCGAGGGGTTCGCCAATCTCTTTACTGAACAGTTCGGCGACCTCCTCCTTGAACATATGAATAGCGGGCATCACCAGGTGGGAGGGGCGCTGACCGGCAAGCTGAACAATCCACTCACCCAGATCCGTTTCAGCGGCCCGTATCCCGGCGGCTTCCAATGCTTTGTTTAGATGCGCTTCCTCCGATACCATGGATTTGGATTTTGCTATCAATCCGGCGTTCTTCTGTTTGGCCAGATTAACCACATACTCATTGGCTTCGCGGGTATCTTTGGCGACAAAGACTTTAGAACCTGCCGCCTCGGCGTTAGCGATAAATTGGGCAAGCAGTTCCTTGCGCCGCTCCCTGACATCATCCTTGATGGCCGCCAGTTCGGTTCGCAACTGATCAAAGTCGAGGCCACGAAAAGCATTTTCACGGGCAATCAGATAGGCATCACCAAACAGGTGTAAGGCCTCACTGAGCTTGGGCTTAGCAAGGGCATTCTCAACGCTTTTTTTAAATTCGGCAGTAATGGCCATGGATATCTCCTCAGCGATCGTGGACAGATCTCTTGCTATATCAAATCAACAACGTCGGGGGCAATAAAACGTCCCAACCCGCATTCTATGTACCGATCTATGTACCAAGCTCGTAGAGGCACGGTTTATCGTGCCCGAAAATTTACCCGTCCCTTATATTTCCATCAAATCATCAGATACGCCAGGGACTAGAAGAATATGGAGTTCACGGGGACCATGGCAGCCGATGGTCAGCACTCGTTCTATGTCTGCAGTACGACTTGGACCGGTAATATAAGCGACAAATCGTGGCTCAGAACCTTCATATAGCGTATTCATAGGAGCTGTTGCAGCCAGATTATCAGGGAGGATTTTAGCCGGATCGAGAAGGACAAAATGAACTTCGGGGATGGTGGTTGCCAGGCGGATATCTTCACTGGTGCTGTCGAGAACAACCGTCCCGGTGTCGGCCATGGCAAAATTGCAGAAAGTAATACCGGCACCAGGCAATTGACCGGCATCACGGAAGCTGCCGGCAAAAACTTCCACGCCGGCCGTTTCAAGTAACGACCGCAACTGGAACCTGTCTGCCAGTGCCGTCCGGGGAACCAGGGTTCTACCGACTGCAGTGCGACCAATATAGTCAGCGGCATCCTCCAGCGTCGTATAGTGCGTAACTGTTGCACCAACCCGACCGGCACTTTCAGTGAATCCTTTAACCTGGTCTTTTCCTACCATAGTACTATCTCCCTGCAGATTCATTAATCCGCAAACTGTATCCAACATAAATTAAACAGCAAGAGCTAATCCGCGAGACTGGTATGACCATTTCCATACTATACCTTATTGACCGCTATTAACAGCAATTATTTCCATAAATATTTCCATCGCAGAACCGCGAGCACTCCCGAGTGACCATCCGGAAATCTTCAAAACCCTGGCATACAATGGTTAGTTGTTTTTATTTGATCGATTTGTGCAAACGAGGCAATTCCTTGCCTTGCATATATGAATTACCCGTTTACAACATTCTTTTATCATTAATTCAAAGTCTGATGAGACCATTATGGATTACTGATAATCCCATGGATAGGACCCTTAGCAGTGAACGTTGCTATTTAAAGTATCTTGACAGAATATCAGCTTCCACACTATCATGTGGTATTACCACCTGACCAAATTACCACATAACAGTGGACATTGATTAACAAAAAAACCATAGCAACCGGTTTGTTCTTTCACCCATCAGACAAGACGAGGCCCCGATGATTAATCAAAGCGCTATGCAACAACTTGAACAGGCTCTTGGAAAAGACAAACTGGTGACCGCCAAGGAGGATCTGCTCGTCCTTGGTTACGATTCCACTCCGGGGCTCCATAGCCTGCCGGATATGGTTGTCTATCCGACCAGCACCGAGGACGTCGTCAAGATTGTCGAAGCTGCACGCGACCACAACCTGCCGTTGACACCACGTGGCAGTGCCACCGGTCTCTCCGGGGGAAGTATTCCGGTCAATGGCGGTATCGTCATTTGCCTGAACAAGATGAACCGGATTCTTGAAATTGACGAGGAAAACCTGACCGCCACCTGTGAACCGGGGGTTGTCACCCTGGATCTGTTCAATGCGGTTGCGGAAAAAGGACTATTTTATCCGCCGGATCCCGGTTCACAGAAAATCTCTACCCTGGCCGGCAACGTGATGGAAGATGCCGGTGGCCTGCGTGGGCTCAAATATGGCGTGACCCGGGATTATGTCATGGCCCTGACCTGTGTTCTGGCCGATGGCAGCCTGATTTCCACCGGCGGCAAGAGCGTCAAGGATGTGGCCGGTTATGCCTTCAAGGACCTGCTGGTTGGGTCGGAAGGCACCCTGGGCATCATCACCGAGATCACCGTCAAGCTCATTCCACCACCGCAGACCAAACAGACCTTTTTGGCTTACTTTGACAATATCCGTACCGCCGGCGAGGCCGTTTCGAAGATCATCGCTGCCAAGATTATCCCCTCGACCATGGAGATCATGGACAAGGCCACCATCAATTGTGTTGAAGATTATGCCGGTATCGGTCTGCCACGGCAGATGGCGGCCCTGCTGTTGATCGAAGTTGATGGTCATCCAGCGGTGGTTGCTGAAGAAGCCGATGCCTTGAAAAAGATTCTTGAGCAGGTGAAAGCCGCGGAAGTACATCAGGCCAAAGATGCTCAGGATGCGATGAAGCTGGCTGAGGCCCGCCGTACTGCGCTGTCAGCTTTGGCCCGCGTATCACCCACCACCCTGCTGGAAGATGCCACCGTACCCCGTTCAAAATTGGCGGACACCTTTACCCTGATCGAACAGCTGACCGAAAAATACCAGCTCACAGTCGGCACTTTTGGTCACGCCGGCGACGGCAACCTTCATCCGACCGTACTCTGTGATGAGCGCAATAAAGATGAAATGAAACGCGCCCATGCTTTTTATGATGAACTCTACGAGCAGGTCCTGGCCTGGGGCGGCACCGTCTCGGGCGAGCACGGTATCGGCATTGCTAAAAAAGGCTACCTCGCCAAACAGATCGGCCCCGGCGGAGTGGCGGTCATGCGCCGCATCAAATCGGCCTTCGACCCCCAGGGGATCATGAATCCCGGCAAAATTTTCGTCAGCGAACAGGAGTAAACCATGAGCGAACAGCAATCGCTGGGCAACTTCACCTCCAAGGACGCCCCTGAATACGAAGATGTACTGCAATGTATGCGCTGTGGTTTCTGTCTGCCAACCTGTCCGACCTTTGCCTTGACCGGACGAGAACGTTCGAGCCCCCGCGGCCGTGTTGCGCTGGCCCGGGCGGTGGCCGAAGGGAGGCTTGACTTTAATCAGGCGATGAAGGATGAGGCCTATTTCTGTCTTGACTGCCGCGCCTGCACCACCGCCTGTCCATCCGGGGTTAAAGCCGGGGAAGTGATGGAAGTCTGCCGTGCCCAGGTCCATCAGCAACTGCCGGCACCGAAGTGGCAGGGAACCTTACGCAACCTGGTATTAAAAAAAATGGTGCCGAATCCTGGACTGATGGAAACCTCCATGCTGCCGGCCCGCCTCTACCAGAAACTCGGCATTCAGTGGCTGGTGCGCAACAGCAAGATTCTCAAGCTGGGGCCCGACTGGATCGACAAAGCCGAGGGCATGCTGCCGGAGCTTCACCCGCCGTTAAGACCCCAGTTGCCTGATCTGAGCCCGGCCAAAGGAGAGAAACGCGGTACCGTCGCTTTTTTTCTCGGTTGCGTCATGACCCTGCTCTATCCCGAGGTGTCGCGCCAGACGGTCAAGGTACTCAATCATCAGGGGTTTGATGTGATCACCCCCAAAGAACAGAAATGCTGCGGCGCCCCGCATCTGACCGAAGGCGATCGCGAAACCACCCGCGAGATCGCCGCCTTTAATCTGGATCTGTTTCTTGATCTGGAGGTCGATGCGATCGTGACTGATTGTGCCGGTTGCGGGGCGGCACTGAAGGAATATGAGGAGATCCTGGCCGAGCGCGAGGACCACGACCGCCTCCATCTCTTCCGTCAGAAGATCAAAGATATCAGTGAGTTCTTATGCGAACAGGGAATACGTACCGAAGGGCTTAAACCGGTTGAAAAGAGCGTCACCTATCACGAACCCTGTCATCTATGCCATGCCCAAGGAATCAGCAAACAGCCGCGGGCACTGATTCAATCTATTCCGGGAGTCGATTTCCGGGAAATGAAAGAGGCCTCCTGGTGTTGTGGGTCGGCTGCAACCTTCAGCCTCAAGTTTACCGACGAAAGCCAGAAGATCCTTGATCGCAAACTGGAAAACGTCAGACAGACCGGCGCCGAGATCCTGGTGACCGGTAATCCCGGCTGTCATCTGCAGCTCGCCTGGGGATTACAGCAGGCACAGATGCCACAACCGGTGCTTCACCTCACCGAACTGCTGGGGCTGGCGACACCGGACTAGTTGTCATTCTGGGAAAGCACCCCGGCCCATGATAACAGGGTATTGTGTCCAGCCAAAATCGCTTGGCTGGACACCTTTTACGTCCCTCTCAGTGTTTGGCCAAACTGGTTCCCGGAGCCAGATTCGGGTGAGTGCACAACAGGTCAAAGGTAGCGTCGGCAGAGACGGCTTCACCATACAGATAACCCTGGACTTCATGACAACCCAGTTGCCGCAGGTGTTCCAGCTGGATAAGGTTTTCGACTCCCTTGGCCATCAGGGTTAAATTAAGCCCACGCGCCATCATGGCGATACCATCGGCGATTCGTGCCAGTCCCACATCCTGGGTAATGTCGCGCACAAAGGAGCGATCGATCATCAGGGTGTTGACCGGATAATCACGCAGATAATTGAGCGAGGAATGGCCGCAACCAAAATCGTCAATGGCAACAGAGACGCCCATGCGAC
>JAWOFG010000008.1:0-27305 GCA_046482365.1 Pelovirga sp. | reverse complement strand
GGTTGAATGATGTCGCGCTGAGAGCCGTACTTGTTATGAGCCGGATACAGGGCATGGGTGCTGCCGTGACAGGCCTGACACATCATCACCCCCATCAGATCCTGCCGATTGCGGAACAGTTCATCCTCAGAACTGGTCCAGTTGTTAAACCCATCCATAGACATGCCAACATCGAAAAAATCATGACAATTAAGACAGTCAGGTTGCTGACTCCAGGGTTGGCGCGGGTTGATGGAGTCGACACTGTTATGACTGCTGTTTAGGTTGGTCATCAGAGCCTCAGCACCGGGTTTGCCGGCCTGTTGCTCAAGTTTGAGCAGGCTCAAGGCATGTTCTTCCATGGTGCCGTGACAATGGGTGCAGTTCAAAAATGCTGCATGGTGCTCACGGTGGAAATGGGTTGCCCCGTGGGGATCGCCGGCATGACAGGAGGTGCAGGCCTGGGCGTCACCCCGCTCGGTGAGAAAGTTGGCGTGCCAGCCATGGATGGCAGCTGACAGGTTGAGCCGTGGAGAGGACTCATCGCCCCTGCGGGGATGGCAGGAAGAACAGGCCAGGGGTTCGCCACCCTCGGCCTGCTGGAGCAAAGTGGTGCCGCTGATCCGGTCATGAACAGCCAGGACATCGAGTGCGGTGGTGTTGCTGATACCGGTTTTGTCATCGATCTTCCAGCCGCCGCCATGGCAATTTTTACACCCCATTTCGGTGGAAACCGGTACCGTGGTTCTGGTAGTGGCCAGGGTTTCTCCCGACTCAGTGTCGATCGCACTGATGGTAAAGAGCGGGTAGGGATTGACCTCGCCGTTATCTGTATAGGGCACCAGCGAGATGTTATCGGCATAAAACAGAAAGCGATCCGGATCGCTTTCCATACTGCCGGATTTTTCCGTGGTCAGCAGTTGTGAGGTCGATGAGCCAGGGGCCTCGTCGATCTGATAGCGGATTTCCACTCCATCAATAACCCGTTGGGGCGAATCACCGCGGCGCACCAGTTGCGCCTGGATTGTGCTGTCCGGCGCCTGAATCTGCCAATAGTCATCGGCATCGCTGAGTTCGCGCATGCCCAGGGGGCTCCAGGCCAGCAGCACATACTCGTCCCGGTTTTTATCAAAGGCAGGAATGTCCAACGGCAATTCCACCGGCGTAACAGTCGTGTTACCCCGGCTCAGATTGTATAAGCCTTCCGTTGCCGGTTGCTGATTGATCTCAGCGACCAGATAGGTCGCCAGAGCCCAGCGTTCGTTGCGATTGCCGATAAAAGGTGGCATGTAGGGGCTCATCGTCCCGAGACCATTGAGCTTGGAATCCATCCCGAAGACATTATCGTACTTCTGCACCAATGGCCGGATGTCGTTGAGCGGACCATCAATGGCGTGACAGGCACTGCACTGAAAATTGAACAGCTGATGACCGACATCCTTTAAATTCTCATCCGTCGTGCCGGAAAAACCCGTCCAGCGCCCGCTCTTGAGAAAACCTGCCTGCATGGTCTCGGAAACTGCGCTCACCGGAATCTGATTGGAGTACATGTAGTTATAAAGCACAAAGGGACGTCGTCCACCCTCGCGGACGAACTCAAAGGCACCCAGGTAGACAAAAGCAATAGCCACGACGCCAAAGGCAAAAACCTTCTGCAGGCTGTTAGGCAGGCGGACGGTCATGACCAGGGCGGCAATAAAGAGCAGGGGCATAAACCAGAACATGGTGGACAGGTAAGCGGTCAGTTCCGGCGATTTTTCCAGGATCATCGAGCGTTGTGGTTCAGGCAGGGCCCTTAAGTACCACCAGCCACCCGCCACCATCAGAATAAAGGGGAGAACAACCCAGCCGGCGCAGGTACGCATGATCTTCTGGCGCAGGGCGGCATCCTTGATGTAGGCCCCGGTAACAAAGCCGAACACCCCGCATAATGTCAGGGCCAAGCCGGTACGAAACACCAGGGATGGCCAGAAGCTTGGATTGAAGAAGCCGGACCAGAAATTCTGGTTTTCACTCCAGCCACCCGGGGTGAGCATGAAACCGATAATGCCGTTGATCAGAAACAACGACATCCAGGCGCAGAAGAAATAGATCATCCCGACCCGCAGGTGGTTTTGCCGGTCCATTTTGCCGAAGGTATAAAAGTAGATAAACAGGGCGATGATTTCAGCCAGAAAAAAGACCCACTCAGCGGCCCAGCCAAACACGAAGATATGGATCAGGGCGGAGGTGGCGCCCGGGCTGACCAGGGAGATAATCCACCAGATGCCGACGCCGGTCATGCCGCCGAACACCATGGTCAGCAGCAGAAAAAATTTGCTGTGTTTTTTGACGTAATCAAGCAGACCCTGGTCATCATCCTGGTAGGCCTTGTTTTCCATGGCGACGAGAAACAGGCCACCGCCAACGGCAAAGTGGGCAACAAAAACATGAACCACGGCGATCAGGGCAATCAGAAAGCCACCGCCATAGGTTGTCAGTTCCCAGACGGGATAGTTCATTTTGTCACCTCCTTACCGCAATTCAGAGCCAGTTTGATCATGTAGACGATCAGGGCCAGGCCGCCCGCCAACACCAGTAAAAAGAAAATCAGGGGGGAATACTGGGTGGCAACCTCAAGATCACCAAGGCTGAAGTAAGGTTGCAGATAGGCCGTTCGAACCAGATCGCGCATCAAGACCATAACAATCATCAACACCAGGGTCAGGCTGCAGGTGACTATCACCCGCTGACGGTAACCGAAATGGAGTACCGCCAGGGTCAGTAACAGGCCGATGACCAGCAGTCCGGTTCCCAGGGCACTCCCGCCCATAAAGATCATCATGCCCTCGCGCGGCAGAGCGATCAGAAACCAGGTGCCGACGATGAGTTGCAAAGCGGTAGCGACGGTAAAGTAGTTCATCCCCTTGGCGATCAGCGCGGCCGGATCAACCCGGCTTTTGCGCCAACCGAAATGACCGATCAGGGCCAGATACAAACCGGCAACCGCCACCGCGCCGATGACAAAATGAAGATAACGGGGAATGACCGAAGGGTCGGTAAGGTTTAACAGGGTGCCGCCGCTATTGGTAAAGTATCCCAGCCAGCGCTCCGGTTGCAGCATCAGGGTCATGTTGTTGGTAAACATGAAGGCGATCAGGAGCAGCAAAAGAACCGAAAACTGGGCGACAAAAACAGCAGGTTTGCCCAGACTGTCAAACTTGAAATCATAGATGTATGCGGCGTAGTAGGAGAGGATCAGCATGGCGATAATTGACAGCCACCAGGCCGCCATCAGAACCGAGCTGGTATAGATAAACTGACCGTAAAGCACCTGCAGAAAAAGCAGGGGGGCCACCCCGAAATTGACGGCAAGGGCGATGGTATAGGGCCATTTGTAGCTGAATTCACGGCAGAGCAACCGATCCTGCTCGGTTTTGCGAAACGAGCTGATCAGGGTGATGATGCCGCCGCCAAGCATGGCGTTCATCACCAGCAGGTGAAGCAGAAAGGTGGCCAGCAACAGAACATAAAACCAGCCCCAGGGTGCTGGTATCACATCGGCAACGGGAACAAGCGCGGCAGGATCCATGGTGACTTTCCTTGGTAGAGAAAAATGGGAATCTGTTCAGCAGCGGATCCGGGATCCTTTGCCAAGGGACGCATTTCTTCGTCCATGGTGACAGCTGAGTGGTTACAAAATGAGGGGTAGACAGGTCGAATTGAACGAACCATTCAGCGTTTATTTTTGAGGGCAAAGTAGCACAAAAAGAGAGGGAATAATAGAGTGATGAAAAACTTTAAAATACAGGAGCCTGAGATTGATCAAGACTGCTGATTTTTGTCAGATTTCTCATCAGACTGATCTTCCTCGTCATCATCCAGCATCCGGTATTTGGGGCCCTCGACATCATCAAACTCACCCTTTTTAACCGCATAGAGAAAAAACAACCAGACCCCGGTGCCGATACAAAACGAAAGAAAAATCAACAGGATGGTGGAGGTCATCATGGCAGTTGTCCGTGGCGTTTGAGGCGCAGGGAATTGAGCAGGACGCAGACCGAACTGACGGCCATCGCGGCCGCTGCGTAAACCGGAGCCAGCAGGCCACTGGCGGCCAGGGGGATAGCAATCAGATTATAGCTGAAAGCCCAGGCCAGATTCTGTTTGATGTTGACCAGGGTTTTTTGCGCGAGGTGCAGGGCAAAGGGAATGTTCGCCAGGTGCGGCCGGGTGAGAATCAGATCAGCGCTTTCCACCGCAATATCGGTGCTGCCGGCGATGGCGCAGCCGATGGTGGCTTTTGACAGGGCCGGCGCGTCATTGATCCCGTCACCCACCATCATCACCGCTGCCGGCGCCAGTTGTTCAATCTTCAGTGCCTTCTGTTCCGGGGTCAATTCAGCGTGCCAGGTATCAATTGTCAACACCGAACTGATCCGGCGAGCGACATCTTCCCGATCGCCGGTTAACAGCAAACTGGCGTAGCCGAGTCGGTGCAGGTCAGTGAACATCCGTGACGCATCGGGGCGAATCTGATCCTCAAGGGTGACCATGCCGATGTAGCGGCCATCGCGGGCCAGATGAACCTCGCTGCGCCCGGCGCTTGCGGTTTCAGGCAGATGGATGCCCTGCTGTGCCAGAAAGCGGCGGTTGCCGGCGATGAGATGGGTAATGCCCTGCCAGGCTTCAATGCCCAGACCGGTATGGGTGATGGATCTGTCAACCGGAGCCGGGCAGATTCCATGCTGCGCGGTCTTTTTGAGGATGCCGCGCGCGAGGGGGTGGTGGCTGCCGGCTTCGACATCTGCCAAGCCCTGCAGTAGTTGCTGTTGGGTGCCATGGTTGAGGGTGATGCCGACAACATGGGGTCGCCCGATGGTGAGGGTGCCGGTTTTGTCAAACGCCAGATAGCTGACGCGCGATGCCGCCTCGAGAATATCACCGCCACGAAACAGTATCCCGGCTTCTGCCGCGCGTCCGGTGGCGATCATCACCGCCGTCGGGGTTGCCAGCCCGAGGGCGCAGGGACAGGCGACGACCAGCACCGACACGGCATTGAGCAGAGCAGCACCTTCACGCAGGTGCCAGTAGATAAAGGTGCCGGCGGCAATCACCAGCACGATCGGGATAAAAACGCCGGCAACCCGATCAGCAAGGCGTTGGATCGGAGCCTGGTCGGTTTGTGCCTGTTCAACAATGGCGGTCATGCGGGCAAGGAAGGAGTCAGCGGCGGCCGAGGTGACTTTGACCTCGATGGTGCCGTTGAGATTAAGGGTGCCGGAGACAACCGGATCACCGCTTTCCTTGAGCACCGGCAGGGGTTCGCCGGTGACTGCCGCTTCATCAATCTCACTGGTGCCCCGGGTGACGATGCCATCCACCGGCAGACGATCTCCGGCTTTGAGCTGGATGAGATCTCCCGGCAGCAGTTCCTGGCTGTCAACCTCACTCCAGATACAGTTTTCAAAGCGCAGGGCTCGCGCCGGTGCCAGTTTGAGGAGACGATCGATGCCGGCGGCAGCTTTGCGTCTGGCTCCCGCTTCGATCAGACGTCCCGCAAGAATCAGGGTGATAATCATTGCTGCCGTTTCAAAGTAGACCTCAGTGCCCGTTACCATGGCGTAGAGGCTGTAAAAATAGGCACAGAGGGTACCCAGAGCGATCAGCAGATCCATGTTGGGCTGATGATTGCGCAGACTGACCCAGGCTCCACGCAGGAAAGGGTAGCCCGAGTAAAAGACGACCGGCGTGGTGACAATCGCGGCAAAATACTCCAGCATACTTTTGGTCTGTGAGTCGATTCCCTGAAAATAACCGGCATACAGAGCCAGGGAGAAACCCATCAGCTGCATGGTCAGGAAAACCGCCGTACCAAAGCGCATGAGCAGGCTGCGCATTTCGCGGTGGGCCGATTGCTCCAGTTCATCCAGACTATAGGGGCGGGCCAGATAACCGATGTCGGCCAGTTTACGGCAGATATCGGCGGCGCTGATCACCGTGCTGACAAAGCGGATCAGCACCCGGTGGGTAGCAAAGTTGACCCGCACCGAGATAATTCCGGGAAGTTTCTGCAGCAATCGTTCGATCAGCCAGATACAGCTGGCACAGCGGATCCCATCGACAATCAGGCTGATTTCATCCCCTGATTCATGACGGCGGACAAAACGTTCCAGGTAGGCATCGTCAAAACGTAAGTTGAAGGCTTCCTTGAGGACTCCCGCTTTAAGGTCAGGGCGCTGATAAAAATGTTCGAGGCCGGCACCACGGATGATCAGATAGGCGCCGCGACAGCCGTAGCAACAGAAGTTGCGGGAGGTGCCGGCGATCTCTTCGGTCACCAGATCGGCAGGGGAAAACTGTTCAGCACAATGGTCGCAGGTTAGCTCTTTGATAGTGGTCATTTCACAGGGTCAACAACAAGCGTCGCAAAATCCGGGCACCATCATATTCAAACTCGGCCTGGATGAGGTTCTCACCGGATAATGGGGGTAATTGTGCGCGATAGACGCCGGAACCAGCCTCTTCAAGGGGGACCATCAGCAGGTCTCCACGGTACTGCAATTTAAGCAGACCCTTAGCGCCGCTGACCGGCTCACCGTGACGATTGGTTAAATGCTGGATCAACACGCCGTCAATCAGTTCGCTGTGAAGCTCCCACCCCAATACAGCTGCCGCCTGTTTTTCCAGAATCGTGCTGTTATATTTCAGTCCGTTGCTGTAGTAGTCCCGATCACTGATGTCACTGACCCGGGTAGCGGCCTGGTATGCGGCCCACCCGGAAAAAATCAGGAAGGAGCAGAGTAGCAGGGGAACCAGCAGGGCGGAATGGAATCTGGCCATGAGTTTCTCATTTCGTTGCTGAAAAAAAGAGCTCAGCAGGTAAGAATCGGTGGTTTTATCGGCCGGCAGCCGGCGCTGACAGTTGTGCCGTGGCGCCGGCAACCGGTTGTTGTCGGTCGTCGATCAGTTGGAATTCTACCATGGTCGGCTGATTGCTGACAGGGGAGAGAACCATCAGTCGGAGCTGGTAATTGCCACCGGCGGCGACAGGAATCTGTTCTGTCTGCCCCCTGATCTCGATGGGCCCACCGGCAAGGGGTGCTGCTCGCAACTGATACTCCTGATCAACAGTGCTGCGGTTGTTGATCCAGACAGTGAACAGGGTGGTCTGCTGGTTATCGACTAACCGACTGGCAGCTGTTGGTGCCAGTGAGACCTTCAAAGACGCTGATGTTCGCGCCAGGGTGGCGTAAGTCAGGGCGCTGAGCAGACCAACCAGGAGCAACCCCAACAACAGTACCCGTAGATTCAGCAGCCCTTTAGCCCCCCGGTTATCGACCCCGAAGGTATAGTAGATCAGCCCGGGCTCATCCCGTCTGGCCATAATCTGTCGACAGGCGTCGAGACAGCGGCCACAATTGATACATTCGATCTGGTAACCGTTACGGATGTCGATGCCCATGGGACAGGTGCGCACACAGGAATTGCAACGGATACAGCGTGGCTTTTCTCTTTCCGGTAAATTGAGGGTGAGGGTTGCCGGATCAACAAAAGAAGACTGAATGCGCCCATAGGGGCAGAACTCCCGACACATCAACCGCCTGATCAGGGCCAGGTCAAGGTAGATGATCGCAGCGATGACCAGAAACGTGATCAGGACCCCGGGGTGCAGGGTGGCGGTGAACAGGCCGGCAAGAAAACGCTGGGGTTCGATAAAATACCAGAGCAGATTGGCTGCAACCAGCAGGGCGAGCAACAGATAGAAAATATGAGCAAAGATCTTGCCCGGTAGCGCCCCCTGCAGATGGTTGGCGAGGACTTTAAGCTTTAACCGCCCTGCAACCCATTCCGCCAGATCGGTCAGGGTGGTTTGAGGGCAGGCCCAGCCACACCAGAGCCGGCCAAAAGTCAGGGTGATCAACAGAAAGGCAACCCCTGTCGCGAGGATAAAGAGCAGTAGCAGGTAGAGTTCCTGAATCCGCAGGACCTGTCCGAACAGGTGCAGGCTGAGGCTGGGGATGTCGATGCGTACAAGGCTGACACCACCTGGCTGGATCCAGGGCAGCAGGATAATGGTCAGGGTCATCAACCACTGGAAGGTTCGGCGCCAGGGGGCGAGGAGCAGCGGTCGCTTTGGTTGGAGGGTGGTGGACATGATGGTGTTGCGGTGGCCTTAGTCGGTCACCGCTTCAAGCTTCCTTTGCCGGTTACAACTCGAGCAGATAAGTTACCAGTGCACTAATTTCGTTGCTGCTCAGACTGTCAGCGAAGGCGGGCATCATCTCGCCACGTCCATCAATAATGCTGGTGCGGATGCTGTCGGCATCTTTCCCGTAGGCGTAATCACCGGTCAGATCGGTAGCAAAGCCACCAGCACCACCGGCGCCATGGCAAGCCGCACAGTTGGAGTTGTAAAGACTCGCAGCATTAATCCCATTATCTTCAGCTGCTGTTGTTTGAGCCGCGGCAAATTCTTCCGTTGACTCAGCAGCAGCCGAAGCGGATGGGGCATAGGTCTCCTGATAGGTGGCCATTTTCCCTTCGAACTCTTTTTCCGAACTCCAGCCACTGAGCAGGTAATAGGCACTGAAGCCGATTCCCCAGATGATCAGTCCGTAAAAAAGAATATTGAAATATAGAGGCGGCGCCTGTTTGCGATCTTCAACAATGCCATCGGCATGTTCTTCGTGCTTATCGCGTTTTTTTGCACACATCTGTTGCAACCTTTCTCTTGTTCTGAAGGCTTGTTACGATCGGGTTAATCGTCATCCATCATCCGGTATTTAGGGGCTTCTTTTTTTTGTTTGTTCTTGCGCCTGTAGGTATTAAGGACAATCAGCGCAAAAACAATGAACAGGCCAAAGGTTACCGCCAGATAAATAATCGAAGCCAGATCCATAGTCAGTCTCCCATCGACTGGTCATATTTGATCAGGTTGACCAGTTGCCAGACCCGCTCGCTACCCAGATTGGCGTAAGAGGGCATGCCACCTTCCGCTATCCCATCATAAATGATCCGGAAGAGAGTCTCTTCATCGTAGTTCCCGCCATCCAGTTTCGGCCCGATGCCACCCTCCATGTCGTTGCCATGACAGGCAGAGCAATTGCTCTGATAGAGCGGACGCCAGCTCGCCAGGGTAGTCTGGTCAGTACCGCTGAAGGGGTTACGCAGTTCACCGACAATTTCGGTGCGGGCCGTCTGACGCCAGGGAATGTCGCTGCCGAGCTTCTGCATGTAGGCAATGATAGCGTCCATCTCGTTTTTTGTTGCCAGCTCAGCGATCTGTTCTTCGTTGTGGGGAAATCCCAGTACCTGCATTTTACGCCGTACTTTTTCAGGCTTCAATGGATTGTTGCTCAACCAGCCGTAAGCCGGCATGTTGGTTTTAGGGTAGATGGAACTCGGGGTCTCCATGTGCTGATAGTGCCAGGCATCCGGATACTTACCGCCCAGACGCGCCAGGTCCGGTCCGGTGCGCTTGGAGCCCCAGAGGAAAGGGCGATCGTAGACAAATTCACCTGACTTGGAATAATCACCGTAGCGTACAACCTCGGCCACCAGCGGGCGCACGGTCTGGGTGTGACAGTTGTTGCACCCTTCGCGCATATAGATGTCGCGTCCTTCCTGTTCCAGGGGGGTGTAGGGGGTGACCTCTTCTATACGATCGGCCTCGGTATTAACCCAGACAAAAGGGAGAACCATGGTGATAATGGTGCCGACCAGGATGGTTGCGGTCGCCAGAAGCATCAGGAGAATCGGTTTTTTTTCCCACATGATTTAGGCACTCCCTTCTACTTCAAGCAGTTTCGACGCCGGCACTTTGCCCTTTTGGACGGTCATGTAGACATTGTAGATAAAGACCAGCATGCCAAGCAGGTAAATAAGGCCACCGATGGCGCGAATCCACCAGTAGGGGTACATCTCGACCATGGTCTCGGTGAAGGTGTAGGTCAGGCTGCCATCGGCATTCATGGCGTTCCACATGCCGGCCTGCAGCACCCCGGCGATCCACATACTGGTTGACCAGATCAACTGGCCGATGACCACCAGCCAGAAATGGAGATTGGCCAGGGGGATACTGTAGACCTCCCGCCCGTAGATCCGTGGCAGCAGGTAGTAGATGCCGGCCACACTGATCAATGAGACCCAGCCCATGGTGCCCATGTGAATGTGGCCGGGGATCCAGTCAGTGTAATGGATGAAGGCAGAAAATGAACGGATTGCCTGCATCGGCCCCTGTAAGGTTTGTAGACCGTAGAAGGTGATGCCTAGGATCAGGAACTTGACCAGATAGTTGTCGCGCATCTGATGCCACTGACCCTTCATGGACAGGTAGCCGTTGATGACCGATCCCCAGGATGGGGCAATCAGCATAATCGAAAAGGCCATGGCCAGGGTCTGAATCCAGTCCGGCACCGGTGTCCAGAGCAGGTGGTGGGCGCCGGTCCACAGGTACATGAAGATCAGGGACCAGAAGGAGATAATCGACAAACGGTGGCTGTAGATGGGAACCCCGGTGGTTTTCGGCAGAAAATAGTAGAACATTGCCAGGGGTGGCGCGGTCAGGGCCATGGCCACGGCGTTATGGCCGAACCACCACTGAACGTTGGCGCTGTTGGTGCCGGCAAAAATGGAGTAGGATTTGAACGGCGAAACCGGTACCGCCAGGGCATTGACGATAAACAGGATGGCAATACCAATGATTGCGGCCATCATGTACCACAAGGAGATGTACATCTGCTCCTCTTTGCGTTTGATGATGGTCATGATGATATTAATAGAGAAGGCAACCCACAAAACGACGATCATGATGTCGATCGGCCACTCCATTTCGTGATACTCAAGGGTCGAGTTGTATCCTAACAGCAGGGTGACGGCTGATGCAGCAATGGTAACATTGAACAGCCACAACTGGAATCTGGCCAGCCCGGGACTCCACAGGGGGGTTTTGCATAAACGCTGGGCCATGTAGAGGAACATGGCGAAGATGGTGCCGATTCCCCAGCCGTAGATACCGGCGTTGGTGTGAATCGGGCGCAGGCGACCAAAGGTGAAATAGGGTGGGTAGTTCAGATCAGGATTGACCATCTGAAACGAAACAATCACCCCGACCAGTACCGCGACGACACCCCAGACAATGCTCCAGTTGACAAAGCTTCTGACGATGTCGGTATGATATTGCGGTTTTCCCATGTGGCCTCCTGAGGCAGATTGACAGCTGTGTCTAAAGGAGCGGATAAATGTGGCAGAAAATAGATCGTGAATGGAAAGCGTGCCCATTTTAGAGAAATGCTAGGGAAAGTCAATTGCCATTGCGACAACTGTGTCTCACAAGGGTAGTTGGTAGCGGTTAAACCGGCTATAGTTGCAATAAACATAAATCAACAATAAATCAAAAAGGAGAAAGTCGATGAAAGTTGTTTCCCTTGAAGAGGTTCCATCTGTGCCCATGACAATGGAAGGCGCCGTGAATGTCAGTAAGCAGGTTCCCGTCGGTAAAGAGGATGGTGCGCCGAGCTTTTCATTCCGGGTTTTTACCATTGCTCCTGGAGGCCACACTCCCTATCACATACACACCTCAGAACATCTTAATTATGTTATTGCCGGCCAGGGCGCTGTGGTCAACGAGGCGGGAGAGCAGAGGACGGTCAAGGCTGGAGATTTTGCTATGGTATTGCCGAACGAAAAACATCAGTATCGTAATGTCTCGGCAACTGAGGATTTCAAAATGATCTGTGCCGTGCCGGTGATGTACGAGTAATGCCTTCACCACTGTGCCACAGAGGCACTGAGAAATTCATAAAACCCGGCTTTCTCAGTATTCTCTGTGGCTCAAGTGAGCGAAGTGAACGGGTGGTAAATCGATTTGTTTTCAGTTCCGATCTTGCGATTTCTCCGGTGGTTTGGGTTGTGCCATGTCAAGGAATGGCTTGATCAGGTCAATCGGCATCGGAAATAGAATGGTTGAGTTCTTCTCGGCGGCAATTTCGGTCATGGTCTGTAAAAAACGCAGTTGTAAGGCGCCAGGCTGCATGTTGATCTGTTCGGCGGCGTTGGCCAGGGTTTTTGAGGCCTCAAACTCGCCGGTGGCATGGATGACTTTGGAGCGGCGCTCGCGCTCTGCTTCGGCCTGACGGGCCATGGCACGCTGCATCGAGGTGGGCAGGTCAACGTGTTTGATCTCGACATTGGAGATCTTGACGCCCCAGGGGTCGGTCTGGCGGTCGAGAATCTCCTGCAGGTCGTGGTTGATTTTGTCGCGTTCGGCCAGCAGTTCGTCGAGTTCCACCTGACCGAGGACGCTGCGTAATGAGGTTTGTGCCAGTTGACTGGTGGCGTAGAGGTAGTTGTCGACTTCGATCAGGGCCTTGTCGGGGTTGACGACGCGGAAATAGAGAACCGCATTGACTTTGACCGAAACATTGTCGCGGGTAATAATGTCCTGCTCGGGAACATCCATGGCAACGGTACGCATATTGATCTTGGTCATCTGATCGATGATCGGAATGATGAATTTAAGTCCCGGCCCTTTGACGCTTGAGAAGCGGCCAAGCCGAAACACGACTCCGCGTTCGTACTCAAGCAATATCCGTACTGCAGCACTGATAATGACCGCGCCGATAACGACAATGATAATCCAGAAAAATCCTGCACCAAAATCAAACATTATTAAACCTCCTTTTTTTCGAAATCAGCGGACTGATGAGTTGATCTGATAGCCGCAACTTTGACTTTTAAGCCATCAAGTACTTCAACGATCTCCACTGTCTGGCCTTTGGCAATCGGCGTGTCGGACCGAGCCGACCAATATTCTCCATAGACAAAAACGCGTCCGCGATCGGCATCAATTTTCTCGTCAGCTACCCCCTGTTTGCCGACCAGTCCGTCCTGGCCAAAATGACTGTGACGTTTCTGGGTTTTGAACACCATGGCCGCGGCAAAGGTAGTAAAAGCCGCGCAGGAAACCACGGTTGCAGCGATTACCGCACGCGAAATCTGCAGGTAGGGTTCGCTGCTGTCGATCAGCATCAGGGAACCCAGGCTCATGGCAATAAGGCCGCCGATGGCCAGCATACCATAAGAGGGGATGTTGGCTTCCAGGATAAAAAGGATAAAGGCCACGATAATCAGCAGCAGGCCGACGTAGTTGACCGGCAGGGCCGAAAAGGCAAACAGGGCCAGCAGGATGGCGATGGCTCCAACCGCGCCGGGAAAAATAGATCCCGGCTGGGAAATTTCAAAAAAGATACCAAGGATACCGAGCATCATCAGCAGGTAAGCGAAGCTCGGGTTGCTCAGGGCGTTGAGGATCTTCTGGCGCCAATTCATTTCGACGGATACCAACTGACTGCCGCTGCTGGTAAAGACCATGGTCTCGCCATCGCGGATAAACTTGTAGCCGTCCAACTGGAGTAACAGGTCATCGCGATTTTCAGCGATCAGGTCGATCACTGCCAGGTTAAGCGCTTCCCGGGCTGAGATAGAGACGCCGTCACGCACTGCCTCTTCCGCCCACTCCTGGTTACGTCCGCGCTTTTGAGCCAGGCTGCGCGCGTAGGCAGCAGCATCGTTGGCGACTTTTTTCATCATCGTTTCATCGGCTTCACCGCCACTTCCGCCACCGATACTGACGGGCGTTGCTGCACCAATATTGGTTCCCGGTGCCATGACGGCAAAGTCGGCGGCCAGAGTGATCAATGCTCCGGCAGAAGCGGCTCTGGCTCCTTGCGGCGCGACATAAACAATGGTTGGAATCTTTGAATTCAGTTGCGCCTGAATGATATCGCGCATGGCGGTGTCGAGGCCGCCGGGGGTATCGAGTTCAATCAGTACCGCCCGATTGTTGCGGCGATTAGCAGTGGTGATGGTGTCGGCAATAAATGTCGCGATAACCGGATTGATCGGTGCTGCTATCTCGATCAGCGGGATGTTGTCTTGTGCCGGCGTGGTGGCCAGCAGCGGCAGTGTCGGGGTCAGGGCGAGTAAAGCAAAACCCGACAGGACAGCAAACAGGCTGATGCCGCGCAGGAAGAGTCGTTTTGTCTGATGATGCCTGGTGGTCACTGTTTTTGCACCTTTGGGTGTAGTCCTGGGCCTCTGATTGCCGTAAAGTAGAGCGCCTGCCCAGGTTATGTGATGAAATAGCCACTTCTTTGCTTGTATTTTATCAATCAGTCGTTATAATAGATTGTTTATATATATGGGTGCCAGAAACTTCTGCGCGCCCTCTTTGCATTCAAGTCCTACCGAAACCTCTGCGACCAGGGTGTACCAATATGAGTCTTAAAGAACAACTCAATCAGGATATGAAGGCGGCGATGAAGGGCAAAGAGACAGATCGCCTCAGTACGATTCGCCAGCTCCGCAGTGCCATCAAAAACAAAGAAATCGAACTCAGACAAGAAATTGATGATAATACTATTCTGGCTGTCATCAGTACCCTTGTCAAGCAACGGCGGGAATCTGCCGAGCTTTATCGCAGCAATGACCGGCCGGAATTGGCCGACAAGGAAGAAGCCGAACTGGTAGTGCTGCAACAGTATCTTCCTGCGCAGTTAAGTGAGGATGAGCTCCGCGCCCTGGTCGCTGAGGTGATCACTGCGACCGGGGCCACGTCCCTTAAGGATATCGGCAAGGTGATGCCGGTGGTTATGGCAAAAACCAAGGGTAGCGCTGAAGGTCGGCTGGTCAACCAGGTTGTCAGGGAGTTGCTGGCCGGTTGAGCCGGCCGGCCCCCTGTCTGCCTTTCATCGTGCGTTCCTAAAGGGAGTTCTTTTTTGGGTCTGGTTGATATTCTGATTCTGGTAGTCTTGGCTGTCTTTTTGATCAAGGGATTGCTGCGCGGCCTGCTCAAGGAGGTCTGTTCACTTCTTGGTCTGGTGCTGGGGGGTGTTTTTGCTTTTACCTTTCATGCTCCCCTTGCTCAATTTCTTCAGGACAGCGCCGGCTTACCCGGGGCGATTTCGGTGTGGGTGGCTTTTCTGGCCATTTTCCTCGGGATCGTGATTGTTTTTGCGGTGCTCGGATTCGTGTTACATCGGTTTGTTAAAATCATTTTGCTCGGCGGGGTTAATCGTCTTGCCGGTGGAGTCTTTGGTCTGATTCAGGCTGTGGTCATTCTTGCCATGCTGATCCTTGCCATGGGTTCACAGCCCGCTCCGGCCATGGCCCGGCAACTGATCGGAACGTCGCATCTGGCACCACCCTTCGCCACTTTGGGTGAAACCCTGCTGGATGAAGGGCGGGCGTTAATGGGCAGGTCTTCCGGCCGATGATGGTTGAGGACGCAGCCCTGTTTGAGCGTCTTGGTTTTCCTGAGTTGCGCGGCTGGCTCGCTGGTCAAACCCAGTCAGAACCGGGTCGACTGCTGGCCCAACAGCTTGGGTTGCTGGAGGATCAGGCCGAGGTTGAGCAGGCGCTGAGCGAAGTCGATGAGGCGCTGGCCTTGATTGAGGCGGACAAGTCGCCGGCACTGGGGGGCTGTTGTGATTTAAACCCGGTCCTGGCCGATTGTCAGGCCCCCGGTAGCCTGGTGTCGGCGGCGGAGCTGCGGCCGGTACTTCAGTCGTTACTGACAATCGCTGGATGTCGCAACTGGTTCAAGGGACGTAAAGAGGCGAGTCACCTGGCGCTTGTGGCTGATGGTCTGGTGCCGTTGGCGGAATTACAGCGGCGCCTGCAGAGCGCCATCGGCGAACGTGGTGAGCTGCTGGACAATGCCTCGCCAAAGCTCGCTGATCTGCGTTATGAGGGGCGCCAGACGCGTGATCGAGTCAAGCAGCAGCTCGAGCGGTTGTTGACTGATGAGCGCCTGGCCGCCTGTTTCCAGGAACGTCTGGTGACGGTGCGTAACGGCCGCTATGTGGTTCCAGTCAAGAGCGACTACCGTGGCCGACTGAAAGGTTTTGTTCAGGATGAATCCGCCAGCGGCCAGACTCTTTACGTGGAACCGGCCCAGATTCTTGATGGCAACAATCGTCTGCAGCACCTGCTGCGCGAAGAACAGCGCGAGGAGCGGCGCATCCTGCTTCAGCTTGCCGATCTGTTGCGCCGCGATCGGGCGCTGTTGCTTCGCAACCAGCAATTACTGGCTCAAATCGATTTACGCTTTGCTGCTGCGCGCTTGTCACGCTCCTATCAGGGTTGTCGTCCTGAGCTGGTGAGCTCCTCGCTGATTGAGCTGCGCCAGGTCCGTCATCCGTTGTTGATGATCCGTGCCGGCCGGTTTGATATGACTGCCGCAGTGCCGATTGACCTGCTGATTGCAGAGGATGCCCAGGTTCTGGTGGTCAGTGGGCCGAACACCGGTGGCAAGTCGGTCGCCTTGAAGACCCTGGGGTTGATGCTGTTGATGCTGCGCGCCGGCTTACACCTGCCCTGTCGCAGTGACAGCCGTATCCACCTGTATCAGCAGATGTTCGTAGATATTGGCGATGAGCAGAGTATTGCTGACAGCCTGTCGACCTTTTCCGGACATCTGCTGCGAATCCGCACGATTCTTGAAAAGGCCGATGCCGATACCCTGGTGCTGCTCGACGAGGCGGGGAGCGGTACCGATCCGGCGGAAGGTGCGGCGCTGATCCAGGCGGTGATCGAGGCTTTGTGCGGTAAAGGGGCAAAGATTCTGCTGACCACCCATCTGGGGCAGCTCAAGCAGTTCGCCCATATCAGCGCCGGAATGACCAATGCAGCGGTGGAGTTTGATCCCGATACCCTGGAGCCGACCTATGGGCTGCATTATGGTGTTCCCGGTGTCAGCAGCGCCCTGGCAACCGCACGCCGCCTCGGGTTGCCGCCGGAGGTAGTCGAACGGGCCCAGGGATTTCTGGGCGACCGCCACGATCAGAATCAGATTCTGATTGAACTGGGGCGTCAGCGCCAGGAATTACTTCGTGAGCTGACGGCAACCAGGCAGTTAAAATCGGAGGCAGCAGCGTCGCAGCAGTTGCGTAAACGTCAGCTGCAGGAACTTAAAGAAAGTAAAAGCAAAGTCCTGGCGCGTACCACTCGTCAGGCTGAAGAGTTGATTGCCGCCACCCAGGAGCGCCTGAAGCAACTGCGTCGGCGCCGGGCTGAAGCCTCCTCGCCAGGTCAGTCGACGATAGAGCGTGAAGAACTGGCGGGAGCGCGTCAGGCTTTTGCCGCCTTTGCGCCGAAAGCGCGGAAAAAGACCGTAGTGCCGCAGGATTTGCAGGTTGGCGAGCTGGTCCGGATTGTCGCCCTCGGAGCAGAAGCGCGGGTCGAACGGATCAGTGGTGGGCAAGTCGATTTGCAGGTCGCCGGCAAGCGTATGCGTCAGCCACTGTCGGCATTAGAACAGTTTGCCCCGCGCCGGTTTATTGCTCCACGCACCGCTTCCAGCGCGCTGGTACGGCCTGCGCCGGCGGAACAGCTCTCGCCCCGCTTGAAATTGATCGGCGAACGGGTAGAGGATGCGCTGGCGCTGCTGGATCGCTACCTGAATGATGCCCTGCTGGCCCACCTGCAGCAGGTCGAGATTATTCATGGTGCCGGTACCGGCACCCTGCGTCGTGCCGTGCGTGACTATCTGGCAACCATGCCTGCCGTGACGGCATTTTATGCGGCGCCGCAGGAGCAGGGTGGAGACAATGTGACGGTAGTTGAGTTGGGAGGACGATGAGCGGACAGATTGGCGACGATAAAATTGAGCAGGTTCGTGACCGTACCGATATCGTTGAGCTGGTCTCCCAGTATGTTGATCTCAAAACTTCCGGTCGCAACCGTTTGGGCTTGTGTCCGTTTCACGCTGAAAAAACACCTTCTTTCAGTGTGAATGCCGAGCGTCAGTTTTACCACTGTTTCGGTTGTGGTGCCGGCGGTGATGTCTTCAGCTTCCTGATGCAAAGTGAAGGCTTGAGTTTTCCCGATGCGGTACGGCGGCTGGCGGAACGCACCGGCATCGATCTGGAAGAACGCCCCTTGACGCCGCCGGAGCGGGCACAGATTGAGGAACGCGAGCGCCTTTACCGGATTAATGGTCTGGCGGCGGATTATTTCCATGCCAACCTGATGGAGCATCCGCAGGCGGTAGGTGCGCGCAATTACCTGAAAAAGCGCGGTTACGGTCAAAAAGCTGCTACTGAATACCGCATCGGCTACGCTCTGCCCGGCAGATCCGGGTTGAAGGACCATCTCGAGCGCCAGCAGCCGGCAGCTACGGAGGCGCGCATCCTGGGTTTGGTGCGTGAGGGGCCATCGGGAAGCGGCGACTATGACATGTTCCGTTCCCGTCTGATGTTCCCGATTTTCGACCTGGCTGGCCGTGTTGTGGCCTTTGGTGGCCGGGTACTGGATGACGGCAAGCCGAAATACATCAATTCGCCGGAATCGCCCATTTACCATAAAGGGGCGGTTCTTTTCGGTCTCTATCAGGCCCGTCAGGCCATTCGCGTCAGTGGTGATGTGCTGGTGGTTGAGGGGTACTTTGACCAGCTGGCCTTAAGCCGGGCCGGTTTTGCCCAGTCGGTTGCCACCTGTGGTACTGCTCTGACCGCCGAACATGCTCAGCAGCTCAAGCGTTATGCGCAGCGAGTGGTGCTGGTTTTTGATCAAGACAGGGCCGGCAAGCAGGCAACCTTCAAGGCGATGACGACCCTGCAGCAGGAAGGGGTGGCTGCCGCGGCTGTCACTTTACCTTCAGGCGATGATCCTGATTCATTTTTGCAGCGTCAGGGTGCCGAAGCTTTCCAGGCTTGCCTGGATAGAGCTCGTCCGCTGATGGAACTCTACATGGAGGAGACGCTTAAAGAGGCTGGTAACGGGGTTGAGTTAAAGGTGCGGGCGGTGGAGCAGGTGCTGGAAAAAATTGCTGCCCTGAAGAGTGAATTAGAACAGGATCTGTACCTTAAAGAATTATCCGGGCACAGCGGCATCGAGGTTGCGCGTCTGCAGAAAAAGCTCGAAATGATTGCCCGGCAACACCAAGGGCGAAGCCGGGCTAAGGGTTCAGAGGCGCCAATGACACCACCTCATCCGGCGGACGAGCCCGGGCAGAAGCGTTCGGGGGTCAGGGAGCAGCGGCTCCCCGCGAACAGCCGCAAGGCAGTCAGTCGTACCGAGCAGACCTTGCTGCGGTTGTTGCTGCAAAGCTCGGCAGTACGTACAGCGTTTATTGAGCGCGGCGGGGTGAGTCTGATTCACCATCCTGATGTTGCTGCGGTGATGGCAGAAGTTCTCCATCAGGCAACGGCATCGGGATGTGATATCGAGTCCCTGCTGCCGGCTTTGACCGCCCCTCAACGCGAGATTCTGGTCCAGGCGCGCATTTGCGATCCGGCGGAGTTTGCCGAGACCCTGGATCAGGTAGCCAGCGACTGCCTGCGCGCATTGGAGAGACAGGCGCTGAAAAGGCGATCAGACCTGCTCTGGCGCGAGTTGATTCCGGCTGCTGATGAGCAGGGCGATGTTGAAGCCGGCGACCGTTATCGGGCGGAACTGTCACAACTACAGTCACAGATTAAGGGGCGACCAGACTGGAAAATATAAAAAAATGGGCGTCATATTTCAATTTTGATAAAAACGGTTAAACTTGACACTAGCGATCAATATTTTTTACACGAATGTCACAACGTATGGAGACTTAGTACTGATGGCAAAAAAAACCAATCCCGAAGAAGTACAGCAGCTAATCGATATGGGTAAGGAGAAGGGCTTTCTTACCTATGATGAAGTCAACGATATGCTCCCGGCCAGTATGGTGTCGTCGGAACAGCTGGAAGATGTGATGAGCATGTTTGGTGAGATGGATATTGAGATTGTCGATAATGACAACAAAATATCCAGCTCCAAAGACACAGATCTTGATGAGGAGGAAGACGAAGGTGATGTTGAGCTGGAAGCCGGCACCCTCGGCAAGACCAGTGACCCGGTGCGGATGTACCTGCGGGAGATGGGGCAGGTTGCTCTGCTGACCCGGGAAGGGGAAGTCGAAATCGCCAAGCGGATCGAAGAAGGTGATGCGCTGGTGGCCAAGGTGATCATGCGTACTCCGATTGCGGCCCGGGAAGTGATGCTGTTGCTGGGAAAACTCGAGAAAGGGCAAATTGGGGTTTCCGAGATTACCCGAGAATATGATGAAGAAGAGGGGGGCGAGGTCGAAGGTCGGCAACGCCAACGGTTGATGGCTCTGCGTGACAAGCTGTTGCCGCTGGAGCAGCAGATCAATGAGATCGACAAGGCGTTACAACAGGAAACGGCGGTTCGCAAGGTCAAGAAGCTCAAGAAAGATGAGGCCGAGGCGCGCGAGAAAATGACGGAATTGCTGCGCGAGGTTCGCCTGAAGGATTTTCAGGTTGCCAAGATTGTCGACCGCCTGAAAGAAATGGGGACCCAGGTAAAAAAAGGGCAGGCGGAAATTAGAGCCTGTGAGCAGATGCTGGGACGTCCACGCGCCGAAATAAGCAGTTACCTGACGCGGATGCGCCAGAGTGATGAGGATGCCCATGCTATTGCTGACGAGCTGCAGGTCTCTGGTGATGTCCTGCTCTCGGTAGAAAAGCGTCTTGCCGCCGCCGAGCGCAAGTTTAAACGGGTCAGTGCTGAATCGGGCTTTGAGCCGGAAGAGTTGCAGGAATACCTCAAAGAGGTCTACAAGGGCGAATGGATTGCCAAAAAGGCCAAGGCTGAGCTGATTGAGGCCAACCTGCGGCTGGTCGTGTCGATTGCTAAAAAATACACCAATCGTGGGCTGCAGTTTCTGGATTTGATTCAGGAAGGCAATATCGGCCTGATGAAGGCGGTCGACAAGTTTGAGTATCGCCGTGGCTACAAATTTTCGACCTACGCCACCTGGTGGATTCGTCAGGCGATCACCCGTGCCATTGCTGATCAGGCGCGCACTATCCGTATCCCGGTGCACATGATCGAAACGATTAACAAGCTGATTCGCACCACCCGCCAACTGGTTCAGGAATGCGGGCGCGAACCGACCCCGGAAGAAATTGCTGAGCGGATGGATCTGCCCCTCGACAAGGTGCGGCGGGTGTTGAAGATTGCCAAGGAGCCGATCAGTCTTGAGACGCCCATCGGCGAGGAGGAGGACTCCTCTCTGGGTGATTTTATTGAGGATAAAGGGGTTATCTCGCCCCTTGAGGCGGTCATCAAGGGCAATCTGAGTGACCAGACCTCGCGCGTGCTGGCTTCATTGACGCCGCGCGAAGAAAAAGTTTTGCGTATGCGCTTTGGTATCGGAGAAAAATCAGATCACACCCTGGAAGAAGTAGGCCAGGATTTTAACGTGACTCGCGAGCGGATTCGCCAGATTGAAGCCAAGGCTCTGCGCAAGCTGCGTCATCCGAGTCGTTCCAAGCGTCTGCGGGGGTTCTCAGCGGTCGATTAGGCCGGAATCCGTGAGGTGTGAGGCGTCAAGATTGAGCAGGGCAATCGCAAAAGCCCCGGGATATCTACAAAATATTGTTCAAAAAACTTGACAGCTGATGGAATATTTCTTAATGTTACCTCTTGCGCTTGCGCAAAGTCGAGGAAGCGGGCCTATAGCTCAGTTGGTTAGAGCCGCCGGCTCATAACCGGCTGGTCCCAGGTTCGAGTCCTGGTGGGCCCACCACTTTTTTTGACTCTTTTGCCGGTCACCTAGTCGTTTGTTGCATTGAGATTAAAAAGGCCTTTCGTATTCATGCGAGAACAGCAGCTATACTACTCAACCTCCCGGGTCGGTAACGGTGAGGTCGCTTGATGAGATCAGTCCAGCAAAGTATGTCACAACGAGAAACCAGAATGTCAACCAGGAGTGCACCGGTGAACCAGTGCACTCTTTCTTTTTGCTCAGCATGCGGTTTGTGGGAATAAAATGGCTGAGAAAAATACAGCACGGGTAGCGGATATCGTCGGTCTGATTAACCGTATTTCACCCCCCTGCCTAGCTGAAGACTGGGACAATGTCGGTCTACAGGTTGGTGACCCCGGCGCGCCGGTGCGTCGTATCATGGTTTGTCTTGATGTTGAACGGGGTGCGGTCGAGGAAGCTGTGCGCCGGGGCGCTGATCTGATTGTTTGCCATCATCCTCTGATTTTTCACCCCCTCAAGCGCATAACCCCCGGTGACTCGGCTGGAGATATTGTTTTTCGGGCAATTCAAGCCAACATTGCCATCGTTGCCGCCCACACTAATCTTGATCGTAGCGTCGATGGTCTCAATGACTGGTTGGCAGCGCAACTAGGTCTTGCTGCAGTCACCCCCCTTGAGCGCCCACGCAACGACGGTTATTACAAGCTGGTTGTTTATGTTCCCAACGGCCATGAAAACGCTGTGATGGAAGCCATGTTCGCAGCTGGGGCCGGGCATATCGGCGCGTATGACCGCTGCTCATTTCGCACCAGCGGTACCGGCACCTTTCGTGGTGATACTGGCACTGACCCCTTCATCGGTACTCCCGGTATCCATGAAGAGGCCGAAGAGTTACGCCTTGAAACGGTTATCCCGATTCAGCTGCGTGATCGTATCATTACCCGCATGATCAAGGCGCATCCCTACGAAGAGGTTGCCTATGATCTGATCCCGCTGGCCAATCCGGTGCAAGGGCCCGGTCTCGGACGCATCGGTGTTTTGGGTAAGAAACTGGCCCTTGATGTATTCGCCCATCAGGTTAAGACCGCCCTAGATGTTGCTGCGGTGCGTATTGTTGGTAACGCCGACCAGTTGATCAGTAAGGTGGCGGTCTGCGGTGGTGGCGGTATGGTGACCTACGCCGATGCCCAGCGTCTGGGGGCTGACTGTCTGATTACCGGGGATATTAAATTTCATGAAGCGCAGCGTGCCCGCGCTGATGGTGTGGCACTGATTGATGCCGGGCACTTCGGCACCGAAAAAATTATGATTACAAAAATGGCCGAGCGATTGACGTCGCTGATTACTGAGCAACGCCTTGGCCTTGAAGTTATCACCATGACAGCAGAACGTGACCCCTTTACTACCATCACTTGATAAGTACTAGACAACAATGGAGGTACCGCGTGCAAGAAAAGATGAACCTGCTTAGAGACCTGCAGGAAATCGACCAGGAAATCAGCACCATCGAAACGACCCGTAGTGGCTATCAACAGGAACTGGCTGTTTTTGCCGAGCAGACCGCCGATGTTCAGGCCATGCTTGATCAACTTAACGCCGAGATTGATCAGTTGCGTCAGGAAGAAGCGCAGATTGAGCAGGAACTGCACAAACAACGTGACAATGTCACCCGGGTAGAGGCGCGATTACCAGGTATTCAGACCCAGAAAGAATATGTGGCGGTCCTGAAAGAAATTGATGTAGCTAAAAAAGGAAACAAGGATCTTGAGGAACAGCTGCAAAACAAACGCAAAGAGATAGCCGTACTGGTTGAGGATCAGCAGGAGAAACAGGCCAGCCTGGATACTATCACTGAAAATGCCGGGGCGCGTGGCAGTGAACTGGAACAGCTGTTGAGCGAATCCGGCAAGCAGCTTGAGCAACATATCCATAACCGGGAGAAAGTGGCGGCAGATGTGCCCAAAGGCCTGTTGCGTAAATATCAGGGATTGTTCAAACGGCGCAATGGGCAGGCACTGGCTGTTGCCAGAAATGGCGCCTGCCTTGGTTGTAACATGCAGTTGCCGCCCCAGTTGTTTAATCAACTGCTGCTGGGAGCTGAAATGCAGACCTGCCCCCACTGCAATCGCATTCTTTATGTTGAAGCAGAGGTTTAAAATTTCGGCTGGAGAAGGACAGATGATCGCCGCTCGCCCGGTTCGCCGGGGTCGGGGGGAGGAAAGTCCGGGCTCCACAGGACAGGATGGTTCCTAACGGGAACCGGGGGCGACCCCAGGGAAAGTGCCACAGAGAGGAAACCGCCCGCAAGTTTTTTTTCGGCGGGTAAGGGTGAAAGGGTGAGGTAAGAGCTCACCAGTTCCGGCGGTGACGGCGGAAGCTAGGTAAACCCCATCCGGAGCAAGGCCTAATAGGGGAACGTTTGAGGGTGGTCCGCCCGAAGTTCCCGGGTTGGCCGCTTGAGGTTGTCGGCAACGGCAATCCTAGATGAATGATCATCACCCTGCTTTGTGGGTAACCACGCAGGGGACAGAACCCGGCTTACGGCCTTCTCCAGCCACCATGACAGCAGCGGCAGTATGAATTAAAATCATGCTGCCGTTTTGTTATTTCAGGGTAACTATACCGCACTGTCCTTGCCACAGGATCCACGATCCGGTGCAAAATATATATTCCAGGTTGTCTATGCATCACCACCGCCAACAATTATGGCAGCAGATTGTCACCGAAGTTCAGGATCACTATCAGAACCTCGGGCAGGAAGAAAAAGACCGGCTTGAACCCAGATTGCGTGCGATTGCCGACCTGCAGGGACGACTGACTAATCTGTTTGAAAAGGCCGACGGAGACCAACATTGTCGTGAGTGTGCCGGCGGCTGTTGTCATGCCGGTCACAATCATATGACCCTGGTTAATCTGCTCCAGTACGTCTGTCGTCAACAACCGCTGCCCGCTGCCGATTTTCAGCAAAGCTGTCCGTTTCTTGGAGCTGAGGGTTGTCTGTTGCCTCCAAGTCGCAGGCCCTATAATTGCATCTCTTTTAATTGTGATACAATTGAGTCCCGTTTGTCTGCCGCGGATTTAAAGCAATTTTACCAGGTTGAAGGTGAGCTGCGTCAACACTACCTGGCGGTAGCCCGGCGCTATGCGGGGGCGGCGATGACGGGACTGTTGTTGCAATACGGGCGATTACAGGGGCGATCTTTCTTTTATTTATTACCGGCAGCGATGCCGAAGGACGTATGCCATGAAGACACTGAGTTTTGATCGTTCCAACGGTGAAATTGACGAATATATTGATCTGATCATGAGTCAGGCGGGAGTACACCACCCCCGGCTGACTCGTGAGATGATCCTGACCGCTCTGAAGTCCGGCCAGGAAAACAGCTACATGGCTGATCAAAAGCTGATACGCACTACCATGAAGGAGATGCGCTATACCAACAAGATTTTTTCCCCTTACCGCCACCGTAAAAAAGTGACCGTCTTCGGTAGTGCCAGAACCGCCCCGGATGAACCGATCTATCAGACCTGTGTTCAGTTCTGTCGCCAGCTGGTTGAACGTAACTATATGGTCATCACCGGTGGCGGACCCGGGATCATGCTGGCCGGGAATGAAGGCGCCGGTGCTGAAAACTCCTTTGCCGTCAATATTCATCTGCCCTTCGAGCAGGAAACCAATCCGGTGATGAATGAGGACGATAAAGTCATCACCTATCGCTACTTTTTTAATCGCAAGGTGGCCTTTTTAAAAGAGGCCCATGCCGTCGCCTTGTTTCCCGGCGGTTTTGGTACCCTGGATGAGTCGATGGAAATCATGACGTTGATGCAGACCGGGAAAAATCCTCCCATTCCTCTGGTTCTGATTGATGATGATGGTGGCTACTGGGATGAATGGTTCAAGTTTCTGCGCGACAGCCTGTTCAAGCGCGGCCTGATTTCCGGTGAGGATTTTGGTCTGTTTACCATTACCCGTGATTATCGTGAAGCCATACAAGTCATTGACGAGTTTTACCGAAACTACCATTCCATGCGCTATGTCGGCAGAAAACTGGTCATCCGTCTTAATAATCAGCTCAGTCAGGAGCAGTGTGATACCCTGATCAGCGAATTTAGCGAACTTCTTGCGCCGGATGGGACCATGATCCTCAACGAAGCTTTGCCGGAAGAGCATGATCAGCCTGATCTGCTCAAACTCCCCCGATTGATTGTTGACTTTAATCAGCGCAGTTTTGGTCTGCTCAGCGCTTTCATCCGCCGTATCAATGTTTTCTAGAAAGTAGCCATGATGACTGAACATACTGGAATTCCGATCAGTCCGACGCGGGTCGACATCTCTCGCCATGATCTCAAGCGCATGCACACTCTGGTCCGCACACTTTTTCACTTGAGTCAGCGCAAGTCTTATCATCAGCGGGTTTTCCCCGATGTACCTGAAATCGCCCGTTTCGATCCCGGCCATACGGCCCTGATGATGGGTTACGATTTTCACCTGGGCACAGACGGGCCGAGGCTGATTGAGGTCAATACCAATGCCGGTGGTGCTTTTGTCGCCTGGCAAAGCCAGATGCGTGATTTGCAGGGGGGCGATGGAATACCCCTGTCGGAGCGTTACCAGCAGCGGTTGTTGTTCAGTTTTCAACGCGAGTGGCGGGAGTTTTCCCGAGCGCGGCAGGCGCTTCAGTGTCTGGTCATCCTCGACGAAGATCCCCCGAATCAACCCCTGTATCCGGAAATGGTCAGTTGTCGGGACTGGCTGATCAGCCATGGTATCGATGCCCGAATTGCCGATCCCGGCGATCTGCAGACAGGTACCGACGGTCTTTACCATCAGGGTCGTAAGGTTGAACTCATCTATAATCGCCACTGTGACTTTTATCTTGAAGATGAAGCCCAGGCTTCTTTGCGCAGCGCCTATCTGGCCGGAAACATCTGCTTATCACCCAACCCCTTTGCCTATGGCTTGCTGGCGGATAAGCGACGGATGATTCTGTGGTCGGATGAAGAAGAATTGCAGCAACTCGGCCTATTAGCCGCAAGGACGCGGCTGTTGCTCGGGATGGTTCCATTGAGCCGGTTGATGGCTGACATGGATGCCACTCAATTGTGGAATGAACGTAAAGAACTGATTTTTAAACCGGTAAACAAGTTTGGCGGCCGTGGCGTGCTGATGGGAAAAAGCATTACCCGCAAACGCTTTGCTGAACTGGAACCGGATTCAACCCTGGTCCAGCAACTGGTTGCTCCCTCCCAGGTGACGAACCCGGATGGCGAATCCTTCAAGCTTGATCTGCGTCTCTTTGTTTACCGTGATCACCTGCTCGGGGTCGGTGCCCGCCTCTATCAGGGGCAGCTCACCAACCTGCGCACCCCGGGGGGTGGTTTTGCGCCGGTGCGGATTGTCTGATCTGAGACGATATTCGGTAACCACAGAGACACTGAGACACAGAGTAAGACTCAAAGCTAAAATAAATTTGCTTTGCTCAATCGGGTTGACTGACCAACCACCGTAACCTAATAAACTTACGGTGGTTTTCTCAGTATCCCCGTGCCTCTGTGGTTTAACTTGATCTAAAATTTAGTACTTTCCAAACTCATCATCATCCAGAGCGATCTCTTTTTTGCCTGCAACCTTCTTTGCTGACGGGGTCGGTGATTCTCCCCAGCCAGCCGTTTGGGCTTTAACTTCCTTTTTTTGCGGTATGGCCTTGATATTGGTATGAGCGCTGCCGCTCCCCTTTAGCTTGAAGCGCATCAGCATTTCGCGCATCTGGGCCGCCTGTCCGGATAGTTCTTCTGACGC
>JAWOFG010000188.1:0-25669 GCA_046482365.1 Pelovirga sp. | reverse complement strand
GTCGAGTTTATGGATCCGGCCTGCGAAACCTGCGCTGCTTTTTCTCCCTTTATCAAACAAATCATGGATGCCAATCCCGGTAAAATAAAATTGGTGCTCCGTTACGCCCCGTTCCATGATGGTGCTGTCGATTTCGTCAAAATTCTTGAAGCGGCGGGAATGCAGGGGAAGTACTGGGAGACCTTGAATCTGATGTTTGCGACCCAGAATATCTGGGCTAACCATCATAATTACCAACCAGAAAGATTATGGGAGATCCTCCCCAGGGCGGGAGTTGATATCGAGCAAATCAAAAAAGATATGCATGACCCCGCTATTGCCAAAATTATTGCCCGGGATATGGCCGACGTGAGAGCCCTTGATGTACAAAAAACTCCCGGCTACTTTGTCAACGGCAAGCCACTGCAAGTCTTTGGCTACCGGCAATTATCCGAACTGATCCAGTCAGAATTGAACGCCCAATATCCGAAATAGTGAGAGCCACAGATATCTTTATTGCTAGGGCTGGCTGATGAACTCAACATCTGGAGGATTAAACCATTGAGTAAAAAAAAGAATAGGCAGAAGACCTCCACCGAAAAGGCGCCCTTGCCGCAAGAAACAGCAACCCCGGCAAGGTCCGTGAAACAGGGGAAAAAGAAACAACCACCAGTGTTAAAAAAAAGGAAGCATCCCAACTGGCCAGTAACTGTGCTTGCCGGAATTGGGATGGCCTTGACCCTGTATCTGACCCTGACCATATGGTTTGGGGATACCCCCCTGTACTGCGCTGAAGGGAGTGCATGCGACATTGTTCAGCAAAGTCGTTGGGGAACCTTCCTTAGGATGCCAACGGCATTCTGGGGATTCATGACTTATGCTGCTCTCGCTTTTATTGGTTTTAAGACTCGCAATCCCGAGCAGCACTGGAAGTCAGCCTGGATCGTTGCATTAATAGGGGTGGGCTACAGTATCTATCTCACGTTGGTCTCACACCTTGTCATCAATGCCCTGTGCCCCTACTGCCTTGTTTCTCTGGCAATAATGGTGGTCACTTTCGGAGTCATCATGACTCAGCGGCCCGAGGGGATGAAGGGTTTCAACTTTAAGACCTGGTCCGTGCAAACAGCACTTGTAGCACTGATCATTATCGGGGGGATGCATCTGCACTATAGTGGAGTATTTCATCCTGCTGCCGGACCAGAGGATCCCTACCTGAAAGGATTGGCCACTCATCTTGCTCAAGAGGGTGCCGTTTTTTATGGTACTTTCTGGTGACCAGCCTGCGAGGAACAGAAGTTTCTGTTCGAGTCATCCGCAAAATTTCTGCCATACGTCGAATGCACGCCGGGAGGTCGTAGATCACCTCAAGCAGCAGAATGCAGAATAAACAATATTCAAGCCTACCCTACCTGGATCATCGGTGGAAGAACATATAAAGGCATAATCAAACCCGAGCAGCTGGCGGTGCTATCGGGATACCCCCAGAAAGACTAGGATCATCTGCCATGTGATGAAGCATAGAGATGTTCAGCCAAACAGCCAAAGTCTGTGTCATCATTATTTTAAGACAGGAACAAGTATTTCATTGCGGCGCATAAACCAAGGAACAAAAGGTGCGTTGTAACGTGCCCAGATTGCCTCTCCGAGAACCGACAGATCTTCTTTTTGAACCCAGGAGTCCAGCTTTATCTTGTTTTTCTGATAATTCTTTTTACTCCAGGACCCAGAGTAGCGAATGGTAGCCATACGTCTGGTAGAAACTTGCCGCAGGGTCACCAGAGGGTCGTCAGGAACGGGCAAAGTCTCCATATTGGAAGATGCGGGCATCATAAAGCTGACCACCCATTGATCCCCCGACTTCTGTTGCCCAATAGGAGCAGTCATGTCAATTTTTTCTTGCGTCCGATTTTCTCCGGAGATGTAACGAAACAGGCGCCGAAAAGCGTTGCTCCCAGCTTCATCAAAATCTCCCGTGACATAAGTCTCAGCGAGGATGTAAGGGGCATAATCACGAACCTCAAACGAATTTTCGACTTTAATGACTTTGTATGATGCTTCTTCACTAGCCAGGGTGCTATGTGCTCCTGAAAATAATATGATCATGATGAGGATAATCAGTAGGCTTCGTTGCTTCATCATTTGGCTCCTGGGGGGGGTGGACAAATAGCCCCGGTTCAAGGTGGCGAGTCGCTGGTCGCCCTACTGGTAAGGGAAGACTCGCTGGACAATTCGGTGAGAAAGTCCAGCGTGTCGGCAAAAGCGGGCGTCCAGTGGCGCAGTGGCAGAGCCAGGCTGGCTACCACCGAAACATGGCCATTGCCCTGATAAAAGCGGGTTTTGACAGCCACCCCATGGGCGCGTAATTTATCGGCCAGGTTTTGGCTGTGCTTTACCGCCACGGTGCTGTCACTTAGGCCATGAATCAATAGACTGACAGGGCTGTTTTGGTCGACAAAATTAATCGGGCGTGACACCGCTAGTGGTTCAGCCGGGGCAAATATCCGCTTTAATTTCCGGCTGCTGAGATCGAAATCATCATAGGGACCGGCGTAACCGATCAATGCCATGATCAGCTGATGGTCAAGGCCGCTAGCCTCCACATAGGTCGGGTTGTAGGCCAACATGGCGGCGATATGGGCACCAGCGGAATGCCCCATGAGCACGATCCCACGATCCGCAAAGCCCTCCCGTTCAAGCCAGGCCAGCGAATCCGCACCATCGATGATAAAATCGGGAAACAGATGATCCGGGTAAACACGGTAATCGGGAATAGCTACCAGGTAACCCGCATCAGCAAAAGCCTGGCCAATAAAGCGGTAGTTATCCTTACTCCCCCCGGTCCAGCTTCCACCATAAAAAAACACCAGGGTTGGTGCATCAGCTTTTTCCTGTTCCGGCAAGTATAGATCAAGTCGCTGGCGCGGGTGATCGCCATAGCGGGCGGTGATGATTTCAGTATAGCCATCATTGGGCACAGCCAGGTCCAGCATGCCATAAACACAGCCTTGCAATAAGGCCAGCAGGGGCAGCATCAGCAATGTTCGGCGGTGATGATGTGTGATTGTCGGGTCCTTAAGCATATCTGCAGGGCTCGTGGTGATAAAGAATTATTGACCAGAGAAAAATAGCTTTTGTCCTCATTCGGGGGAAAAAGTAACAGTATTTGGTTTAACACCGACATTGCCCAGTTCGCGGTTCTTTAATGACTTAATCGACCAAAGGTTTTATCTTTTGTTCTACTTTGTGCCGTAAAAGGTGACTAAGTCTGGCGTTCCAAGTTTGATTAAATCAGTGTCCCATAACAGAAAGAGCCGGGGACGAGCTAAAATTGATAACCGATACCGATATAGGCGCTGGTGACAAGATCGTCCTTAACAATCGGGCTATTGCTGATTTCGTCAGCCAGTCTGGTCACTGCAATTTGTCCGCTGATTGACCAGTGCTCACGGAACAGATAGTTCGCCATCACACCTAACTGCACGAGGACTGAGCTGTCGGGCTTGTATACTGGGCGGACAACCGATGCTTCTACCGATCTGACACCATAGTAATAATTGACAAGCTGACTACTCTGCCAGATGGCAGAGACAAAGGGACTGACGAAAAATCGCTGCAGAGGAAATCTTTTACTGAAAGTCAGTTTGGCTTCATGGCCATTGTGCTCGTCAAGCACATCACTTAACAGTGTGGCGCGGAGTTGACCATAGGATGTTGGCAAAAAGACCTGCAGCCCAGCCTCCAGAGTTCCGTCTCGATCCGCCATTCCCCGCAAAAAATTGCTGTCGCCACTGTCATAGCCAGCCATGCGATAACTGCTGAGCAGGGACAGGGTCAAGTTGTTTTGCTTAACAAGATGGTAGCCGATAGTGGTGCTTCGCACAAAAAAGCGTTCCCCTTCATAGGCCAATAAGGGCAACGCTAGAATCTTCCTGTCGGCACCTCGATAGGGATTAGTGCTAATAACCGAACCCAGACCCAAGGTAAGCTTTGGTTGTCTTTCACCAGCGTTACTGTTTTCCGCAAAGCTGCAACAGATAAAAACGAGTAACGGTAGGCACATCAAATAAAACGGTGATTTTCTCATAATCTGGTCAACCTTTTTATTAATGTTAGGGTAGCCCAGGGAGTTAGTTTAATAATAGTACCATCAATGATAAGTCAGCGGCTTAATTTCATATTACCCCGGCGCTGAAAAAAAAAGCACAATTGCAAAACACAGCCCTGCTTTATTTTATCTTGCATTAAGTTTGATATTGTTTCTGGGTGGCGACGATACTTTCCTGCAATCCCTGCATTACCTGAAAATCCTGCCCAGAACATCAGGCGGGATTTTGGTGTCTTTATGTTGGTGAGTTATCGAACTGACATTTCCCTTGGCATTTAGTGATAATCCTCTTTGAGCTGGTTGCGGAGCGCTAATACCGTTTGGTTAACCCTCAAGCCAACAGTGACAGCCGGGAGGACTGATAGCTCGTTAGTGGCCGAAGTCAGCTATTGACGCTGCCATTAGCTGGAGGAAACAGTTCCAGCAGTTTGCCTCGCCGATAGTCAAAAATCTCGCGTAACATCTGTTCTACCTTGAGGGAATGGACGACCTTGCCCAGGGGACCAAAAGGGAGTGCGTAGGTAACATGGTCTATCATCATTGACTCATTGCTCCCCAGGCTTTTAATTTGGTGATAGTGATACCAGAGGCGGTAGGGCCCAAGACGCTGTTCATCGACAAAGGAAACCCCCTCGCGGACATGTTTGATCTCCGTAAGCCAGCGGTGGCTGCCGAACCAGGGAATGTGGATCCGGTACAAAATAGTCAGTCCATTATACATCCGTTCCGGCAATTCACTGACAATCTGAAAATCCAGCTCAGGCGGGGTCAGCTGGTTGAGATTCTCAGGTGTCGCTATGAAATCCCAGAGGGTCTCACAGGGAGCATCAAGCAGTATTTCACGGTGAAGTTCATGCATCTTAAAAAATCCCTTCAGGTTGAGGAAACAACCGGTTGAAATATTTGACCACTTGGTACTTCTTCAGCCACGACGTTAAAACCCTCTGGTCAGTTGCTGATCTGTTCGGCCAGGGCCATGGCACTGGTCCAGGCATCCTCCACTGTGCGACCGATGAACCAATCTCCACATATACCCATTTGCAAACCCTGACTCCAATAAAAGTCTTTTCCCAAAGGGGTTTTAGTAAAGGCATAGCGCCAACGGTGGGCAAAGAGTAGTTGCGGTGGCGTAGCTGGACAGATGCCTTGAATCATCAGCTTGCACAGCTCGGCACCGACGCGTTCCGGGGCCTCTTCAAGGTGCTCTTGTGACCACTCGGCGGTCGCCTGCAACAGATAGACATTCTTGTTGTTTCGCCCGGGCTTGACACTGTTTGAGACAATCCGGCGCAATCCCGCAGCAGGATCAATCATGACTTCGGCGGTTTCGCTCAAGGGTGCCGACAGCTGCACTGCCGCAACCCAGCAGGGTTCCATCTGTGCCTTTTTTAACTGTTCGGCGATCTCGTGAAAGCCCCGCACCAGCGCATGGGTTTGGGGAGCAGGTGGGGTCAGGACCACCAGATCCCAGCGCCCCAACAAGGACTCACCATCATTGAAAAGTAACCAGCTGTTACTCTCACGCTCCAGTCTGGCAATACGGGTAGAGGGCTGAAAGTTGATTTCTCCAAGCAGGGAGCGGGTGATAGTGCTGTTACGCGGGACTCCAACATAGCCTGCCAATTCGTCCTGATTCGGTATCCCACTTACCTGCGCCTGCCAGGGCCGAAATACTTCGGGCGCAAGATGTCGTTGCAGGTAACCGGCAAATTCGCTTGACCGGGCATAAAAATAGGGGGCACCATGATCGATCCACCCTCCCTGCCAGGAGCGGCTCGACATGCGCCCACCAGTACCCTTGCTTTTATCGAAAAGGGTCACTGTCTTTCCCTGTTCCACTAATTGCCGGGCGATGGTTACTCCTGCCATCCCGGCGCCGATAACGGCTGCTCTCATCCATGACTCCTGTTATGAAGTGGCGCTTCGATCGTCTGAAGGCACTCAGCCCTTACTGCCTCGAGTACCGCAATGGTCGCTTCGAGCCGGGCATCACCAATTTCACCACGCCCGGTCCAGTCGTTACCCTGGCGCACGTATAAACTGCGCAACTCGCGCTCCAGCTGCTCAAGCAATGCCTCGGGATCCTCGAGAAGTTGCTCGGCAAAAAAGTCGGGCAAATTTTCCAGAATGGTCTCTTTGTGGGCATCAACATAGGTCATCTTCATTATTTCTTTCCTCGTTATTTTTTGTTACGCAGCCACCAGGCGGCCAGCACTAGACAGATAATCGACAAGACAGTACCGGGTTGACTCAGCCATTGTTGAAAGTAAAAAGCGAGTGCCAGAAAAAAAATCATCAGGCCAAGTCGGCGCAGTTGCTTGCTTAACTTTTCAACCAGATAATCCCTGTCGGGTCGCGCCATCCGAACCGTCAGGTCACCCTGCTGGGCCTGCTCGATGACGGTTCGCGCCTGGGTCAAGGTCAACGGCAATTGTACCAACTCGCGCTTCAGCCGCTCTGCAACACCGCGATCCTCGCCTAATGCTCGCGGCAGATTTTCTTTCAGGATCGGTAAAATATCCTTTATCCCGTTAAAATTATTGACATACTGGGTGCCAAGCCCTTCAATCAGGGAGCTCACCCGCATCACATAGATGACATCCTGGGGCAGTTTAAACGGCTGATCATGCAACAACTCCAACACCCCGAAAGCCAGACCCTGCATACTCACGGCATCAAGATGGTCGCTGTCAAAAATTGCGAACAGGTTTTCAGCAATCCGGCTTAAATCACTGACGTCAGCCTCTTCGGTTAACATCCCCATGCGCCTGGTCGCGCCAACCAACAGCTGAAAGTCACGCTCGTAGGCGGCCTTGACCGCATAGATCATCGCCTGGCGCATATCCTGCGGGATCCGGCTGACCATGCCGAAATCAAGAAGAATCAGTTGACCTTCAGCGGTTACCAGCAGATTACCGGGGTGTGGATCCGCATGGAAAAATCCCTTGACCAGCATCTGTTCGGTATAAAACAGCACCAGGGTTTTCATCAGCGCGGCAAAATCCACCCCCCAGGCCTCGATCTGGCGGACATTATCGATACGTGTCCCTTCTTCAAAACTCATGACCAGGGCATCATCGCTGGACAGCGCTTTTACCGGAACCGGAAAACGCACCCCGGCATCACTGTAGGTCTGGCTGAAGAGCTCAAGATTGGCCAGCTCCTGAGTCATGCTGACTTCCTGACCGATCACCCTGGTAAAAGCCGCCAGGACGGATTCGATGGAGTGACGGGTCTGGTCGGTAAAAAGCGGGCGAAAGAGGCGTAAAAACAGGTTTAACAGAACAATATCCACCTGGACCTGGACCCGGATGTTCCAGCGCAGCAGCTTGACCGCCACCTCCTGTCCGCCATCACGCAGGCGCGCACGATGGACCTGGCCGATAGAAGCACTGGCCAGGGGCTGCTGATCAAAATATTCAAACACACCAGGGTCACCAAAGGCGCGCCGGAAGACCCTGGTTCGGTCAGCGGTTGACATCGCCGGCATGCGATCATGCAACTGTCGCAGTGCAACGAGATAGTCTTCATCAAAAAAATCCGCCCTGGTTGCCAGCACCTGCGCCAGCTTGACAAAACTGGCGCCCAGCATGCGAACAGTTTCAACCAGCTGATCAGGGGATAATGGCCGCCACCACCACCAGCGTGAGCGGCGCCGGAACAGCAGAAAAACCGTCATCAGAAAACTGAAGACAGCGTAACTGCGCCCCGGTCGGCAAAGATGTAGAATGAGCCCGAGCCTGTTCACTTAGCTTTAAGATCCTTTTTGAGTTCCTCCAGATCCGCCCTGGTCACCAGGCCGAGTTCGTTGATCACCTCTTTGATCTGCTCGCGTAAAAGGTTTTTAACCTGATCTTTTTCCTGCGTTCCACGTTGACTGAGTTCATCGAGAAAAACTCTGGCATTGGTTTCAGCTTCGCTCTGCCACTTTTTTATTTCCTCGCTGTTGTTTTCCAGTTTGTCCTTCATCGACAGGGCGCCCCCTAAGGCAATATAAAAAAGTTGCTCCAGTTTTTTGTCCATAAATATCTCCTTTTGCTTAATACCGGGTTTTCAAAATTCTCTTTATAGTATAGTATTCCGATAACTACCTTATTGTCTAGGACAAATTTATGATGACCATCCAACAACTGAGTCAGGAACTCGGCATTGGCGTAGACACCCTGCGGGTGTGGGAACGACGCTTTGGCTTTCCCACACCTGAACGCAACGCGCGCGGCCATCGCCTTTATCCGCCGGCGCAGATTGATGATTTGCGGATCATCAAAAAGCTCCAGAATCTAGGTCATCGTCCTAAACAGCTTTTTGCCTTAACCGCAGCACAGCGCAGAGAATTACTAAATCAGCAGCAAGTTGACGAAAGTCATCATGACCTGCAGAACCTGGTTACAACCGTTGCGGCGGCCGAGCTTGAAAAGGAGTTACGAAGCCAGTTGCAGCAGCGGGGAATCGAGGCTTTTATCCTGGAATTTGCGGTCCCTTTGCTGGAAGTGATGGATCGTGGCTGGCTGACCGGCAAGCTAAGTATTGCCCGTGAACATCTGCTCTCGGATTGTCTGGCAACCATCCTGAAGGAACAGCTTGTTCCACGCGCAAATGATCCGAGGATTGTCTTTATGACCTTGAGCGGCGAACGCCACAAGTTGGGTCTGCTGTTATCAGCCGTGTTGTTTCACCGGCAGGGGTGCGATTGTTATCTGGTGATGGAGGAATTGCCGGTGGCGGAGGTACTATCTATGGTTGATTTTTTTGCTGCGGACGCGGTGGCCCTGTCCTTCAGTATTCAAATCGCTCCACGACAAGCAAAGCAGGACCTGGCTTGGCTACGTAAGGGGTTGCCGAACCATATTAAAATCATCGCCGGCGGGTTAGCCTTGCGTAACGGGATGCACCTGCCGGGGATTAGTGTGTGTACCGATCTGAACCAGATCAGCAGTTTGTGTGCCCGCGAGTTTCCGGATCTCAATCCAGAAAAACCGACAGGGTGAGCTGTTTGCCTTGGATTAAAACCGTAGCAACGATCACCTAATACTGGTAGGCGCGGCGCATGCGCAATTCCAAGCGTCCAGCCAGGTTGGAACAACTGTAGGTTAGCAGAAAATAGAGGGCCGTTACGGTCAACCACACCTCAAAGGTCAAATAGGTGGCCGCCATCAGCTCCAGCCCCTGGAAGGTCAGCTCCTGCACCGAAATAACCGCTACAATGGCCGAGTCTTTGATGGTCGAAATAGCCTGCCCGGTCAATGGGGGGATCATCCGTTGCAGCGCCTGGGGCAGAATCACCCGGCGCAAAATCTGCCAGTGGCGCATCCCCAGAGCACGAGCAGCCTCCCACTGACCCTCTTCGATACTGTTAATTCCGGCGCGGACAATCTCTGCTACATAAGCCCCCTCGAACAGGGCCAGGGTAAATGCGGCCGCGACAAAGGTTTCAATCTGGTCGATGGGAGCAACCAGTACCGGCACCAGGATCTGCACCCAGTCGGGAGCTGCGTACAAGCGCGTGCCGATGTTAAGTTGCGGCAGAATCTGGTCGCTGATGAAAAAAAAGAAAATAAATATCAGCACCAGCGGTGGCAGGTTGCGCAACAGGGTGACATAGCTGCCCCCCAGCAAACGGTTAAACAGGTGCGGACTGATGCGCAACAGGCCGGCAACAACCCCGAAGGGTAGCGCCAGCAACAGGCTCCAGAAGCTCAGGCGAATGGTTGTCAGCAGCCCGAGCAGGAGCATGTTGGCTACCCACCCGCCATCACTATCGCGGCGCACCAGATACTGCGGGATAACCTGCCAGTTCCAGCGATACTCCAGGCCAATACTGACCCGGTAGCCCAGATAGGCAATCAGGGTCAGCAGGGCCAGAAGCAACAGGGTATCAAGCCACCCCCAACGCAGAGAACGTCGCAAAAACTCCTCCTATCAACACATTAAAACCAAAGTAACCTGCAAATTACTCGATCTGACCACGCCAGTCTTCCGTAGTAAACCAGTAATTATAGCGTTCCTCCAGCCAGCCATCAGCAAAACGCAGGCGGATCCAGTTATTAAGAAAATTAAGAAAATCAGGATCTCCTTTGCGGATCGCAAAACCGATGGGTTCACGGGTAAAGGTTTTTCCCGCCAGCGGCAGATAAAGCCGCTCCGGGTAACGCAAGGCCTGAAATTCCGGGAACGGCTGCGAAGCAACCATGGCGGCGGCACGGTTGTTAAGAAGCTCCTGCAACGCCTGCCCTTCATCATCAAACAACCGCAGCTGTGCCTGGGGCAGATAGCGCTCGGCGGCAGCGGCAGCGGTTGTTCCGATGCGGGCGACGATCTCGACCTCCGGGGTATTAAAGTCTGCCATGCTGCTGTGCCCATCGGCTAAACGCCGGTTGGCGAGGATCGACATACCGGAATATTCGTAGGGGTCACTGAAATTGACCTTGAGATTTCGCGCCGGTGTGATCCCCATGCCGCCGATGATGATATCAAACTTGCCGGTCAACAAGGCCGGAATGATTCCTGACCAGCGGGTCGGTACCAGTTCCAGTTCAACATCCATGTCCTGTGCCAGTTGTCTCGCCACCTCGATTTCGAAACCGGTAAAGCCGCCGGTTTTGTCCTTCATGGCCCAAGGCACAAAGGTCGAAAAACCAACCCGCATGCGGTTTTTTTTGATCACTTGTTCGAGAGTGCTCTCTTGTATCAATTGTTGCCGGGAATTGCTGGCCCATAATGGCGCCGTAGATAAAAGAACCAGGAGGGATACCAGCAGGATCAATCGGGTTTTCATTTTTTGCTCCTTAGAATCTTGGTGGTCAGCGGGAAGGGAAAAACCGGAATTCGAGATATCTTACCAGAAGAGTCAGTATCAGGGTAACGCTAAGATAGATAGCGGCAACAACAAACCAGATTTCAAAGGTTAAAAAGGTATCAGCGATGATCTGCTGGCCGCGCATGGTCAGGTCATAAATAGCAATGGTCGATACCAGGGCTGAATCCTTAACCAGGGAGACACCTTGGCTGGTCAGAGGGGGAATCATCTGGCGCAGGGCCTGGGGGAGGATAACATATCGATAGCACTGGACTTTATTCATCCCCAAGGAGGAGGATGCCTCCCACTGACCGAAGGGAATGGCAAGAATACCGGCACGGATAATTTCCGATGTATAGGCTCCCTCAAACAGGCTCAGGGCGAGGACAGCAGCAGCAAATCGCCCCATGTCAAAAATGGGAGCAAAAACAAAATAAATAACAAAAATCTGGATCAGCAGCGGGGTGTTCCGAATCAGCTCCAGATAGACCCTGGCAAGACCGGTTGCCATCGGGCTGTTGGACAGACGCATCAGCGCCACCAGTAGACCGATGACAAGGGATAAACCAAGACTGATCACGACAATTTCAAGGGTGACCCGCAACCCCTCAAACAAGAGTCCGAAGCGCCAGCCGTCAGCGGTGGTCTCGATCAGGTAGCGACTGACCCGCTGCCATTGCCAGTTGTAACCGAGTTTTTCGGCACCACGCAGCAGCAGATAACTGCTCCCCACGACCATTATCATAAAGGCGCTGATCTGCAGCAGGTCAGTGATCTTTTTATTTAATCTAACAGATGAAGAAGAGATGGATAACCTCTTTCATTTCAACTTATCTCTGGGATTTTTTTTGGATATAGCGCTGATGATATTCCTCTGCCCGCCAGAAGGTCGGCGCCGGGACAATCTCGGTGACGACGGGATCATCATAGTGCCCGGAGGCATCAATCGCCGCTACCATTTCCGTGGCGAGCCGGCGTTGCTCTTCGTTGTAGTAGAAAATAGCCGAGCGGTACTGGCTGCCGATATCCCACCCCTGACGATTGAGGCTGGTCGGGTTGTGGAGGGCAAAAAAACGCTCGAGCAGTTGCTGGTAGCTGATGCGGGCCGGATCATACTCCAGATCCACCACCTCGGCGTGACCGGTTTCGCCACTGCAGACCAGCTCATAGGTGGGATGTTCGACGTCACCTCCCATGTAACCGACGGCTGTCTGAACAACCCCATCGAGAACGCGGAACTTTTCTTCCACACCCCAAAAACATCCTGCAGCAAAGGTAGCCCTGTTCATGATTTCACCTTTTTCAAAAATATCCGGATATTAGACCGGTTCACTATAAAGTCAACAAGGCGAGCAGGTTAATGCAACCGATCAAGAACCCCAGAAAAGCCCCGAACAAATTGATGTACTTGAACTGTTCCTTCATCACCCCCATGAGCAGATCCTCGACCTGGAGCAGATCGAGGCGATTGACCTTGTCTTCGACCATGCGCCGGACATTGAGGGTTTCGACCAGGCGAGGGGCCTCCTGTTTAAGCATATCCTCGACCAGCCGGCAGACCAAGATATCAATTTCACGGCGCAGATCCTGGGGAAAGCGCTCAGAAATTATGCCGAGGGGTTTCTGGTAAACCCATACCTGGGTTTGTTCACTGATCAGTCGCCTCAGCACCCGCTGCATCTGCTCTGAGCGCAAGGTTTCGAGGAGATTGTCAGCAATCCGGTCAACCCCGCGATTGACCCCGTTATCCGGCAATATCGATGCCAGCAACTGGTTAAAAGGACGATCCTTGATGCGATCCACAGCGCATTCCGTCAACACCAGGGCGGTATCAATGGTGGTGTGCGACTGCAGACGGTTTACCACCTGTTCACGGATGAACGCTTGAGTTCCTGCTATTTTTTGGGGCGCAAGATTTTCGGTAAAACTGGCTACCGGTCGATCGAGCAGCTGGTCGATGCGCTGGCGCAGCAGGGTCGCCATCTGCTCGCGGGTGTGTGGCTGGTGCAACCAGACAGCTATTTCATCACTGGCACGATCGAGGAATTCAGGGATTTTGGCATAGATTTTTTTCAGGTCGATGAAACCGCTGAGCAGTCCGGCCAGCCCGCCCAGGGAATCGAGAAAGCCGTCAATGCCCTTTTTCCCCTTTTTTACCAGCTGGGCACGAAAGACCGGATCTTGAAGCATCTCGCCGAATTTTTCGATCAGCGGTGGCAACTCTTTTTCCAGTTGGGCCAGCAGGATCTCGATCAACTCCGCCGGCAGATGATCCCGCAGTGGGCGCTGACTGGTCAGTACCTGCTTGACCTTGCGATCAACCGCACCACCGACCAGGGCTGAGGTTGCCGGCGATTGAAACAGGCGGGTATAACGTTCAGCCAGATGGGTCTGCCAGGCACGGTTGCGCTCCGGCGTCAGTAGACTGCCAAGGTCGCGCTCGAGCCACTTGTCCCCCTGCTCGTGCAAAAACCTGTGTAGCTGTTCAGTAAACTGGTCACTGGCGAGATATTTTAATAGTAAGCCGGTAAACTTGTTCTGGGACAGCAGGACAATTTCATCGAAGCGTGGTCGAAAATGCTCCGGCACCAGGCTTGCCAGGGAGCCGCTGGGGCGATCCAGCAGGAGACTGAGCTTCTGCGTGACCGTCATGCGCAGTTCCAGCTGAATCGATTCCTTGCCCAACGCCCGCCCGACATCGTCTGCCGTCAACAGGTGATCACCGACCATCTCGCCCATGCGACGTGCCAGCTCTGCCCGCTTGGCCGGGATAATGCCCGGGGTCAGGGGAACCCGCACCCCGAACAGTCGCCACGCCCGTAACGGACGAAAGAGCATCCGGATGGCGATGTAGTTAGTCACATAGCCGATCACTGCCCCGAGCAGTGGCGGTATCAGATAAGGCAGATAAGAGGTCAGTTCCATGGTTGAAGAAATACCGCCGGTTACTGATCCATCATGATCAGGGAATGATCGCCAATATTCATGCGCCGTGGCGCACCGATCAGGGTGACAGAGTCGCCTAACAGTGATTGATCAAGGCTCATGTGGCTGACCTTGCAATCGGCATTGATGATCGAATCGCTGATTGTGCTGAAGTCGATCTCGCTACCGGCAGCCACAGAAACATGGGGTCCGATAATCGAATGACGGATACGCGCGCCCCGTTCTACATGAACCGGTTCAATCAGCACACAATCATCCACCTCACCATGAATATGGTGACGTCCTTCGAGCAGATAACGGTTGGTTTCGAGCAGGGTCTCGGGCTTGCCGCAGTCCAGCCAGGCATCAATCTGCGGGGCCTTGAATTTTTTTCCTTCAGCAATCATGCGCATGAAGACAGCGGGCAGATAATATTCTCCCTTGACCGTATCACCGGCGGCGATAGTGGCCTCGATAGCGGCAATAAAGCCGGCACCGTCTTTAAGATAATAGAGACCGACCTGGGCTAAACGTGAAACCGGGGTGTCCGGCTTTTCTACCATGTCAACGATGTAGTCGCCATCCATGACATTGACCCCGAAACGCTGATAATCTTCGACTTCGCGAGAATAGATAAGGCCGTCAGCATCACTACAGAGATGATCGATCCGGCTCAGATCGGTAACAAAGATAGTGTCGTTGAAGACCACCAGCAGATCATCTCCCGGCTGGACGGAGGGCGCTGCCAGGGCAACGGCATGCGCCGGCCCGAGGCGCTGTTGCTGGACATGGTAGCTGCAGCGCAGCTCAGGGAAGTGCTCGGCCATGAAGGCTTCAACCTGGCCGCCATTCTCATCGGTGATAAAGATATATTCATCGATGGCCAGGATCTTGAGACGCTCGATGATATGTTCGAGAACAGTTTTGCCGGCGACCTTGACCAGTGATTTAGCCTTGGTGTGGGTGTGGGGACGCAGGCGTGTGCCTTTGCCGGCAACGGGGAGGATAGCTTTCATGGATTCTTCTCCTTATGGATCGCTAACGGTGTTGGTTCTGCGGATGGCGGCAACTGTCGTCTAACGCCTCTGCGGTGTCACAGATCTCACCAATCAGATCGTAATCGGAAGAGTCGGTAATACGCAACTTTACATAGTCGCCGACATTCGCCTGACCGGCAGTAATCAGACAGTGGCCATCAATATCCGGAGCCTGACGGCGACTGCGCCCTTTTAACAACAGATCCGTTTCATCGCTGTAGCCTTCAATCAGCACCTCTTCCATCTGACCGATCAGAGCTCGATTTTTCAGGAAGGATACCCGCGCCTGGGCCTTCATCAAGCGTTTAAAGCGCGAGCTTTTGGTCGCTGCTGTCACCTGCTCCGGTAGTTGTGCCGCCGGCGTTCCTTCTTCACGCGAGTAGCGGAATACGCCGACGCGTTCAAAGTGCCCTTCGCCGACAAACTGCAGCAGCTTGTCAAACTGTTCGCGGGTCTCGCCGGGGAAGCCGACAATAAAGGTGGTCCGCAGGGTCAAATCGGGAACCAGTTGGCGCATCCGCTTAAGCAGTGCGCGTGTACCTGCCTCGTCAAGGCGACGGTTCATCCGGGATAAAATGCTGTCATCGATATGCTGCAGGGGCAGATCCAGGTAATTACAGATTTTGTCCTCCCGGGCAATCAGCTCAAGCAATTCGTCACTGATCCCTTCAGGGTAGGCATAGAGCAGGCGCAGCCAGATCAAACCCTCGATTTTTACCAGCTCACGCAGCAGACCCGGCAAGGTTGCTCCGTCTTTGCGATCGTGACCATAAGCGGTGATGTCCTGGGCGATCAGGTTCACTTCGGTGACCCCGTTCGCCACCATTGAACGGATCTCGGCGACCACCGAGTCGATGCTGCGCGAACGCAAATCACCGCGTAGCTGTGGAATGACACAATAAGAACAGCGGTTGGAACAGCCCTCGGCGATCTTGACATAGGTAGTATAAAGCGGCGAGGAGTTGACCCGGGGGGTGGTGTGGTCATAGAGAAAATCGGGGACACCAATTTCCCGGCTGGGAGTCGCCAGCTGCAGTTGTCTGTCGATTAGTTCAACAATCCGTGCCCCTTCCGAGGTGCCGATAAACAGATCAACCTCTGGTAACTGCTCCTGCAGTTGCTCCTGGTAACGCTGTGGCAGACAGCCGGCGACAATCAGCAACTGGCAGCGCCCGCTATGCTTGTGTTCAGCCACCTCAAGGATGGTATCGACCGATTCCTCTTTGGCATCGTTGATAAAGGCACAGGTATTGACGATGATAATATCGGCCTGTTCTTCTTCAACCACGATGTTGAAACGGTTGTCAGGCAAGTGGCCAAGCATGACCTCGGCGTCAACGAGGTTTTTCGGGCAACCGAGACTGACCAGACTGACATTGAGAGTGTTTACGGGCATGCAGATTTCCAGGCGCAGAGGTTAACAGCAGAGGCGACACAGACTGCCGGAAAGATAAAAGATCAGGAGCGCATATTCTCATATTGCAGTTCAATCCCTAAGTCCTGTCCCTTGAGGAACTGCATCACTTCCTGCAGATCATCGATTTTTTTGCCGGTTACCCGCACCTGATCCTCCATGATCTGGGCCTGAACCTTGAGCTTGGTGTCTTTGATCAGTTTGACAACTTCCTTGCCTTTTTCCTTGCTGATCCCCTGGATGATGGACACCCTCACCCGCACAGCACCAGCTGATGCCGATTCAACCTTGCCATAGTCAAAACATTTGGGGGACAGGCCGCGGCGCACCAGTTTGCCGATCAGAATATCCTTGATTGCTTCGAGCTTGTATTCGTCTGCGGCAAGGATTTTCAGAGAATCCTTTTCCAGTTCCAGTTCATTGACGGTTCCTTTGAAGTCATAGCGCTGGGTGATCTCCTTGATCGCCTGGTTCACTGCATTGTCAACTTCCTGCAGATCAACCTTGGAGACAATATCGAAACTTGGCATCTTTTTCCTCCCTGAACTAAAGATCCGTTTATGACGATCCAAGCTGTGGCTTTATAGCACAAAACCGCTCGCCGGCAACAGCGCAGGAGCGGTGAAAGAAGGCAAGATAATGCCGTAAAAATGGCAGCCGGTTACAGATCCAGGCGGAAGAAATCACGTGCCTTGAACTGCGGCTCGCTGCTCATACGGGTTGGCGCACTACCGGGAGAAAAGGCCTCGTAGTAGGCGTCCTTATTGTCTTCTGCAACGAGCAGGCCGTTCTGCCGATCGATGGGATAAAACTCAATCGTATCGGGAACCGGAAAGTGTTCCGCCGGATACAGCTTGATCGCTTCCTGCATGAACGCGATCCAGGCCGGCAGGGCGGCACGGCCACCGGTTTCCCTCCGGCCGAGGGGTTGCTCCTGATCATAGCCGATCCAGGAAACTGCCGCCAGTTGAGGAATATAACCGACGTACCAGGCATCTTTCAGATCGTTGGTGGTGCCGGTTTTACCCGCCGACGGACGATTCAACACCCGAGCCTGACGCCCGGTGCCGTGCTGGACCACACTTTCCATGATGTTGGTGGTCAGGTAAGCAGTTTCCGGCGAGATGACCCGGCGCGGGGCTTGGCGGATCAGGCGCTGGTCAGCGGCCATACCAGTGGCAAAATCGGTGGGATCAATCGACTCGAGAATGCGCCCGTTACGGTCGCGGATCCTGGTAATATAGGTTGGCGGCGAGAGGATGCCGCCACTGGCAAAAACCGTATAGGCGGTGAGCATTTCCATCGGCGTGATGGCGGTGGAGCCCAGGGCCATGGACAGATCGCGCTGGAGCGGGGTCTCGATACCAAGTTTCCGGGCGTAGCTGGCGGCATAACCGACACCGATATCCTCAAGAATCTTGACCGTGACAACGTTACGTGAGTGGGTCAGGGCTTCACGGAAACGGGTCGGACCGTAAAACTTTTCTTCGTAATTTTTCGGTTTCCACTCTTCGACATCGCCGTTTTCAACTTGCCTGTTTTCATAGATCAAGGGGGTATCAAGAATGATACTGGCTGGGGTGTAGCCCCGATCAAGGGCGGCAGCATAAATAATCGGCTTGAATGCTGAGCCGGGTAACCGCTGAGCCTGGATAGCACGATTGAACTGGCTTTTGCGGAAATCATAGCCGCCGACCATGGCGCGAATCTGGCCGCTGCGCGGATCAATCGCAGCCAGGGCTGCCTGCGCCAGGGGCTCCTGCTCCAGGGCCAGTTCCAGTGGATCACCGCCAGTATGGAGAACCCGCACATCAATGACGGCACCTACAGGCAAACGGGTGGAATTGTGATCATCATCAGCATTACCGGTGGGCTCGGTCTCGGCATCAACCACTTCAATGGTTCCGGCCCAGGCGCTCTCACTGATAGAGATGGCAGCATTGTGATCACCGATGCGGCAGAGAAGCTGATCACCACTGCGTCCGACGACAACGGCCCGGGTCTCTGAACCAACTTCTAACCCGCCAGCAACAAATTCCTGACGTTGAGCGGCCAAAAATTCCTTCTGCTCAGCTTCATTGAGAATCATTTCAACCGGGCGGAATCCGCGGCGTTTATCGTGGGCCCGCAGGTTCTCTTTGACCGCCTGCTGCGCTGCCTGCTGCAGTTTAAGATTAATACTGGTTTCCACCTGGAGACCGCCGGTATAAAGCAGATCTTCACCAAAGCGTTGTTCAAGATAGCGACGTACCTGCTCGTTGAAATAGGCGGTGACGTCCAGCAGGGTATTGAGGCGCGGGGTAATCACCACCTCTTCGGCTTCAGCAGCAGCCTTCTCAGCCGGAGTGATAAAACCTTCTTCCAGCATCCGCCCGAGGACATATTTCTGGCGATCCATGGCCCGTTGATAATGACGATAAGGGGAATAGCGGCTGGGAGCCTGGGGGAGCCCGGCAAGAATGGCCGATTCGGCCAGGGTCAGGTCTTCAACAGTTTTATCAAAATAGCTGCGGGCTGCGGCTTCAACCCCGTAAGAGCGATGGCCGAGGTAGATCTGGTTCAGGTAGATGGTGAGGATTTCTTCCTTGGTCAGGGTCTGTTCCATGCGCCAGGCAAGAATCGCTTCCTTGAATTTGCGGGTAAAGGTACGCTCCGGGGTCAGCAGCATGGTTTTGGCTACCTGCTGGGTAATGGTGCTGCCCCCCTGGGATATTCCTCCCGCTTTGATATTATTGATGGCGGCTCGCATGATAGAGACAAAATCGATTCCCTGGTGCTTGAAGAAGCCGGCATCTTCGGAAGCTACAAAGGCCTGGACCAGAGTTTTCGGCATTTTTTCATAGGGCACCAAAAAACGCCGCTCGTGGGAATATTCGGCAATCACCGTACCGTCGTCAGCATAAATAGTGGTAATCAGCGGCGGCTGATAATCAGCCAGAGACTCTACCTGGGGCAGGGTTGCGGACATATAAAAATAAGCACCAAGCAACACCGCAACAGCCAGCACGGGAGTAGCGAGAACGGCGAAAAAAAGGTATGTTAGCAGACGCTTCATATGATTTTTATAGACTTGCAGGCAAAAAATTGTTTCTGTTGACCAGCACAAGAGTGTGGATGCAAAAAAGATCAATGGAGATATATAACATGGGCGCCGGGGGGGAGCAACTGGATCTGTCAGGATGGCAGCAGTCTAATAAAAGAAAAGCCCAAGATTTCAACCGACCCGTATTTATAACAAGAACCTAAAATAGCGCACAGCGCTGGAGGATATGAATGTATCGACATACCAAAATTGTTGCCACGGTAGGGCCGTCCTGTGGTGAACCTGAGCAACTCGAAAACCTGCTCAAGGCCGGAGTGGATGTGTTCCGGTTGAACTTTTCCCACGGTGAACTGGAACAGAAAAAAATCTGGATCGATCAGATTCGTGAACTCTCGATATTGCACCGTAAAGCAGTATCGATTCTTGGTGACCTCCAGGGCCCGAAAATTCGTACCGGCGTGATGCGTGACGGCGTCCAGACCCTGACGCCTGGCCAGGAGGTGATCGTCACCACGGCTGACGTCGAAGGCGGTGACGGCATCATTCCGACCAACTACCAGGATCTACCGGGTGACGTCGAGACCGGGGATCGGATTCTCCTTGATGACGGGCAACTGGAACTTGAAGTGGTGCGCAGCAGCGAGGTCGAGGTGCATTGTGTGGTCAAGCAGGGAGGGCAACTCAAGGACCGCAAAGGAATCAACCTGCCCGGCGTCAAGGTCTCGACCCCGGCGTTGACCCCCAAGGATTACGTTGATCTTGAATTTGCCATCGCTCAGGAACTCGACTGGGTGGCCCTGTCCTTTGTCCGCACGGCAGATGAGATCTGTCAGCTTAAACAGATTATTTTTGATCACCATTCCCCGATCCGGGTGATTGCCAAAATTGAAAAGCCGGAGGCGGTAGCCAACTTCAGCGACATTCTTGCGGCTACCGACGGGGTAATGGTGGCGCGCGGCGACCTCGGGGTTGAATTGCCTTCAGAACAGGTGCCGTTGATCCAGAAGGGGATTATTCGCCAATGTAATGAAGCCGGCAAGCCGGTGATTACCGCCACCCAGATGCTCGAAAGCATGATCGGCAATCCCCGTCCGACCCGCGCTGAAACCTCCGATGTTGCCAACGCGATCCTCGATGGGACCGATGCGGTAATGCTGTCGGGAGAAACCGCAGCGGGGCTGTTCCCGGTCGCAGCAGTGGAGGTGATGAACCGCATCGCCCATGATGTTGAAGCCGATCAGAACCTGAATCCGCGGCGTTCCTTTAAACTTGAACATTCGGGCTTTCATCAGAATATCCCCGACGTGATTGGTCAGGGCGCCTGCCAGGCCGCCGAGTATGTAGGCGCGGCAGCGATACTGGCTTTTACCCAGACCGGCAGCACCGCGACCCTGGTGGCCAAGTACCGACCTTCCCTGCCGGTTTTCGCGGTCACCCCAACCCAGCAGGTCCGCCGCCATCTCGCCCTGTATCGCGGGGTCAGTTCCCTGCGCGTCGACATCGAGGGCGATACCGAGGCGCAGATCGCTTCGGTTGAAAAAGTCGTGCTGGAAAAAGGGCTGTTAAAGCCCGGCGATGTGGTGGTGATCACCATGGGCAGCCCGGTCTCTGCGCCGGGAACCACCAATCTGCTCAAGATTCATCGTCTCGGAACCGGCAACTTTTATGAGGTGCATGGCGCACCTTATCGAGTGACATCATGAAAAAAGCCATTGTCCTCTACAGTGGAGGCCTCGATTCAACCACCTGCCTGGCGATAGCCAAAGAGCAGGGGTTTACTTGCTATGCCTTGAGTTTCAACTATGGTCAGCGCCATGCCGTAGAGCTGGAAATGGCCCGTGAATATGCGCCGCTGATCGGTGCCGCCAGCCATCTGGTGATCGATATCGATATGCGCCTGGTGGGTGGCAGTGCCCTGACCGCAGATATCGAAGTACCCAAGGATGCTGCGCAGGATCAAGGTATTCCGATTACCTACGTGCCGGCCCGCAACACCATTTTTCTTTCTTTTGCCCTGGGTTGGGCCGAAGTGCTGGGAGCCGGTGATATCTTTATCGGTGTTAATGCTCTGGACTATTCCGGTTATCCCGATTGCCGGCCCGAGTTTATCCATGCTTTTCAAACGCTGGCTAACCTGGCGACCAAAGCCGGGGTGGAAGGGCAGGGCTACCGTATTCAGGCTCCGCTGATCGACCTGACCAAAGGGGAGATTATTCGTCGTGGTCTTGACCTGGGTGTTGATTACCGCTTAACCCATTCCTGTTATGATCCGACTCCGGCGGGGTTGTCCTGTGGCCATTGTGATTCCTGCCGATTACGCCTGAAGGGCTTCGCCGAAATCAATCAGGAGGACCCACTGACCTATGCAACCTGATCCCTTGCTTTCCATCCGTCAGCAGATGCCTGATCTGCAACAGAGCTCCGATGAACGCCGGATCCCTATCGACAAGGTCGGCGTCAAGGATATCCGTTATCCGATTGTCGTTCAGGATAAATACCGTGAGCGCCAGTACACAGTGGCCCGGGTCAATATGTATGTCGACCTGCCGGCCCACTTCAAAGGCACCCACATGAGCCGGTTTATCGAGGTGCTTAATCTCTATCACGGCGAGATCAGTGTCGAAAATATCGAGACCATCCTGACCGAGATGAAAAAGCGTCTGGGAGCCGATCGTGCTCACCTGGAGCTTGATTTTCCCTATTTTATTGAAAAGCGCGCCCCGGTATCGGGTGCCCGCGGCCTGCTCGAATATCAGTGCCGCATGGTCGGTACGCTGGCAGACCAGTTTGATTTCATGCTCGAGGCGCGAGTGCCGGTGACCTCTTTGTGCCCCTGTTCCAAAGAGATCAGTGAGCGGGGTGCCCACAACCAGCGCAGCCTGGTGACGGTGCGCGTCCGTTACACAGAGCATATCTGGCTTGAAGATCTGATCGCGTGGGTCGAGGAGTGTGCCAGCTGCGAGGTCTACGCCCTGCTCAAGCGTGAAGACGAAAAGGCCGTAACCGAGCGTGCCTACGACAACCCGATGTTTGTTGAAGACATGGTGCGGGCGGTGACCGAAAAACTCGCGGGCCAAGAGCGGATCCGCTGGTTCAGTATCCAGTGTGAGAATTTTGAATCGATTCACAACCATTCGGCCTATGCCATGGTGGAACATGGAATCCGCTAGACCGTGGATAAGTCTGTGGAAAAAGTGGATAAGTGCCTTTTGGACCCGACAAAAAACCGGATTTTAGGAATTTTTGCCAAACAACCCCTCCCCGGTATGGTAAAAACCCGCCTCTGTCCTCCCCTGACGCCTGAACAGGCGGCCGATCTCTATCGGGTGTGCCTGCAGGAGACAGTGACCCGCATGCAATCCCTCAGCGGATGCGAGCTGGCCATCTGCTACAGTGGCGATAAGGATTGGTTTGCTACCACTTTTCCCGGCGTGAGGCTGGTTCCCCAGCACGGCAGGGACCTGGGCGAACGCATGGCGCGCTGCCTGTCAGACTGGCTGACTGCAGGTTATAAGGCGGCGGCGCTGATCGGCAGCGATGCCCCGGATCTGCCGTTGGAGCGGATCGAGCTGGCCTTCAGTGCCCTTGAAAGCGCCGATCTGGTTCATGGCCCGGCGCTCGATGGCGGTTTTTATCTGGTCGGTGAAACGACCCATCAAGCGCAGCTGTTTCAGGAAATCAGCTGGAGTACCGGTGCGGTTCTTGAGCAAACCCTGGTCAAAGCAACTCAACTGGGGTTGCGTTCGGTACTGCTCGAACCCTGGGATGATCTTGATGATCTGCCCGCCTTGTTGCGCCTGGTGGCACGTACACCCCGGTCGTCAACGGCGATTCATATCACCCGGGTGCTAAACCACAGTCCCGATACCGTCGTCGACAACTTGACTTGAACAGATGCGCTGCCGGATAATCCAGCGGCAAAAACTTGACAAACATCAACTTGAAAACAGGAGAGTCTCCCTTGCTCGAACTCGTATTAAGTTCCGGACCAGTGGTTAAGAGTGTCCTTCTGGTCCTGGTCTATTTTTCCCTGGTGTCCTGGGCGATCATTTTTTACAAACTGGCGGTCATTCGCAAAGCGATGGTTCAAACCGACCGTTTTCTCGATTTTTTCTGGAGCAAGAAGCGTTTTGACCTGATCGGTCAGGGAGTTAAGGAGTTCGGCCATTCTCCTGTCGCTTGCCTGTTCCGTGAAGGATATCATGAGCTGTTGCAGCAAAAAAAACGCCCCGCTGATGATGAAGCGACGGAAGAATTTACCAGTCGTATGGCTAATACCGAAATCGTCGCCCGGGCCCTGCGCCGAGCCACGACCCAGGAAACCCAGCGGCTGGAAAAATATCTGACGTTTCTCGCTACCACCGGTTCCATCACCCCCTTTATCGGCCTGTTTGGTACGGTTTGGGGGATTATGGATGCCTTTCACGGTATCGGTCAGACCGGTAGCGCCTCCCTGGCGGTTGTCGCTCCGGGCATTTCTGAAGCCCTGGTAGCGACGGCCATCGGCCTGGCAGCGGCGATACCGGCGGTCATCGCTTACAATCACTTTCTTAACAAGGTCAACGAGCTGATTAGTGAAATGGACAATTTCAGTCAGGAATTTCTGAACATTCTCGAACGGATGGAGCGGGGCAAATAGCATGGAAGTCAGACGTAGCGGTCCCCGCCGCAGCGCCATGGCGCAGATCAATGTCACTCCCTTTGTCGATGTCATGCTGGTGTTGTTGATTATCTTCATGGTCACCGCTCCAATGCTCGATCAGGGCATGGAGATTGATCTCCCCCAGGTGCAGCAAACCCCCGGCCTGCCGGCGGATATCGAACCGATGGTGGTGGTATTAGAGCGCAACGGCCGGATCAGTGTTGATCAGGTTGAGGTTGAGGGGATCGGCAGTCTTGAACCTGTTGTTCGGCAGGCGCTGCAGAATCGTCCCGATCTGCAGGTATTTCTCGAGGCGGATCAAGCCGTTGCCTATGGACTGGTAGTTCAGGTGATGGCCGCCATCAAGCAGGCTGGTGTTGACAAGCTGGGAATGGTCACCCGTCTGCCGGAAGATTGAAGCTGTTATGACACCCCTGGCTTCCGACCAGAAACACCGCCGAGCGCCCCGGCTGGAGTCCGATTTTCTCAAAATGCTGATGCTATCGGTCCTGCTCCACCTGTTCTTTGTGGGCCTGTACTTTACCCCCTTTTTTCAGCGCGCTCCGGTCACTGCACCGCCGGTCTATCGGGTGAACCTGGTCAATGCACCGGTCCTCAATCCGCAGGCCGGTCGACCTGAGGCAGCACCGCAACCACCGGCACCGGAACCGCCACCACCGGCTCCGGTGAGCGAACCGGAACCGGAACCTGTTCCAGCGCCACCTCCACCGGAACCTGAACCGGTCCCTGCGCCTGAACCGGAACCGGAACTGATCCCCGGGCCAACCCCGGAAGAAATCGAGCGTGAACGTCTGGCCGAAGAGCGGCGTAAGCAAGAGGAAGCGGAAAAGCGCCGGTTGGCCGAGGAGCAGCGCAAGCGCGAGGAAGCCGAGAAGAAACGGCTGGCCGAAGAACAGCGCAAACGCGAGGAAGCTGAGCGCCAGCGCCTGGCCGAACAGGAAGCTCAACGCCAATTAGACAAACGTCTACAGGAGATCCAAGCAAGAGAAGATCAACGTCAACGTGAGACCGAACAAGCTGCACTTAATCGAACCATCGAACGCATGAAAGCTCAAGCCCAGGCAGAGGCTCCCGAGTCCCCCATTACCAATGCCCCACCGGGTACGATTGGTGGAAAGGGTAGCGAAGAAGGTGTTCCCCCCGAGGAATATGTTCAGGAGTTCATCCGCCGGAACTGGACCTTCCCCCGCGGCCTGGCGACCGGTAATCCGGAAGCGGTGGTGCGTGTCACCTACAATGCGGCCGGTAACCGCACGGCCTTCAGCTGGGTGAGTCGCTCCGGTCATGCCGCCTTTGATGAATCCCTGGTGCGCGCCCTGACCCTGTCCCGGCAGCTGCCTCAGCCCTTGCCCCAGACCATGGAGTTTACCATTACCTTTAATCTCAAGGAGATGCTGAATTGATGAAGTTATTGATGCGCCTGCTGATTGTCACTTTGCTAACCCTGATCTTTGTCAACTCCGCCCTTGCCAGTCGGATTGAAATCAGTTCGCCGGGGCAGCAGGCCATCCCTCTGGCGCTGAACCGCATCCTGCCGATTACCACCGCCCAGCCGGAGATTGCTGCCGAGTTCGATCGTGTGCTGGAAGATGATCTGGAATTCTCCGGCCTCTTCCGTTTTATTGATCCCGCTTCCTTTATGCGCGATGCCGAGAGTCCCGGTCTGCAACGCAGCGATGTCAATTTTCCCCAATGGCGGGTTCT